>CAMDRP010000096.1 GCA_945906965.1 Opitutus sp. GAS368 | reverse complement strand
CACATCGATACCGACGAATGCGGCGCCCCAGAATTTTTCACCGGCGGCAGCAAGCTCCTCCCGCTGCCCGGCGCGTCCGGCCAACTCTCCCCCGCCACCGTCGCCGCCGCGCTCACCCGCGGCCATGGCGTGCATTTTCCCAAGCCCGGTGCGCTTTCGCTCACGCAGTCCACGGAACACGGCACGCTCTATTCGCCCGCGGCCATTCGCGCCCTTGCCGATCTCGCGCACGCCCACGGCCTGGCCGTGCACATGGACGGGGCCCGCTTCGCCAACGCCTGCGCCGCCTCCGCCGCCCACGGCCATAGCCCCGCCGATCTCACGTGGAGGGCCGGCATCGATGTCCTCTGTTTCGGCGGCACCAAAAACGGTCTGCTCACCACCGAGGCCGTCGTCTTTTTTAACAAAACCCTCGCCCGAGATTTCGCCTACCGCGTGAAACAAGCCGGCCAGCTCGCCTCCAAACAGCGTTTCGCCAGTGCCCAATGGGGCGCGATCCTTGAATCAGGCGCTTGGCTCCGCCACGCCACCCACGCCAACACGCAGGCTAAAAAACTCGCCTCCGCCCTCCGCGGGCTTTCCGGGGTAACGCTGCTCCACGAACCTGCCGTCAATGCGGTCTTCGTCCAACTCCCACCCGCCACGGCCCAAGCGCTTTTCGCACGCGGCTGGCACTTTCACCCGTTCATCGGCGACCATGGTTATCGGCTCATGTGCTCTTGGGCCACAACCGAGGTCGTCGTTAACGATTTCGTCACGGATTTAAAATCCGCTTTAAACGGCACTCTTTGAGCTAACATCCAACGTCACTTCGTCGTCCGCTCCCCCATGTTTCTCCGCGCCACCCACCTCACCCGCTACACCTATTCGCAGCCGGTGTCGTTCGCGCCTCACGCCCTTTACCTTCGGCCACGCGAGACGGCGCGGCAGCGGCTCCATAAGTTTAACGTCACCCTAACGCCCGACGCCAAGCTCGTCTCCACCGGCGACCCTTCGGGCAACGCCCTCGATTGGGCGTATTACCCGCCGGCGACGGTTGCCGATGTCCTCGAAATCCGCACGGAGTTCCTCGTCGAGACCCTCGATATAAACCCGTTCGATTTCTTCCTCGCTCCGACCGCGAGCGCGTTCCCTTTCGCCTACTCGCTCGACGAGCGTTTCGCCCTCGCGCCCGCGCTCACGCCGCCCGGGCCCGCGACGGTTCCGCTCCTCGAAAAGTGGCTCGCGCATCATCTCCCCGCCGCGCCCCACGACACGCTCGCCCTCCTCGCCGCGCTCAACACCGGCGTCCAAAAATCCCTGCGTTACAACCGCCGCGACGAGCCCGGCATCCAAACCGCCGCCATCACGCTCGGCCTAGGCTCCGGTTCGTGTCGCGATTACGCCGTCGTCTTCATCGAGCTGTGCCGCCACCTCGGCCTCGCCGCACGTTTCGTAAGCGGTTACCTTTATGAAGCGCCGCCCGCCGATGGTTCCGCCGTGCTCGCGCCCGCGATGCACGCTTGGTCCGAGGTGTTTTTACCCGGCGCCGGCTGGCGTGGGCTCGATCCCACGCGCGGGATTTTCTGCGACGATGCGTTTATCCCCGTCGCCCACGCGGCCCTCGCGGAAACAGTCAATCCTGTCCAAGGGGGTTTCTACGCCACCGGCTCCGTCACGTCGCACCTCCACAACGAAATCACGCTCGTTAAACTTTAATCGCCGCCCGCCTTCAAGCCCTTTCCCACGATGAGCACCGCCCCGTTCTCCGCATCGAGTTGGAAAAAAATCCACGCCTGCGGCCAAGCCGTGGAAGCCTCGCTCGCACGCAGCGGCGTCGCACTCACGATGGGCGGTGAACCTACGTTCGTGCCCATTCAGCCCTTCGGCGCCGAATGGCAAACCGCCGCACTCGGCCCCACGAAACTCGCCTACGCGCGCCGCTTCGCTCACGCTTATGTACGCGCAGCCCACCCCGGCGCGGTCATCCTTGAGACTTCCGGCAAACATTATCCGGGCGAGCCCCTCCCGCGCTGGACGTTGCTCGTGCAACGCCGCGCCGACGGCGTCCCCGCTTGGCGCAACCTAGCGTTGCTCGCCGCCGACACCACCACCGGCACGCACACGCCGCCCGCCGCAAAAAAATTCATCACCGCCCTCGCGCGCACCCTCGCACTCAAAATCACCCCGGCGCTCCCGCTCGCCGAGCCCACCGCCCCAGCCGCCACCATTGGCTACGCCCTCCCGCTCGACCACGCCGAAGGCACCTGGGTCACCGACGACTGGCACCCCACGTTCCCTGCGCCCACGCCGGTCCCGCTTTTTCCCGGTGAAAGTCCCGCCGGTCTCCGCCTGCCTCTTGGCCAACTTCCGGAATCCAGCCTGCGTCGCGCGCTCACCGCGGAGATCCGCGACGGCACGCTGGTTATTTTTATCCCACCGCTGCTACTTGGTTCGTATCTCACGTTATTGAGCCATATCGAAGCGGCCCTCATCGCCGCGAAACTTTCCGATGTCGTCCTCGCGGGTTACGCCCCGCCGCCCGACGCCGCGCTCCCGACCGTCGGCCTCGCCAGCGACCCCGGCGTGCTCGAGATCAACGTCGCCCCGTGCGCCACGTGGGCCGACTACGACCACCAACTCACGCAACTTTACGCCGCCGCAGCGTCCGTCGGCCTTTGTGCGCGCAAACTACAACTCAACGGCCGCGAAGTCGGCACCGGCGGTGGCGCGCACTTAGTGTTCGGCGCACCGCCCGAACTCACGTCGCCGTTCTTCGCGTTCCCCGCGTTGCTGCCGTCGGTCATCCGCTATTTTCAACACCACCCCGCCTTGAGCTACGCGTTTACAGGCGCCTACATGGGACCCAGCTCGCAGGCGCCACGCATCGACGAATCCACCTTTGAAGCGCTTTATGAGTTAGAGATCGCCTGCGCCGCCGCCGAGACGCTCGGCACCCCGCAAAATCTTGCGCTCTACGACCTGCTTTTCCGCGACTTGCTCATGGATCGCAGCGGCAACACCCACCGCGCCGAAATCAGCGTGGATAAACTCTGGAATCCATTTTCGCCTAACGGCCGCCTCGGCCTCGTCGAATTCCGTGCCTTTGAGACGCACCCGCATCCGTCCGTCCAATCCGTCGTCGGCTTGTTCCTCCGCGCGCTGCTCGCGCGACTCACCGCCGCGCCTGTGCACGGCCCCTTCATCCGTTGGGCCGGCGAACTCCATGACCGTTTCTTTTTGCCCGCTTTCGTCTGGGAAGATCTAACCGCGATCTGCGCCGACCTCAAAAAATACGATATCCCGTTCGACATCGAATGGCTCCGGCCCGCCTGGGAATTTCGTTTCCCTAAAATCGGCGCCTTCGCCCTCAAGACCAAGGCTGCGAAAACAAAAGCCGAAAAGAAAATCACCATCGAATTTCGCCAAGCGCTCGAAGCGTGGCCGCTCCTCGGCGAATCGCCCAACGCCGGCACCGTCGCTCGCACCGTGGATGCTTCACTCGATCGCATGGAGGCTCGCGTCTCTGATCCCGCCGTGCTCACCGGCGGCCTGCTCCTCGTCAACGGCCTGCCCTGCGAATTCCGCCCCACCGCGCAACCCGGCGCCGCCACGGGCATTCGCTACCGCGCCTTCTACCTCACCCCTGCGTTGCAACCGCACGTGCCGGTCCACGCCCCGCTGCTGCTTGAGTGGGTGGACCGGGCTACGCTCCAAGTCGTAGCCGCAGCCCGCTGGCACGTCTGGAACCGTTACAACTCCGCCTACGCCACCGTGCCGGTCGACGAAACCGAAGCCGCCCACCGCCGGGCCGACCGCTGGGAACCCTGGCCACACACCGTGGGCCAATCCCGCTTTATTCCCAAAATCGATTTCCCGCCCGAAGGTCGCCACACCCTCGATCTCCGCCGCTACCCCGCGCAGGCGCGATAAAATCGCAGCCGGCAGTTTGTATTTTTAGAAAATATTGAGGCCTTCCCTGCCTCAACCGCGGAGCTTTTACAGAGCAAATCAGGCCTCGAAAACGCACCCAACTTGCCCTTGCGCGAACGAGTATTTTCCTCAAGCTCCAACCCTAACACCAAACCCTACCATGAACCGATCCCTGTCTGCCAAATCCCTGCTCGCGATTACCACCGCGCTCTTGCTCTCCGTCCTTCCGGGCGCGTTGGGCCAAACGGCCCCCACGCCCGCCCCACAAAAAAACACCGGCGAAGTCATCCAACTCTCCGAGTTTTCCGTCAAAGCCGACTCCAACCGTGGCTATGCTCCCTCTGAGACCATGACCGGCTCGCGCGTCGCCACCAAGATCGTCGACCTGCCCTACACCGTGAACGTGCTCACCAGCGAGTTCCTCGAGGACTTCGGTATTTTTGAACTCGCCGACAACATCGTCCAGATCGGTAGCTTCACCGGTCTCGATATCGGCGGCAGCTTCAATCTCCGCGGCTTCGCCTCCACCTACCAACTGCGCGACGGCTTCTTCCGTCTCGGCCGGTACGGCTCTAGCAACATCGACCGCATGGAAATCATCAAGGGCTCCAACGCCGCCATCTACGGCCGCAGCTCCCCCGGCGGTATGGTCAACATGATCTCAAAAGCCCCCAAGGACCGTCAGTCCGAAAAACTCAGCTACAACTTCGGCGACTACGGCACCCAACGCATCACGTTGGAAGCTACTGGTCCGGTCAAAATTCTACCCAAGACCTACTATATTCTGACGCTCAGCCAGTATCAACGCGACTTCGGCCAGCCCTACGCGCGCAACCGTAATTTCGAATACTACGCGGCCGTGAAGCACACCTTCGACAACGGCGGCAACCTGCTTGTCTCCGCTGAATACCTCCTCCAACAGCGTCACTCGCCCAACAGCGTAGCCCCGCTCATCAACGACCAGAAAGGCACCGCCGCCAACACCGACGACCAAATCGTCGGCTACGCCCGCGGGCTCGCTCGTAATAACAACGCTTTCGGACCCAACAGCGAACTTAACCGTGGTGCCAGCAGCTACACCACCAACTACGACAAGCGTCTAAATGAAATCTTCAGCGTCCGCGCCTCCGGTAATTACTACCTCGCTCGCCGCTGGGATTATAACTCCAACAACAGCTGGCCGACCATTAACATCAATCCCGCCGTCGCCGGCACCCCGATCACGATCGTCCGCGGCGCCATTCCCAGCAAAGGGCAAATCGTCGAAGACGGCGGCGGCTTACAAAGCGACCTCCTCGCTCACTACTGGACCAACAACCGCAAGGTCGAACACCGCACCCTCGCGGCCATCGACTTCAACGATTACTATCGCTGGGACCCGTCCCGCAGCTACGCCGCCGCCACCGATCCTGACCTCGTCGCCTGGAACCCCGCAGCCCGGGCCGTTACCCTCGACCCCAACAGCCTCGAGCCTATCAGCCCCATCAACTACTTCACCAAGTCATTCGACGGCTCCAAGGGCGTTTCCACGCGCATCCGCAAACAACGCGTCTCCGTCGTCGGCGGCCTGATCCGTCAACAGACTGCCCTGTTCAACGGCGCGCTCCTCGCCTACGCCGGCGCGCGCATGGATTCCGTGCGCTTCCGCCACCGCGACTTCACCGCTCCTCCCGCGGGCTACGCCCCCGGCCAACTGCTCGACAAATCGATGCAATCCGGCGCCAAGCCCAACCTCGGCGTGAACTACAAACTCACCCAAAATCTACGCCTCTTCGCCAATTACAGCGAAAGCTATTTTGTCCCGCAATCCGATGCCACCCCGACGGTCGCGCTCGCCGATTACGAAGCCGAAACCGCCAAGGGCTACGATTACGGATTCAAAGGCTCCCTCCTCGACGATCGTCTAAGCTTCACCGTTAGTGGGTTCTACGCCACCCGTAGAAAAGTCTCCGTCAGTGAAGCCGTCGAAACACCGCTCGGTTCCGGCAGCTACATCAACGTGACCCGCCGCGATGGCGACCAACTTGTCCGCGGCTACGAAATCGATGTGAATTACAACGTCACCAACGAATTCAATGCCGGCGGCAGCTGGGGTAACGTTTACTCGATCTACACCGACTTCGGCTCCGCCTTTCCCCAAGCCGTCGGCCGCCGCGTGAACGGCATCTCGCCTGAAAACGGTGGCGCTTATCTGAAATACACGCCGTCGCGCTCTGCCCTTAAGGGCTTCTCCGCCAACGTCAATTTCACCTACGTGGCCTCCACCCCGACGGAAGCCCCCAACACCGGCGACACGCTCGCCCGCGTGAATGGCCAACTCGTCGTCACGCGCTCCACCAACCAATGGCGCCTACGCATCCCATCCTACACGCTGTGGAATTTCGGTGCCCGCTACCGTTACGCGCCCGCTGGCTCGCGCTTGGATCACACCTTCGCGATCAACATCAACAACGCGTTCAACCTCGATTACCTCCGCGCCAACAAGATCCCCGGCGATCTGCGCTCGGTGTTCTTCACCTACACCATCAATCGTAGCGGCGGCAAACGCTAAGCCCTAGCGCGCCTCAACCATCGACCCGCCGGCCAAAAACCGGCGGGTTTTTTTGCGTCCTCTAATTAGTATTCTGACGCTTTGCTCTGCGTCGCCAGCTGCGCCAGAAACAAAATTATAAAATTCGTTGCGGCCCACCGCGGCTCTGCGCACACGAAAGAATGCCCTCCCCGCACCGCGCCCCCCGCGTCTTAGGTCTAGCCCACCTCGTACTTACGCTTCTCTCCTTCGCGCCCGTTCAAGCTTCCGCCCAAAATTCGCCACCAGCTCAGCCGCTTCGTCTCTCCGATTTCGTCGTCACCCCAAGTCGATTCGGGGTCGGTGAACGCACCGGTTCCGTCGCCGCCACCCTCACCCAGAGCGAACTCGCAACGCTCCCACAAATCGGCGAAGATGTTTACCGCACCCTCGTACGCATCCCGGGCGTCGCCGCCGATGATTTCACTGCCAAATTCTGGGTCCGCGGCGCCGCCAACGGCAAACTCCTCGCCCGCCTCGACGGCGTCACTCTCATCGAGCCGTTTCACCTGAAAGACATCGATGGCGCCCTCGCGATCATCGACCTGCCCGCCGTCAGCCGCCTCGATCTACTCACCGGCGGCTTTACTGCCGACTACGGCAATCGCACCGCCGCCGTCCTCAACCTCGAAACCGACTTCCCTGCTTCAGCTCAGCCCGCCACCTCTCTCGGCCTCAGCCTGAGCGGTGTCCGCGCCGCTCACACCGGCCACTTTGCGGGCGAACGCGGCCGGTGGCGACTCACCGCCCGCCGCGGCTATCCCGATCTCGCCCTGCGGCTCAAAGGCCGCGACGACGAGCTGTTTCCCAGCTATTACGACGCCTCTTTTCGTGCTGACTACATTTTATCGCCTCAACACACCCTTTCGGTCCACGCCCTTCACGCCGGCGACACGCTCAAAGTTAAAGAAAAAAACAACCCCGAGCTCAACAGCGACTACACGAGCAGCTACCTTTGGGCCCGCTGGCGCGCCACCCCCAACGGGCACCTCGCCGGCGAGACCGTACTTTCCTTCGCCCGACTCGACTCCGATCGCCGCGGCGACGGTAAGTTCGACAACACCCTCGCCCTAAAACTCAGCGATCAACGCCAGCTCAACACCACCACCCTCCGCAGCGATTGGGCCCTCGAGCTCAACCCCCGCACCCTCCTGCGCACTGGCTTCGAAGTCACCCACCAAGCTTCCGCCTACGACTACCAGCTTCTGCGCGACAACTACGTCGTCCAAAACGGCGTGCTCACGGTCGCGCGCCGCACGGCCAATACGCACCTACGGCCCGCCGGCGACCGCTTCGGCACCTTTATCACCGCCCGCCTCCAAGCCCCCGGCGCCCTCATCCTCGAACCCGGCCTGCGCTTTGATCACGACTCGGCTAGCGGTGACGATCACGTCAGCCCGCGACTCGCCGCTGCCCTACCGCTCAGCGCGCGCACCACCCTGCGCGCCTCTTGGGGAACTTACACCCAATCCCAAGGCCTCCACGAACTCTCCGTCCCCGACGGCGAAATCCGCCTCAACCGCGCGGAAATTGCCGAACACCGCATCCTCGGCCTCGAGCATCGCCTCGCCACCAACGTCAGCCTGCGCGTCGAAGCCTACGAACGCCTCACCCGTCACGTGCGCCCGCGCTGGGACAACACGGTGAATCTCTATAACATTTTCTCCGAGGTCCAATCCGACCGCATCCGCCTAGCCCCATCCTCCGCCCGCGCCCGCGGCGTGGAAATTCTCATGGAGCGTCGCACCCAACGCGGCTTGGGCTGGACCGCCAGCTACGCGCTCGCCCAGGCAGAAGAAATGATCAACGGCCGCGCCGTCTCCGCCGCCCGCGATCAACGCCACACCGTCCGCCTCGAAGCCACCTACGCGTTGAACACCCACTGGAATTTCAGTGCCTCCTGGCACTACCACAGCGGGTGGCCCACGACCGAGGTCAGCTACATCTTGATCCCGCTCAACAACGGCAAACGCTACGCCCAACGCGTCGTCGGCCCCGCCTACACAGACCAACTCCCCGACTACCACCGCCTCGATCTCCGCGTGACCCGCCGCTGGGAATTTCGCCGCAGCCAACTCATCGCCTTCGTCGACCTGTTCAACGCCTACGACCGCACCAATCTCATCGGCTACGCGTACTCCCCGGTGGTCTCGGGCACCACCGTCAAGACAACTCGCGAAGCACGTGATTTATTGCCCCTTTTGCCGAGCGTGGGCGTGACGTGGGAATTTTAAGCGCCATCAAACTCCGATCCGCGCTCGCTCCGCGGCGCGAAAAACCCGCAGCGTATTCTCGCCCCAGATTTTCGCGAGATCAGGTTCCTTCAGCCCAGCCGCCACCAACGCCTGCGTGATCGCTGGATACGTCGCCACGTCGCGTAAGTCTTGAAACCCACCCCCGCCGTCGAGATCACAACCGATCCCGACATGATCCACACCCGCCACCTTCACTGCGTGCACGAGGTGATTAACATAATCTGCCATCGTAGCCTCCGGTTGCGGAAATTTCCCTTCAAACGCGCGCCACGCCTTACCCACCTCCGCACGGACCTCGGGCGTGAGCACCGCGTCACGAAACTGCGACATAATCGCATCCACTGCCGCCGAGAGCGCCTCATTTTCCGTGCGCCGCACCATCGCCACCGGTAGCGCATTCATCTGGATTACCCCGCCCCGCGCCGCCAACCGGCGCAATAAATCGTCCCCGATATTACGCGGATGATCACACACCGCTCGACAACCCGTGTGCGACAAAATCACAGGCGCACTCGACAATTCGATCATCTGTTCCAGCGCCGAGTCCGAAGCGTGCGAGGCATCGACCACGATTCCAAGGCGATTGCATTCCGCGACCACCCCCCGGCCAAATGGGCTCAAACCACCCCACTCCGCGCCGCGCGGATCCGTTGAGGAATCCGCCACCTCGTTGTTAAGCATGTGCGTGAAACCCACCATGCGCACCCCAAGTTCGTAAAATGTCCGCAACACCCCAAGGTCCGTTCCAAGCGGGTAGGCATTTTCTGTGCTTAAAAAAATCGCGCGCTTGCCCTCCGCTTTGAGTCTCAGCGCATCCTCCGCACTCAACGCCAACCCACATCGTGCCCCGTGCGCAGCGATCACCGCTCGAGTGTTTTCCAAAATACCCCGCACCGCCGCGAGCGCCACCGCGTGACCCGCCACGGTGCGAGCGCCCTGCATAAAATAAGCCGCAAAGACCACCGCATCCAACCCACCCGCAACCATGCGGGGCAAATCGCATTGCGTACCATCGACGACATAGTCGTGCCGCGCGCCGAAATCCCAACCCGCCCGCGGCAAACTTGCCGTCGGCGTATCCAGGTGCGTGTCGATCGTAAAGAGGCGCTCGTGCAAGCCCGCGGCTTCGGGAGTGATTTCAAACTGCATGAGATTGAGTAAGAGGCCCGCTCCCGCCGCGCGCGAGCTAGAGTAGCGTCAGTTAGTCTTTAGTAGCGGTCACGGCGGCAGCGTCGGCCTCGACTTTCGCCGTAGCGGCATAGGCTTCGGCCGCGCGGAGCAGTCGCAGGGTATTGCCGCTCCACATTTTCGCACAATCCGCTTCGTTGTAGCCGGCGGCGAGCAGGCTGGCGGTGATTTTATGGTAGCTAGCGACGTCTTCCATGCCCGTCACACCGCCGCCGCCGTCCCAGTCCGCGCCGAAGCCGACATGGTCGGGGCCAACCACTTTAAGGGTGTGAAACACGTGCTTCATAAAGTCGTCAAAGGTGGCCATCGGCACAGGATATTTTTCTTCAATCGCACGACGCTCGATAGCCATCTCCTTCGTCTGCTCGGCACTCAAGTTACGCCGACCGCCGTATTTAGCCATAAGGCCTTGCATAGCTTTATTGCGCTCGGGATTGGGTGGCGTAGGGATCAGATAAGCGCTCAGGGAATTCATCTGGATCACACCTCCGGCAGCAGCGAGTTTCTTCATGCGTACGTCGTCGATATTGCGCGGATGATCATAGATCGCTTTGGAGCCAGAATGCGAGAGGATGATCGGCGTCTTAGAGAGTGTAATCATCTGATCGAAGACGTCATCGGAGGCGTGCGAGGCGTCGAGGATGATCCCCAGGCGGTTGCATTCGACGATGAGGTCGCGGCCGAGCGGGCTGAGGCCGTTCCATTGTTTGCCGGTGGTGTCGGTGGCGGAATCGGCGAGGTCGTTATTCGCGAAATGCACGGGACTCAGCATGCGCACGCCGAGATCGTAGAACGTTCTTACCAACGTGAGGTCGTGGCCGATCGGATACGCGTTTTCGATGGAGAGGTAGACGATGCGTTTGCCTGCAGCCGCAATCGTCGCGGCGTCAGCGGCGGTGGTAGCCAGGGTGAAATGCGCGGGATTGGCGGCGAGCATTTTGTGGATGTTCACGGCAATTTGAAGGGCGGTGTCGCGCGCGGCGGCGTGGCCGGCGGGCGTGCGGGGACCTTGGGCCGTGTAGATCACCCAAAAGCCGCCATCGAGGCCGCCTTCGACCATGCGGGGTTGGTCCACTTGGGTGAAATCGTCTTTCAAGTTGTGGCGGTCCATGATGTTCCAGCCAGGCCGGCGTAGGCTGGAGGGCGTATCAAGGTGAGTGTCTAGGGTGATGAGGCGCTCGTGCATCGCACGAGCATCATCCGCGGCGGAAAGCGCGAGCGGAAGAATGGTCAGCGCGAAAGCGAAGTATGAGATGGGGTGTTTCATTAAAATGAAAAATGTACAAAACGGAGCGGTGCCGTCCACGGGATTAAGCAGATGGCGTGCGCGCAACAACAACGTGAGTCAGGAAAATACGCTGGCTGCACCCCAATCGATTCTCAGTCCAATGCGGGAAATCCCTTGTCGCC
>CAMDRP010000095.1 GCA_945906965.1 Opitutus sp. GAS368 | reverse complement strand
ACCTCGCGCATTAATGTCGGCATTCTCGCGGTGGCCCTGGCTTTTCCGGTCGGCGTGTATGCGGCGGGTTTTAAAGCGGAGGCGTTGTTGGGTCTGTTTCCCTCGGCTTTATTTCTCACGCTGGCTGGGGTGACGTTGTTGTTTGGGATCGCGCAGCTCAACGGTACTTTGGAGGCGTTGGCGCGGCGCGGCGTGCGGGCCTGCGGCGGCACGCCCGCGTGGTTACCTCCGTTGTTTTTCGTGCTTTCGTGCGGGCTCTCGATGATTGGACCAGGGGCGATCGCGGCGAGTGCATTGGTGGCACCCTTGGCGATGTCGGCAGGAATTACCGCGGGAGTATCACCGTTTTTGATGGCGCTCATGGTCGCCAATGGCGCCAACGCGGGAAATCTTTCTCCTTTCAGTGCGGTGGGCGTGATTGTGCAGGTGCAAATGCAGAAGGCCGGCCTGCCGCAGTCTGACGGGAGTGTTTTTGCGGCGAATTTCGTAGCCCATGCCTTGGTCGCATTGGGTGCTTATTTACTTTTTGGCGGCATTAAACTGCTGCGGGCGCCTAAAGTCGCGACGGCGGCGGTGGCGGTATCGCCTTTGACGGGTCGGCAGTGGTTTACGTTGGTGGTCGTGTCGGTTTGGATCGTGGCCGTCGTGGGTTTTAAAATGAATCCAGGGCTATCGGCTTTTGCCGCGTCGGCTTTCTTGATCATGGCGCAGGCCGCGGATGATCAAAAAGCCTTAGCCTCAGTGCCGTGGGCGGTGCTCTTGATGGTCTCCGGAGTGAGCTTACTGGTCGGGGTCCTAGAGAAGACCGGCGGGATGGATTTATTTTCGTCGCTCCTGGCGCGGATCGCGACCGCGGGCACGGTCAACGGGGCCATGGCTTTTGTGACGGGACTGATCTCAACCTACAGCTCGACCTCGGGTGTCGTGTACCCGGCGTTTCTACCGATGGTGCCGGGTTTGGTGGCGAAAATTGGCGGTAATCCGCTGGAGGTCGCGTTGAGTATTAACGTGGGCGCGGCTATTGTGGATGTCTCGCCGCTTTCTACCATTGGTGCGCTCTGTATCGCGGGCCTGCCAGCGGGTGGAGATGCCAAAAAACTTTTCCGGCAGATGTTGCTTTGGGGGTTTGCCATGGTCGTGGTGGGCGCCCTTTTCTGCCAGTTTTTCATCCGCTTTTTTGTCTAATCGTTAGCAAGATATTTGCTGCCTCCTTCGAGCGCGGTCCCATCGTTCTCTTATCCCTTTTTTAACTATGAAAACTTGGCTTACACGTTGGTTGGTGATTCCCGCGATTTTCGCATGGGCGGTATCTACCGCTGTCTTCGCGGCCGAAAAAAAATCATCCCAAGATGACGCTGAGGCGCGTTGGAAAAGATTTGAACCGGAATTTGTGGCGTTCGGGGAAGCTGATCGCGCGACGCCTCCGGTTCAGGGAAAAATCCTTTTCGTAGGGAGTAGTATTTTTCGTAAGTGGACGAGCGTCACTGAGCAGATGGCGCCCTTGCCGGTCTTGAACCGTGCGTTTGGTGGCTCGCGCACGCCGGACCAACTCGCGCGTTTCGCGCAAGTCGTCACACCCTACGCGCCAAAAGTAATCGTGTATTATTGCGGCAGCAATGACCTCAAGGCCGACGCCGTGGCCGAAAATCCGGCGGCGATTTTTAGTCGGTTTCGTGAATTTTCTGAGCGCGTGCGTGCGGCGCAGCCGGCGACGCGGATTATCTTCGTGTCTAGCACGCGTTCGCCGGATCGCGTCGAGCGCTGGGAACAGGTCGACCACTATAACGCCCTCGCGCGGGCCTATTGCTCCGCGACGCCGCACCACGCGTTTGTGGATATTAACCCCACGCTCGTGGATCGCAATGGTCACCCGCGGCTCGATTTATACCTCGCCGATAAACTTCATTTTCACCCGCCCGCCTACGTCGATTTTACCCGCGTCATCAAACCGGTGCTCACGCGTATGTGGGCCGAGGTCGAAGCGGAAACAGTGGCCAAGACTACGGTGCGCTAACGGTCGCGCATCGTGCTGGGCGGTCGAGGCATGGTGAAAAAGAATGGCTCGAATTCGGCTGCTCTAAATCTAGGCGGAGCCGACGTAGGTGAAGCGCGGCGTCACCGTGCCATCGGTCAGTGTGACGGTGGAGACGAACATCGCCTGTGGCCGCACCCAAAGACCGCCGTCGCCGTAGAGCATTTTATAAACGACGAGGACTTCCTGTGTTTCCGAATGGCGCGCGAGCCCGAGGACTTGGTAGGCGTTACCTTTGTAATGACAGTAGCGCCCCGCGCGGGGTTCGGCGGGGAGCGGGGCGAGCGGCGCTTCGTCCATGGGTAATTTTTAACTTACTTCGCGGTGACGCGCAAAATGCCCTTCATGATCGCCGAGTGACCGGGGAAACTGCAGATGAAATCGTAGTCGCCCGGCGTGGTCGGGGCGACGAAGTAGATCGTGTCGCTGGTCTCCGGTTGCGTGATCGCGGTGTGGAAGAGCACGTCGGGGGTGTCGGGCACGTAGTTTTTCGCGGTGCCTTCGACGCCGAGCGCGAGGGCAGCGTTGCCGACGTCCTGGCCCTTGCCGGGGGCGCAGAGGACGAAGTTGTGGAGCATGTCATCCGTATTGCGGAAGATGAGGCGGATGCGCGTGCCGGCTTTGGTGGTGAGCAGCGTTTGGTCGAATTTTAGGCCGGGCTGCGTGCCGAGGAGAAACGCCTGATCGCCCTCGTTGTTGGGCCAATCGGTGGGTTGCTTGATCGGGTGTTTCGCTGAGTGCGCGCTGGCGGCGGCGGGAACGGCGGCGACGCAGAGCTCGGCGGCGTTGGGCGCGAGTGGAATGATGCGGTCGCCGGTGGGCAAACGATTAAGGGTGTAATAGGCGACCGGGTGAAGCACCGCGGAGCCGCCGTTCGCGGCGCGTACGCCGCTGGCTTTGAGTTCGTGGATGAAGCCTTCGCGCAGGCACTGCGCGGCGAGGCGCACGCTCAGGCCATCGGAGGCGACCACGATTTTTTGAATCGGGCAGACCATACGGTTAACCGGTGCGGCACCATAGGCGGTGTGGTAATTATACGTGAACCCGGCGAGGGAGTAACTCGCAAGATTCTCGGCGGTGGCGCGGTCCACGGGCTGCGTAAAGGTGAGGAGAAAACCATCGGGCTGCGCTTTGATTTCTTTGATTTCAAACGGAGTCTGGCCGGTCCAAGTAACGCGTTCGATGCCGTATTGTTTCGGGCCGACGGAGCCCCAGCCGCGCGCGCTCTCGCCAACGAACATCGTGGCGTTTTCGCCGATCGCCATGCGCAGAATGCCGCTATCGAAGCCCTCGCGAAACGAGTACGCGGCACCCTGCCATACGCCCGCGACTTGCTCGAGCGAGACGCGGATGAGTTTACTCTGGCCTTGGTCTCCGACGTAAAATTGGCCGGCGAACGGGCCGAATTTTCCGCCACTGAGATCCTCGATCATGCCGGAGTTGGAGATGCCGAGAATCGTGTGGGGCAACCAGACCGCAGGCGGCTTGAGGCCGGGTACATTTTGGGCGACGACGTGCATGGGTTGCTCGAAGTCGGAGATATTTTCTGGGCGAACTTTTACGGTAGAGCCGGGGAGTTTGCTCCACGCGAGGCCGGCGGGATGGCCGAGGAAATCACCGGACTCGATGTGCGTGATTTTGCCCGAGCCGACCCATTCGCCCTGATTGTCGGTGGAGAACCAAGCGCCTTGGGAACTCACGGTGAAACCGGCGGGGGAGCGCAGGCCGCTCGCGATTGGAGTGAGTTGACCGTCGGGTGTGATCTCGACCATCCAGCCGCGCCAAGGCACGGGAGCTTGGGTGGAGCCGCCGAAGGCGACGTTAAGCGTGACGCGGAGGTTGCCGTTGGGCGCGAGGACAGGGCCGAAGGCGTACTCGTGGTAGCTGCCGGAGATGGGCAACTTGGCCACGGTTTCAAAGACATCGGCGCGGCCGTCACCGTCGGTGTCGACGAGACGGGTGAGTTCTTGGCGTTGTGCGACGTAGTAACCTCCTACTGGGGCGGCGATGATGCCGAGGGGTTCGTGGAGGCCTTGCGCGAAGAGCGTGTAGCGGGGTTTCGGGTCGGCGTCGTAGGCGCCGTCGATCCACCAAACTTCGCCGCGGCGCGTGGTCACGAGGAGACGTTGACCGGCGACGGGTAAAATACCGCTAACCTCGAGCACGATGCCTTCGGGCACGGGCAACGGGGTGCGTTGCCAGATGCGATTTTCGGCGGCGACGAGGGCGTCGGAGGGTTTCGCGAAACGCTCGAGGGCGGAGGGGTTGTTGGTCTGCGCGCGGGACGTGAGCGTGACGGCGGAGACAGCGGCGAGGAAAAGAGAAAGGCGCTTCATGGGAGGGGGTTACCAGACGAGCGTGTAAGTGAGGGTGCGGTCGACTTTGCCGCCGGAGAGAGGGACGACGAGTTGTTGGCGACCGTTGCGGGTGCGCACGGTGGGGTTGAGCGGGCTGCCTTTGGGTAGATCAATATAGTAAGAGCGATCGCCGATGATCCAGCCGTTGCCGTCGGGTTGAGCGGTGATGACCTCGGCTTCGGCGAGCAGCACGTAGGTTTCCCAAGAGGTGTTGCGGCCGTTGAAGACAAGCGTGCGCGTCAGGCTGCGGCCGTCGGCGCCGGGGACTAAAGTGTCGCGGACGTCGAGTTGGGCGAGTTTGCCCAGAAATGTGGGTGTGCCGTTAGGCGCGAGGGTGTAGCCCTGTGAAGACCAGAGCGGCTCGGGCGCCTCGGGCCAGTCGTGGGCGAAACTCTCGAGGAGGGCGACGGTGGGTTTGCTGTTGAGAGTGAGGGCGGGGCCGGAGGGTTGGGCGAGTTGAGGTTCGCCGCGGCTTTCCCACATGTCGGCTACGTCGACGAAGCGGCCGCGCCAGACGCGCAGCAGAGAACCGGTTTCAAAATCGTAGGCGAAGTGGGCGCCCGTGGGTGAACCGACGCTGATGGCGTAGAGGCGTTTTTTAGGTTCGTAAGGGACGAAACCGCGTTGGAGCCGGGGGCGGTCGCTCGGCGCGAGCGGGATGGAAGGCGCGATCTTCGGCTTCGCGGTGGGGTCGACGTACGTGAACGACTGCGCCGGCAGGCCGATGCCGCGGACACTGATGGCGAGGGCGGCGCGGGCGGCGCGGACGTGTTGATAATCGAGTCGAAACGGATGGTCGCCGGCCGTGAGCGTGACGGTGCGGCCATCGGCGCCGAGCTCGATGGGCGAAACAGCGAGTTGGTCGTCGATGAGGAGGCGGGCGGGGTTGCGCGTCTCGGCGCTAAACGTGTACGTGTCGGTGCGGCCGACGTGAAGGGTGCCTTTAATGACGAGGGCGCCTTTGCCGGATTTTTGAATCGGGGCGACAGACAAGTTCGGCAGTGGGCCGGACTCGGCGGTGTTGGCGACGTAATCGGCGATACCTTTTTGCGGGCCGACGTAAAGTTCGTAGGTCAAGCCGCTCGTTGTGAGGGCAGGACTGTCGAGCAGCTGAGCGGAGAGGGCGCGGACAGCGAGCGTGCCGTGGTCACCTTGAATCATGAGCGGGCCGCGCGGCGCTTCGGGATCTTTTTCAAACAAGGCGCTGCGCGTGGGGCCACTGATCTCGACGTTTTCGTGGATGAGATAACCGTTGAGGAACACGCGGAGGAATTTGGCGTTGGCGGTTTTTTTGCCGGCGGCGTCGAAACGCGGGGCGCGGAATTCGATGCGGAGGTTTTGCCAGAGGCCGGGGGCGCGAGCGGCGTGAGCGCGGGGCGCGGTGCCGCCATAGCTTTCGTTGCCTTTGCCGCGAGCGGCATCCCAGCGATCGTAGATACCCCCGCAATCGGAAGGCTTGGGCGCAGCCGTTTGACCCCAGCTGTCGAAGAGTTGCACCTCGTAGCGGCCCATGAGGTATACGCCGGAGTTGGAGCCAGCGGATAGAAGGAAATCGAGTTCGAGTTCGACGTCGGCGTGATCCCAGGCGGTGACCAGATGAGCGCGCGCCTGCTTGGTGGGATTGTTGAAGAGAACGCCGCTGCCGGGCAGGCCGGTGAGGATTTTATCGTGGCGCGGATCGCCGCCGAGTGCTCTGGCGTATTGCCAATTGGCCCCGAAATCTTTGAGGGCACCGGGAGCGGTGAGCGTGAGAGGCGACTGGGCGTGCGCGACGTGAGCGAGCAGTGCGCACGCGAGCAGACGGAGGGGTAATAACTTCATGGGGAAGGAAGAGGCCGAAGGTCAGGCCAAAATTTCCGCTACGGCAACCCCTGATACGGGTTAGCCGTGACTTTTTCGGAAGGTAACGCGGTGTCGTGCTCTGAGCGGCGACCCGCGTCGCAACCCTCAGAGTTTATCGACGATGCGATCGGCGAGGCCGTAAGCGATGGCTTCTTGGGCGTTGAGATAGAAATCGCGGTCGGTGTCGCGGTTAATGACCTCAATGGGCTGACCGGAAGCTTGGGCGAGGATTTCGTTCAACTCGGCGCGGATTTTTTCCATTTCCTTGGCCTGGATGTTGATGTCGGTCGCGGGGCCGACCATGCGGCCGGAGATGAGCGGCTGGTGAATCAAGACGCGGGCGTGCGGGTAGAGGAGGCGACGGCCTTTGGGGACGCCGGAGAGCAGGATGGAGCCCATCGAGGCAGCCATGCCGGTTACAACCACAGTGATCGGCGAGGTGATCAATTTCATCGTATCATAAACAGCCATACCAGCGGTGATGGAGCCGCCGGGGGTGTTGATGTAGAAGGTGATCGGTTTTCCGGGGGCGACGGCTTCGAGGTAGAGGAGGCGCTCAGTGATATCCTTGGCGGAGGCGTCGGTCACGGCGCCCCAGAGAAAGATTTTACGTTGTTCGAGAAATTTTTTCTGAATGAGCAGCGCGACGGGCGCGCCGTTTTTCTTACCGGCGGCTTCTTCCTTTTCGTCGTCGTCCTCGTCCTCGTCATCGAGGCGAGGGGTCGGTTCGGCGAGGTTGGGCTGGAGGCTGGAGAAATGCATATGGGTAAAGAGTGGGCGGGAGGTTGGTTTTGGCAAGAGTTGGGACGGGCTTTTGCGGCGGGGCGGATACGCTCAATATCGGACCTTGTCGGTCTTGGCGGTCCATTCCTTGAACGCCGTTTGCGCTTCGTCACGCAGAAACAGCTCCATTTTCACGGTGCGTTGCTCGGGCGGGAGGGGGATTTGTTGATAAATAAAATCGTCGTCGAACCCGATCGCGGCGGCATCGGCGCGGGTGTTGCCGTAAAAAACTTGGGGAATTCGCGCCCAGTAAATCGCCGCGAGGCACATCGGGCAGGGCTCGCAACTGGTATATAGTTCGCACTCGGTGAGCTGAAAGGTCCCGAGCGCCGTGCACGCAGTGCGAATCGCGACGACCTCGGCGTGGGCGGTGGGATCGTTGGTGGACGTCACGCGGTTGCTGCCGCGCCCCACGACCTCGCCACGCCGCACGACGACGCAGCCAAACGGCCCGCCCCGCCCCGAACGCATGCCCGTTTCGGCCAATTGCACGGCTTCTCGCATGAAGGCTGCTTGGCTCATGGGTGTTTCTCTGACATTGTTTTCAACGCGCAGATCGAATTCATTCAAGATCCAGCGTTAGTAAGTGAATGACATTAGACAACGCGTAACTCACTCTCCGCTTACCTTCCTCACTTTCCATGAGCACCCCCACCATCGCCGGCCTCGAAATCCGCAGGCCAATTAACGCCGCCACTGCCGAGATTCTCACGCCCGCTGCTTGCGAGTTTCTCGCCGGGCTTTTCCGTAAATTCGACGCCCGCCGTCTCGAATTGCTCGCCCGCCGCGTCGAGCGCCAACGTCAACTCGACGCCGGCCACCTCCCGGATTTTTTGCCCGAGACCGCCGCCATCCGCGCCGATCTTTCCTGGCGCGTCGTCCCGCCCGCGTCCGATCTCAGCGACCGCCGCACCGAGATCACCGGCCCGGTGGACCGCAAGATGGTCATCAACGCCCTCAACTCCGGCGCCAAGGTATTCATGGCCGATTTCGAAGACGCCACGTCGCCGACTTGGGACAACCTGGTCGAGGGGCAACTCAATCTCCGCGACGCCATCCGCCGCACCATTGCTTTCACTAGCCCCGAGGGTAAAGTCTACTCGCTCAAGCCCCAGACCGCCACGCTCGTCGTGCGTCCCCGCGGTTGGCACCTGCCCGAAAAACACGTGTTCCTCGACGGCAAGCCCGTGAGCGGATCGCTTTTCGATTTCGGTCTCTATTTTTTCCACAACGTCAAAGCAGCCCTCGCTCGCGGCACCGGCCCTTATTTTTACCTGCCGAAAATGGAGAGCCACCTCGAGGCGCGCCTTTGGAACGACGTCTTTGTCCACGCCCAGGCCGCCTTGGGCGTCCCGCGCGGCACGATCCGCGCCACGGTGTTGATTGAGACGATTCTCGCTACGTTCGAAGCCGAAGAAATTCTTTACGAACTCCGCGACCACTCCTCCGGCCTCAACTGCGGCCGCTGGGACTACATCTTTAGCTGCATTAAAAAACTCAAACGCCGCCCCGGCTACGTTTTCCCTGATCGCACGCAGGTCACCATGACCGCGCCGTTCATGCGCGCTTACTCACTCTTCGTGATCAAAGTCTGTCACCGCCGCGGCGCGCACGCCATGGGCGGCATGGCCGCGCAGATTCCCATCAAGAACAATCCTGCCGCCAACGACGCTGCGCTCGCAAAGGTCCTCGCCGATAAAGAACGCGAAGCCTCCGACGGCCACGATGGCACGTGGGTCGCGCATCCCGGCCTGGTTCCGGTCGCGCTCCAAGCCTTCGACAAACACATGCCCGGCCCGAATCAAATCTCGCGCCAGCGCGACGACGTTATCCCCAACGCCGCCGAATTTCTCGCTGCGCCCGTCGGCACCATCTCCGAAGCCGGCGTCCGCACCAATCTTAGCGTCGGTGTCCAATACGTCGAAGCCTGGCTCGGCGGCCTTGGCTGCGTCCCGCTTTACAACCTTATGGAAGACGCCGCCACCGCTGAGATTTCTCGCGCGCAGCTCTGGCAATGGCTCCACACCGGCGCCAAACTCGCCGACGGCCGTGTCCTCACCGCCGCGCTCTACGATCAATTTCTCGAGGAAGAACTCGCTAAAATTAAAAACGAAATCGGCGCCGATCGTTACCTGCGCGGTCATTTCATCCGCGCGATCGAGATCTTCATGCTCATGGTGAAATCGCCGCAGCTCGACGAATTTCTCACGCTTCCTGCTTACGAATTACTCGATTAAACGCGCGCCCTCGTTCGGCGGTTCGCGCCGCTTTTCGATGCCCACCCTCGACCAACTCAACGCCCTTGACCGTGCGGCCTTCACCGCTGCGCTCGGTCATCTCTTTGAGCATTCGCCGTGGGTGGCCGACGAGACGTGGCCGCGCCGACCGTTTCGCGACGCGGCGCACCTTCACGCGGAGCTTTGCGCCACGATGCGCTCCGCCGCCGCCCGTCAACTCGCTCTCATCCGCGCTCACCCCGATCTCGCTGGCCGCCTCGCTCAACAAAACTCCCTCACCGCCGAATCCATCCGCGAACAAGCCAGTGCCGGCCTCAACCGCCTTACCGACGACGAACTCGCCGAATTCCAGCGCCTCAACACCGCCTACCTCGCGCGCTTCGGTTTTCCGTTTATCATTTGCGCCCGGCTCAACGCCAAATCCGCTATCCTCGCTGCGATGACCGCCCGTCTTCCGCAAACGCCCGAGCACGAATTCACCATCGCACTCGGCGAAATCGAAAAAATCGCCCACCTGCGTCTCAACGATCTTTTGGAGAAAGCACTCTAATGCCCGGTAAACTCAGCACTCACGTCCTCGATCTCACCACCGGTCGCCCCGCGGCGGGCTTGCGCATCGAGCTCCACCGCCACGCCCCCGGCGCCGCGCCAAAGCTCATCAAAACCGTCGTGACCAACGCCGACGGCCGCACCGACGCCCCGCTGCTCAACGCCGAGGAAATCACCGCCGGTAGCTATGAACTTATCTTCGACGTCGCCGTTTATTTTGTTTCGCGCGGCATCGCCTCGCCGTTTCTCGATCGCGTGCCGATCCGTTTCGCCATCGCCGACGCCTCGGCCGGTTATCACGTTCCGCTGCTCGTCACGCCTTGGGCCTACAACACGTATCGCGGTAGCTGATGCACGCCTCTGCTCAACTCCTCGGTCGTTACCTAACCGAACTCGCCCAAGTCACCGACGAGCCCGGCCAAATCACGCGCACGTTTCTCTCGCCCGCGATGCGACGCGCCAACACATTAGTTGCTAAGTGGATGCGCGCCGCCGGTCTCGTGACTCGCGAAGATACCATCGGTAATCTCATCGGGCGCCTCGAAGCTCCTGCTGCGCCGCGTGCCCGCACGTTGTTGCTCGGCTCGCACCTAGATACGGTGCGCGACGCCGGACGTTTCGACGGTGCGCTCGGGGTGTTGCTGCCGATCGTCGCGCTGGCCGAACTACGTCGCCGGGGTGTCACGCTGCCGTTTGCCGTCGAAGTGCTCGGGTTTTCCGAGGAAGAAGGCGTGCGTTTCGCCAGCGCCTATCTCGGTAGCAAAGGCTACTGCGGCCTGCTTCGCGCCGCTGATCTCAAGTTCATCGATGCTGCCGGCCTCAGCGTCCGCTCTGCGCTCGAAACGCTCACCCCTTCGGCGCAACCGTTTGCGTTGCCGTGTCGCGCGCACTCACCGCGCGATCTGCTTGGTTACGTCGAGGTCCACATCGAACAAGGTCCCCTGCTTGAGGCCAAAAAACTGGCCCTCGGCGTCGTCTCCGCCATCGCGGGCCAGACGCGCGCGAAGCTCGCTTTTCACGGCCGCGCCGGCCACGCCGGCACCACGCCGATGAATCTCCGTCGCGACGCGCTCGGCGGCGCCGCAGAATTCATGCTCGCTGCTGAAGTGCTCGCGCAACGCACCCCCGGCCTCGTCGCCACCGTCGGCACGATGTCCGTCGCACCCGGCGCCGCCAACGTCATCCCCGCCACGGCGGCGTTCTCGCTCGATCTGCGTCACCCGCGCGACGTTGTTCGCCGCTCTGCACTTCGCCAACTTCAGGCCACCGCCGCTCGCATCGCTCGGCGCCGTCAACTCACGTTTACTTGGACTCATACGCAGGACAACGCCGCCGTCATGTGCTCACCTGCGCTCACCGCCACGCTCACCGCCAGCGTCCGCGCCGTGCAGGGAAAAAACCTCGCACTCCCCAGCGGCGCGGGCCACGACGCCGTCGTTCTTTCCGCGCTCACGCCGGTTGCAATGTTGTTCGTGCGCAGTCGCGCCGGCCTCAGTCATCATCCCGACGAATTTTCTTCACCGGCTGATATCGCGCTCGCGCTTGAGGTGCTGATCGACTTTCTCGCGCGCCTCGCACGCACTCACGTCTAATGAAACGCACCACGCTCGTCTCCAAAAACGCCAAGATCTCGCCCGAGCCCGAGCGTCTCGACCTCATCGTCCGCGGCGGAAAA
>CAMDRP010000094.1 GCA_945906965.1 Opitutus sp. GAS368 | reverse complement strand
AGGGCCGCGGATCGAGGTTACACGATTGCGGTGATTCCGATGGGTACTACGCACGAGTATTGGAAATTGATTCACGCCGGCGCCCTCAAAGCGCAGGCGGAGTTTCAGAAAAACGGCGTCGCTGTAGAAATCATCTGGAAAGGACCGCTCCGCGAGGACGACCGCGACCAGCAAGTTCAGGTCGTGGAAAATTTCATCGGCCGCCGCGTGAGCGGCATCGTATTGGCTCCGCTCGATGCACACGCACTCGTCGCCCCCGTCGAGCAAGCAGTACGCGCGGGCATTCCCGTCGCCATCGTCGATTCCGGATTAAACTCGACTGCACCCATCAGCGTGATCTCGACAGATAATCGCGCCGGTGGCCGACTCGCCGCTCGGCGGCTGGGCACCCTGTTAAACGGCAAGGGCAACGTCATCTTGCTCCGCGTACAAGTAGGGGCGGCCAGCGCCGAGCAACGTGAGGAAGGTTTTCTGACCGAACTCGCGGCCAGTTTTCCCGCCATCAAAGTACTCTCCTCCAACCAACACGGCGGCGCCACCCGCGACACGGCGTTGGCTGCTTCACAAAATCTCCTTAACCGCTACCGCACCCAAGTCGACGGCATCTTCACGCCCAACGAATCCACCACGGCCGGCATGCTACTTGCGCTCAATAACATCGGCCTCAGCGGCGGCAAAGTGCGCCTGATCGGTTTCGCCAACAGCCAAAAATTCGTCGAAGCCCTTCAGCACCAAGACCTGCAAGGGCTCATCCTCCAAGACCCCGTAAAAATGGGCTACCTCGGCGTGAAAACCATCGTCGAATCGTTACAAGGTAAAAAAGTTTCTCCTGCCGTCGACACGGGCGTCGTGCTCGCCACGGCGGAAAACCTCAAAGACCCGACTGTCGCCGCGTTACTCCCGTCCCCTTGAACTCGCATTAATTCTAGACTTCTCGAATTTCTCTTTTTTTTAATCTCTATCCAATCGCTCATGAACTCCCCCACGCTGCCCCTGCCGCACCACCGCATCTCGCCCCAAGACGTCGAAAACTACCACCGCGAAGGTTATCACGTCTTCCGTAAACCAGTTTTCCCTGAGGCCAAATTTCTCGGCCTCAAAAATTGCTTCGAAAATATTCTTAATAACCTCAGTGCCGACGTCCGCCCCGAATCCATGGACGTCCCCCACTTCCAGCATCCAGAACTCTTCGAATGGTTGTTTGCCGACGAGATCATGAACCTCGTTGAGCCCATCATCGGTCCAGACATCGCGCTCTTTGCCAGCCACTTCATCTGCAAACCCAAGGGCAACGGCAAACGCGTCCCGTGGCATGAGGATTCTCATTATTGGCAGACGATGATCAAGCCCATGGAAGTCGTGACCGTGTGGCTCGCGATCGATCCTTCCTCGACTGAAAACGGCTGTATGCGCGTTCTTCCCCGCACGCACTCGAGCGGCAAAATGGGCTTCTCCGATTACGACGATCTCAAGCCCGGCGAGGCCGTCTTCAACGACGAGATCAAATCCTCCCAACGCGATATGTCGCAAGTGATCCCCATCGAACTCGACGCCAACCAATGCAGCCTCCACGACGGTCGCATCATCCACGGCAGCGAACCGAATCTTAGCACCAAACGCCGCTGCGGCTATACCATGCGCTTCGTCAGCACTCGCACCCGCGCCAACCACGAGCAAATCGGCTCTTGGCATCACATGTACCTCGCCCGCGGCCAAGATCACGCTGGGAACGTCTACGGCGACCCGTCCCGAGCCTACGAAGAACTCGCCCGCTTCCGTACCAAACACGGCAAAAACGGTCATTGATCGAACCGCCACGGCCCTCACGACCCTGAGGGCCGGGCATCTCCGGTGATAACTTAACCGGTTTCACTGCGTTCGCTAACTCGCGCAACGCACTGCAATGGTGGACCTTACTGGACTCGAACCAGTGACCTTTTCGATGTCAACGAAACGCTCTAACCAACTGAGCTAAAGGTCCCCAAAAAGCAGAAAGGGGAATAACGCGAGTCGCGCCCCTCAGGGCAAGAAAAATTCTGCACGGGCCGCGATTACATCCCGCGCGATCTGAGCCTGCAATTCCTCCAACCCGGCAAATTTCATCTCCGCGCGCAGGAAACGCAACCACTCAACCGTGATCTCATCGCCCTCTGCATACGTACATTCCCCGAACACATGAGTCTCCAAGCGAGGCTCCGTGGCCTGCTCCACCGTGGGCCGCAAACCGTAATTTGCCACCCCACTCAACGCGACCGCCGACTTGCGACCCAACACGCGCACCACGTACACGCCAAACTTCGGCCGTAATCCCGGCGACCACGCTACGTTGAGCGTGGGAAACCCGATCGTGCGGCCCAGACGTTTCCCTGCGATGATCACACCGCGCGCCGCATACGTATGACCGAACAAGCGATTCGCAGTCACGACCTCGCCTGCCGCCAAGAGCGTGCGGATACGCGTACTACTAATAGGCTCCCCATCGAGATTAACCCGCGGAGCGCTGAAAACACCGATTTCGAGTCGCCGTCCTTCCGCGATCAAGAGCGTCACATCACCACGCCGCCCCTGGCCGAAACGCCAGTTTTCGCCCACGTACACCGCGGCTAGGAGCGGTAGATGACTCCGCAGATGCGACAAAAATTCTTCCGCCGCGATCTTGGCGTAACTCGGCGTGAAGGGTTCGACGATCAACACCTCAACCCCGAGTTCACGCAACCACGCCGCTTTCGTCTCCATCTCCATGATCAGATGCGTGGGATTTTCCGGGCGAAATACCACACTCGGATGGGGCGCAAACGTGAGTACCGCCGCGATCCCGCCGCTACGCCGGGCCGATTGCACGGCCGCCTCAATCACGCTGCGGTGACCGAGGTGCACGCCGTCAAACATCCCGATCGCAAGATGCACCGGTCGCGGCGGAACCGACGCATGGGCGAGGCCGGCGGACTGCACCAAGGGTTTCACAACGCGATACTCGGCACCACGTCGCGCGGATGCAGTAAATGTTTTTCCAACTCGGGCAACGTGAGTGCGTTAATCTGTTCTAGCGTGAGCGCGCGCTCGAGTGTGAGCTTGTCGGTCGCCGTCCGGCGCAACGCGGAAAGATGTCCGCCGCAGCCGAGTTTTTCCCCGAGATCGTGCGCGAGCGTGCGCACGTAGGTCCCTTTCGTGCAGCGCACGCGGAAATCAATCTCCGGCAAGGCGAAACGAGTAATCTCCCAACTCATCACGCGGATGAAGCGCGGTTCGCGGACGACTTCCTCGCCCTTGCGCGCCAATTTATAAAGAGGCACGCCGTCGATCTTGATCGCGGAAAACATGGGCGGCATCTGGTACTGGTCGCCTTGCATCGTCTTGATGACCGCGGCCACGTCGGCCTCGGTCAACGCTGGGACGGGCCGCGTCGCGAGCACTTCGCCATCGGCGTCCTGCGAATTTGTGGTGACTCCAAGCTTGATCGTGCCGGTGTATTCTTTGTCGAGGCTGATGAGATACTGCGAAACGGCGGTCGCTTTACCGACGAGTACAACCAGCAGTCCCGTCGCCATCGGATCGAGCGTGCCCGCGTGACCGATGCGTTTCATGCGGAGCTTACCGCGCAGGCGTGCGATCACGTCGTGCGAGGTATGATCGGACGGCTTGTCCACCAGTAAAATGCCGTCGAGTTCTTTGGCGGGCACGAGCATGATTTAGGTTTCCTTGGTTGCTGAGGCGACGACGCGAATCTGCTCACGGAGTAAACCGAGTAGACGCGTGTAAAATTCAGTCGTATCCATTTTGATACTCAAGCCCGCCGCGCAGGCGTGGCCACCGCCCTGGAACGCCGCAGCGATACGATCCATCCGATAAGCCGCGTCTTTGGCTCTGAGACTGGCTTTCACCACGCCCTCGGGCCGCTCTTCGATCAACACGCCAATTTCGACGCCTTCGATACTCCGCGCGTAATCGACCATTCCCTCGGTATCTTCACCCGAAGTGCCCGTCTCGGCAAAAATCCCCGCCGGCAAACGACCGACGCAGACGCGTCCATCGCACTCCACGCGCAACGAGGCCAAGAACCGCTGCAAGAGCTGCAACTTACCCGCCGTTTCCCGCTCGTAAATTTCGTAGCCCACGAGTGCCGGCGAGGCGCCGCGCTCAACCAATTCGCCCGCGAGTAAAAAGCAGCGGTGCGAAGTCGCAGGAAACCGAAATTGGCCCGTATCAGTCACGATACCCGTGTACAAGGCCTGCGCCGTCAGCGGGTCGATCGGTAACCCCGCATCAAGAAACATGCCCGCGAGAATCTCGCAGGTCGCAGCCGCGCCCGCATCGATGAGATTGAGCGTCGCGAAGCCACCGTTGGAAAGATGATGGTCCACGCACGCCGCAGGTGCCGCGTAATACGCTTTCAGACGTTCGCCCGCGCGCGCGTGATCGGCGCAATCTACATAGATCGCCGCGCGCTGCTCATTACGCGCGAGCATGTCATCGGTGCGGTAAAACGTCAGACCTTGCGTCAAAAAAGTGAGGCGCCGCGGCACCGGGTCGGCGTTAACGCAGATAACATCGTGACCCACGGCAGCAAGCACGCGAGCGAATGCGACTTGGGAGCCGATGCAATCGCCGTCGGGCCGGGCGTGGCCGATGATCGCGATGGGGCGGCTGGCCAATTCAGTTCTCAGCCGGCCAAAAGCCTCCGCTAGGACTGGAAAATACTTCGCCACGTTTAGGAGGCGGGGGGCGTTGGCTGAGGTGCGGGAACGGCCGGCGCAGGCGGTTCCGCCAACGAGGGGTTTGCGCGCACCATGTCGTCGAGCATCTGGAGGACGCGAGCGCTGCGCGGGGTCGTCTCGTCGATCGCGTAGGAGAGTTTGGGCAAAAATTTGAGCGTGATGCGGCGGGCGAGTTCTTCGCGGATGTCGCGCGCTTTGCGGCGCAGCCAAGCCATCTGCCGGATGATTTCGTCGTCGTCGTTGGCTAGGATCGCCACGAAGACTTTGCCGTCGCGTAGGTCGGTCGCGATGCGGACTTCCGTCACGGTGATCGCGACGGCTTCATGCTGATAATGCTTCCGCAAAATATCGTTCAGCTCACGATGGATGAGCTCGTTGATGCGGACGGTACGGTTACTCACGGCGTTTACAGGACCTAGTCGACGAGGAGGGAGCGAAGCAGCGGAAAATATCTACAAACATCGCCCGCACAAGGCGGGCGATGAAACTCAAAGTGCGGCGCGGACTTTTTGCACTTCGAAGCATTCAATGAGGTCGCCCTTTTGGTAACCGTTGAAGTCATCGAGTTTGATGCCGCATTCGAGACCCGCGCGGACTTCGTTGGCGTCGTCTTTGAAACGTTTGAGGGTGCCGATCTTGCCCTCGTGGAGAATTTCTTTGCCACGGCGGACGCGAGCGGAGGCATTGCGGTTGATCTTGCCTTCGGTGATGAGACAGCCGGCGACGAAGCCCTTGGCCAGCGGAAATGTGGCACGCACTTCGGCGACGCCGGTTTTGGTTTCCTTGAGATCGGGGTCGAGCAAGTCGGCCATCATCTCGCGGACTTTATCACCGAGCTCGTAGATGATCGCGTAGGTCTCGATACGCACACTGTGGTGCTTGGCGAGCGGGGTCACACCGTTTTCGAGCTTGGTGTTGAAGCCAAGAATAACGGAGCCGGCGGCACCGGCCATGAGGACATCGTTTTTGGTGATGATGCCGACGTCGGTAGAGACGATTTCGAGGGAAACTTTGGCGCTCTTGATGCCTTCCAGGATGTTGCGCACGGCTTCGGTCGAGCCGAAGACGTCGGTCTTAATGATAACCTTAAGGATCTTCTGCTGCGTGGCCGCGATATTGGCAAAGAGGGTATCGACGGATACTTCCTTGGGGGCAGAGTCCGCCGTGGTCGTGATTTTTTTGAGGCGATACTGTTCTTCTTCGGCGAATTTTTCGGCTTCGCGGGCGTTTTTCACGACTTTGAAGGTGGCGCCGCTGTCGGGCGTTCCGTTCCAACCGATGACGCGCGCGGGGGTCGAGGGCGGCGCTTCTTTAATCGGACGGCCTTGGTCATCAAACATGGCGCGCACTTTGGCCCAGTTCGGACCACAGACGATAGAATCGCCGACGCGCAAGGTGCCGCGTTGGACGATGACGGTAGCGAGAGGTCCGCGACCGACGTCGACTTGAGATTCAATGATGACGCCACTGGCGTCAGCCTTAGGATTGGCCTTAAGTTCGAGTACGTCGGCCTGCAAGATAATCATCTCAAGCAGCTCGTTGATGCCGGTCCCTTTCATCGCGGAGACGGGCACCGTCACGGTATCACCACCCCAGTCTTCGGGGGCGATGTTGCGCTGCTGCATCTGATTTTTAACCTGATCCAAGTTGGCGCCTTTAACGTCCATCTTGTTTACCGCGACCAAGAGTGCGAATTTCTCGGGGTGAAGTTGTTTTTCGTTGAGCGCGATTTTCAAGGCCTCATCGGTCTGGGGCATGAAACCGTCGTCGGCCGCAACGACCAGAATTGCAACGTCCGTAGCGCTAGCACCACGTGAACGCATTTTGGTGAACGCAGCGTGGCCGGGAGTATCGAGGAAGGTGATCTTGCGGCCGTTGAAATCGATCTGGTAGGCGCCGATGTGCTGCGTGATGCCGCCGGCTTCGCCTTTGGCGACATCGGCTTTACGAATGGCGTCGAGGAGCGAGGTTTTGCCGTGGTCGACGTGGCCCAAAATACACACCACGGGGGGGCGAATGACCAAGTCGTTGGTGTCATCTTCGACAACGAGCTTCTTTTCCTTCTTTTCTTTTTGAGCCTGCGCAGCGGCGGGATCACCGCGGTGTTTTACTTCGAGTAGAAACCCGTGTTTGTCGGCGAGCTTGGCCGCAACGGCTTCGTCGAGCGACTGCGTGATAGCCGCGAAAATGCCCATCTGCATCAACTCGGAAATCAACTGAAACGGACGCATCCCCAGAGCCGTGGCGAAATCACGCACGATCACCGGCGGCTTCATGCTAATTAACTTCACATCACCCACTTGCGTGACGGTGACGGATGCGGAAGAAGCGGCCGCGTTGGCGGTGAACGAAACTGCGCCGGGCATCGGCGGAGCTTTTAAAGGTGAAGCACCGGGACGAGCGGGCAGCGTCGGCAAAGCCACCGGAGCCTTGCTCACGGCGACTGACGCGGGCGCAGAAACCGGCGTTGGCGCGGGCGCGGCGACCACCGGTGCTGTGGTCGTTACGGGCGGACGAACCAAGGGTGGCGCGACCTTCGGGGCCGGAGCCGCGACGACCGGCGCTATGGGTCGTAGACCAGGGACCGCGACGGGCGTGGGCGCACTCCGAGGCGGCAATGCCGGAGGAGCGCTCGGTGCTTTGGCCGAAGGCGCGGGCATCGTAACCGGCGGGGGCGTGGAAGTAGGACGTGGTGGGAGAGGCGCCGGCGCTTTAGCCACGGGCAGCGGTGCAGTCGCGGCCGCATGCACAGGCGCGGCGGGGGCTGCTGGAACTGGATTCAAGGCGGCAGCTTTCGCTAGGGCCGCGACTTCTTTTTCACGGGCTACATCTTGCGTGCTCTTCACGAACACACCCGCCGGGATTTTAACTTTAGAAGCTTCCGGGGCAGCCGCCGCTACAGGCGACACCGGCTCGGGAGCGGCCACGGGCGCAGCCTTGGCCCCAAATTCTTTTTCGATTTCGTCGAAGTAGATTTTACTGACGGTACTCGAGGACGATTTAGTATCCGCCGACACGTAGCCGCGCTCCTTGAGCCAAGCGAGAAGTGACTTGGGCTCTTGGTTATATTGCTTCGCGATTTCGTGGATACGGGTGCTCATTCAGTGCGGCGTCAGATAGATTGAAAAAAATTAAACAGCTCAGCTCGAGACCCGGGCGATGACACCTTGGGCTTCTTCCTCAGTAAAACCGGCGCCGACGAGATCTTCGGCGGCGACACCTTCGAAGGCGGCCGGCGAATTGATACCCATGTCAACGAGACGGCCCGCGATCGCAGGATCAAACTCAAAGGCCTTGACGAGAAGATTGACGGCGGTTTCGCGCGGATTGTCACCGGCGGCACGGAATTCTTCAATGTCCAGGCGCCAGCCGATTAGACGCGAAGTGAGACGCGCGTTCTGGCCCTTGCGACCGATCGCGATGGCGAGATCTTCCGTGGCCACCTTGAGGAGGACACGGTGGGATTTCTCATCAATGATGATCTCGCGCGGCACAGCTGGTTTGAAGGCCTCGATGATCATCTCGCGGGGATCGGCGTAATATTTAACAATGTCGATCTTCTCACCGTTGAGCTCACGCACGATGGTTTTCACGCGGGCACCGCGAGCACCGACGCAAGCTCCCACGGGATCTACTTTAGCATCCGCGCTCGTGACTGCGATTTTGGTGCGATAGCCCGGCTCGCGGGCGAAGGCCTCGATTTTGACGGTACCGTCGGCGATTTCGGTGACTTCGAGTTCGAACAAGCGGCGCACAAAGCGCGGGCTCGCGCGGCTCAGAATGATCTCGGGGCCACGGGGCGTGCTCTCGATCTCAAGCAAAATGCAACGGATACGATCACCCGCTTGATATTCCTCGCCCGGGACCTGCTCTTTACCCGGCATGACCGCCTCGGCTTTACCGAGGTCGATGTATATATCATTGCGCTCACGGCGGCGCACGGTGCCAGTGACGATGTTGCCGATCTGGTCTTTGAAGTCGTCAAAAATGCGGTCCTTCTCAAATTGACGCAACCGCTGCATCACCGCTTGGCGGGCCGTCTGCGCCGCGATGCGGCCGAGACTGGAAGGATCGACTTCGCGCTCAATCACATCGCCCACAACAGCACCCGGTTTGAGGGCCTGAGCTTTTTCCACGTGGATATCAGTCTTAGGGTTGCCGATGGAATCGACGACCTTTAAAACTGCCCAAGCGTGGAGCTGGCCGTTCTTTGGATTGATGTCGATCTTGAGCTCCTGACCGGAGTTGATGCCTTTCAAAGCGGCCGTCTTCAGCGCGTTCACGATCGTAGCGATCATGTCGGCACGCGGAATGCCCTTTTCCTTCTCCATGTATTCGAGGACGGACAGAATTTCGCTGCTCATAGTGTTGTTTTTATGGAAAAAAAAAGCGGGCCGCAGGGCCCACCTTTTCGCAAAGTGTGGTTGATTGAACCTCGGAACCTATCGGGCGCGCAGAAAGTTTGTCAAGCCCCGCGCCCCATGGACAGCGCCCGTTGAGCCTCATATTGCCCTGCCCCTAGCCAGCAAAGCCTAAGCGAGTCCATTCACCGCCGGTTGGGCCGCGCTCCCGCTGATCCCAAACACACGCAAGGATTTCGGTACCATCGGCGGCAAGTCGCCGGGATACCAATGATACCACCCGCCAAAAACGTCGATCTACCCCGCCTCGTTTTCCGCCGCCCACAACGGCAGCAATCCATCCACCTTCAACGTTTCCAACGGAGAGTCACCCAAGGCCTCGCCGCAGATTTGTGTACTAGGGAGCGTCCCATTGCCGATCGTTGTTTCGTTTTCGCGTCGCCACGTGCGCCGTGACGCCGCGACCCGCCCGCCGCACCCACGCCGATAAATCCTCCGGCGAGATCCACTGCGCGCCCAGCGCCGCGACCGTGCGCCCTTCGCCTACATCACCCGTCGCCACCCAACACGTTTCCGCCGCCGCCGCGCGCCCGACCCAGCGCTCGATAAAATCATCGGCCGTCATGCCCGTAGGCGTGCGCACCACCGCAAACGTCTGCCGCCCACCCGGACACGTGAGCTCTAACTCGGCTCCGCTGCCGTCGAAAACCACCGTCACGCGCACACCCTCCCCGTCGTGAATCGCCGCAAGTTCACCCACGAGTCGCGCCTGCGCAGCCGTTCGCTCGCGCCGCAGCAACGCCCGCAACTCCGGCCACGCGTGCAGGATGTTTGCCCCATCGACGAGCAGATGTTTTGACACAACCACGCACTTAATTTGCGACGCGTTCCGTGCGGCGCAATCTAGGAATGGAAAGCGTCGGTCTCTTTCCACACTAATTCACTTGCGCGATATCAGCTTGGACTCGTCCATACAAGTTCATGCATCCAAACACACTAGCCAGACTCGTGAGCGTCGCCATCATCATCCTCGTGCTGGTCGTCGCCGCCGCGAAATCCACCTACGTCGTTGAACCTGGCTTCCGCGGCGTCCAAGTCACACTTGGCAAAGTCAGCGACGAATTTAAACCCGAGGGTTTCGGCGTCAAACAACCGTTTGTCTCGCATATTATTTCCGTACCCATTCGCCAACTCGCCCGCGCGCTCCCCTCAGAATGTTATTCCTCCGACCTGCAACAGGTAAATATCGCGCTGCGGGTACTTTATCGTATTCCGGAAGCCTCCGTCGTTAAAATCTATAAAGAATTTGCCGGAGATCCCTTCGACAGCCTCATCGCGCCTCGCGTGCAAGAGGCACTCAAAGAGGTTACCGCCCTTCAAAGCGCCGAACAGATTGTCAAAAAACGCGAAGAAATTAAAGCCCGCGCACTGGTTGCTACCAAAGAAAAAATCGGCGGCATCTTGATCGTGGAAGATATCGTGTTGGAAAACATCACACTTTCGAAAGAATTAGAGGCGGCGATCGAATCCAAAATGGTCCAAGAACAAGAAGCGGCCAAAGCCCGCTTCACGCAGCAGAAATCACAAATCGAGGCCGACACCGCCATCATTAAAGCCAAAGGCGAAGCCGAGGCCATCCGCATCCGCGGCGAGGCGCTTCGCGACACACCGGGGCTCATCCAATTACAAATCGTAGAAAAATGGGACGGCAAAGCGCCACTGGTGATTGGTGGAGGCGGAGAAAATACCGGCACCAATTTCATCCTTCCGCTCGGCACTCCTGCGCTCGCGCCCGCCTCCGGCCCCACTTCAACGATGCGAAAATGAATCCGCTAGTTCGACGCAAGCTCGGCCTACTCTTTAGCCTAGGCCTGATTTAAACGCTCATTATTCTCTTTCCCCGGACCTTGGTCTGGCTGGAATTGGCCGCGCGCGAGCTACGTTACGTCTGGTGGTTGATCGCGATTCTCGCCGTGGGCGTCTGGATGATATTTTACTTCCGCAAAAAACACGATTGAAAGAGGCGCGACTCCGGCGAAGCTGTCTTCGCTGCAGCACGGAGAGGTGGCAGAGTGGTCTATCGCGATGGTCTTGAAAACCATTGGGCCGAAAGGTCCCGGGGGTTCGAATCCCTCCCTCTCCGCCACTACCCCTGAGATGACTTCGGGATATTAGTTTGTGGGCAATATACACGATATAACAGGTGGATTTACCGAATAAAGTGCGGCATAGTGTAGCAAAATTAGACTCCTTGTTTAATTACCGACCGTGTACGCGCGATCGGAACCGTAGCGGATGACAATCCCTTAAAAAACCTCGACCTACCCCACCCGTATCGGCCAAAGCCAATTAGGACACCTGTATTTTTTTAACATGAAACGACCCGAAACTTCCCTCTTCAAGCGGACCTACTCGATCGGCGCCTACACCAGCGTAATGCTGCTTTGCGTGACGCCTGCGCTGGCGCAAACCCTGTCCACCCCCGCACCCACCGCTGCGATGTTGGCCAAGTATGACGCCAATCGAAACGGCAAGCTCGACCCCGAT
>CAMDRP010000093.1 GCA_945906965.1 Opitutus sp. GAS368 | reverse complement strand
TCGACTCTGTTGCCAGCCAGCGTGCGGCTTGCGCCGCCGCCTCCGCCCGTTTCGGAGCGATCCCGCGCCTTGTCTGCTGCGGAGGCTTTAAGTGCTTGGGACTGATGAAGCATCCCAAGGTTAGTGTTTTTGAACTTACTGGCAACGGTGCGCCGGCTGACGCCGGCACTCAGTCTGGTAAACGTGGGCTTCGCCGGTGATCCCTGGGCGCGATCTGTCGCCGTCGCAACTTGCGTTGCGCCTGCGGTGCTAGATTTTGCTTTTGGTTTCATTCGTCAAAGCCCGGGCTTTTAGGCCCGGGATGGTTTACAATATCTATCGAGCGAGATCAGGGCGGAGCACTGCGGCGCAGGCGGGCGGCAAAGTCACTCAGATACTCTGCCCGCCAGCGGTTCACGGTCTTGGCGCCTAGGTGGGGCCCTTCGGCGCAACGCGGATCGGGGTCATCCGTCCACCAATTCGGGTAGCGCGCCGAGGGTCTGCGCGCCTGTTCAGGGGCCGGCGGATGCGAAGTAAACTCACCGCGCCGACCGTTGAGGTCCTGAACATTACTGGTGATCGTGTAGGCCCAGCGTTTGGATTCCTTCGGGGAAAACAGAAAATGCCACGCGCCGTCCTCGCCGCGGTAACCGGAAAATTCCTGCCCGTCCACCACGAGTGCGGCCGTGGCACCGCCGGGGATGGGACCGACGGGACGAAACACGAAATCAACAATGGCGTGAGTCTCCACCGAATCAGCCGCGGTGGTGGCGCGCTCAAACGTCGAACGAGGTCGTTCCCAAGCTCGCACAAAACGACCGCCCCACGATTCGGCAGCGGGATTATCCGGGTTGGCGCCGAGCACAAATGCGAGCGAGGGCGAATCGCCCATTTTAAGTTGGTCGGCGATGGTGGCGAAGTAATCACCCAACGCTCCGCGACCCCGGACCTGTGTTGCAATAAAGGACGCCTTGCCAAAGTCGCCCGATTGATCGCCACCCTCGAACCAGCCGCGATAGGTGGAGTTCGCCTCGATCATCCAAAGATCGGAATGCTCGCGAGCGATGTAGTCATAGGCGGCGGCAGACCATTTCTTGTTCGGTCCTCCGATGAAATACACCCGGAGCTTCGATTTAATCGCCGGGGCATCGTGCAAGGCTTGGGCCAGATCGTCGATTCCGCCCCAAACCAATAACCAAAGTGGGCGCGGATCATGGTGCTTTGCTCGACGCACGATCCAATCCGAGCCCTCGGTGGGCGCGCCCCAGCCGCGCAACCCGGCCGAATCGCTTCCACCTTGTTTGGTCACCTCCCGGAGCCGATCCGGCGAGGGAAAGTGAGCGGATTGCTTGGTGAGCTTGGGGTAGTCGACGTTGTAGAGCGAAATCAGCTGTAAGATGTATTCCTTTCGATTTCGCGCCGCGCCCCATGGCGAGGCGATCAGGCCCTCTAAATCCACCCGATCGGCGTAAAGGAGCAAGTGAACGAGTGACTGAAAATCATCGAAATCCGTGCCGCCAATATCCGTGGAAACGATCACCCGTGGTCGGGATGAGGCGGAATCAACTACCGCCGGCATAACCGGCGAGCCCGCGACAGCGCAGGCCACAACCAGAAATCTGAAAACAGCAATCATCCGGAAGCGATGGGGTGAGATTTCAAAGACAGGCACCGCTCCGCGAGCAGACTGAGGAGCCTCGGACCATCGAGGCGGCCAAGTTTGCCCAGAAGAGGCCGCCGATCAAAGCCGGGCGGGATCGATTTCGACGTGTTTGATGAGTTTGCGATTCCATGTGTAGGTGATGTGAATGCGCCCGTCGGCCGACTGAATTACGGCGGGATAAGAGTATCCGGCAGCGCACGGCTCGGTCTCAAGGGTAAGCACACGTTTCCAAGTGAGACCATCGAGCGAAACCGCGACGTCGAGCGGGTATCGGTTGCCCTTCGCTTCGGCTGCACGGTGACCGCTATGGTTATAGACGAGGAGCTGGCGACCGTCAGCGAGCGTGACCGCATCGGTGCCGGAGTTGGGATTGGGCAGATCGATCGCGGTGAGCCGGCTCCACGTGCGGCCAGAGTCCTTCGACCACGTCTGGAAAATCACACCCTGCTTTGCGCGACCGATCGCCTGGAGCGACCCATCGCGGTGAAACAAGATGCTGGGTTGGATCGCATCCAAAGCGGGGCCCTTGCCAACGGGTCCGACCTTGGACCAGGTCGCGCCGGCGTCGCGCGACAGTTCAAAGTGCACCAGCCAACCTTCGGGGTTTCCCTCGGTGCTGGCGGGGGAAAGCCACGTGCCGTCGGCAAGTTCGACGGTCTTGTTCTTGATCGGTCCGAGAATACCGTCGGGCAAACGCCGGGGCGCGGTCCAGGTTTTCCCGCCATCCAGCGAAGTCATGACCATCCCCCACCAGGTGCTCGGCGAAGGACCAATTTTGTAGAAGAGCTGCAACGGACCGCCCTTGGGCTGAAAGAGCACGGGATTCCAAGTCGGCAATCGCGGACCGGTGAGCTGCACTCCGTTGGCCACCTCGACACCCGGCAACCACCGGCCACCCTCTCGGCGCGAGACCCAGATACCAACGTCGGGATTACGCTCGGCGGTGCCGCCGAACCACGCTGCGACCAGTTTTCCCGGCGCGATTTCGACAATGGTCGACGCGTGGCAGGAACGATAGGGCGCGCCCTCGTTGATAAAATCGGAAGCGAGCAGCGCGACCGGTGGCGGGGCTGCCCGCAATGCCAAGACGCAAAAGAGAACGAAGCTAAAGGAGGAGAATTTAATGATCGGCATGAGAGATGGGGCGGTGAATGGACGAAATAAATTGCGACGAAGAATCAACGAGGCTGGACATCGCCGGCTTCCGGCAGCCCAGAGATCACGGCTTTGCCAGGATACTTGGTTCGATACTCGAGGGCCATCGTCGCGATTGTGGCGGCGTTTGGCTTGCCTCCCTTCCACAGGCGCAGGTGCTGACGCGGCGCAAGGCTCTGCCCACCGAGCGGCGCATACTCATCGCCTTTGGCCGTGCGCCACCAATACGTGAGATCAATCACGTCGACCACCGCAGCACGTTTCGCGTCAGCGAGGATCGCGTCTTGGACATCCTTGGGTGCGCTGAGCGCAATCAGCGACTGGCGACCAGTCTCGGCCTCCCACTCGGCGACCACATCGAGCCAAAACTGCATGAAGTGCAGCGGCCCGCTGTTTTCGGCGCTGAGGGTATGGATGACATTGGTCTCCTCAGCGAGGTTGGCGAGGCACTGGCGGATATAGGCCCGGTGCAACGCGCGCCGCACCGGGTGCGCGAGGTCGTAAAATGCGTCGGCCATTTTGATGGTGTCGCCGGTGAACGGCGGCGGCTCTACAAAGTCGGTAGCATTAATATTGTTCGTCGTCCGCCACGGGCTATCCACCCAGTGCGCCGCCGACTCGAGGATGTTATGCTGGAAATACATTTCGTTGATCAGCACGACCCCCTGCTGGCGCGCCTCGGCCGCAAACTCCCTCAACCGGGCGAAATACCAGGGATTGTAACGCGTAAGATCATAGCGGCTCATCCCGTCCCAAGCGGTCCCCTGCCCGCTCCGCGCGAAAGGCTGCTCATAGTAGGGCGGAGAGACGTCCGCATCCGGACGACGAATCATCTGATGATCGATCCGACGCCGGTCATACCAGAGACCGTAGTGATGGCGGAAAAAAACTTCGCCGGCCCGCACCATCGCGGCCGCGACCGCGGGAATCTCATCCGTCAGTCCCGTGCCCGTGCGGCCGGGGGCAAACCGGGTGATCGCCCGCCCGAATTCCGCAGCCCGCGCCGGTTCGAGCCGGCCCAACCACCAGGCCGTTTCCAATTGTTTGCCCGTCACTGGAGCCTCACCCAGCAGCAAGGTGCCGTCCACCAACGCCAAGGGGCGGCCGGGGCCGGCCGGCTTAGGCGTGAGGCGTTGCGCGAGATCCACGACGACTGTGTCCAACGCCGCAACTCCCGTCGCAGGCTCGTAACGGCGCGGCTCGAGGGCGGTCAGAGCCGACAGCCCCAAACGCGCTTGCAGTTGGGCACGGTAAAGACTTTTCGGCTCGGCGAATTCATTGACCATGCTCCATCGACCGTCGCCGACGAATTGCCCCCAGACTGCTACCGCCCAATTTTCCGTCCCGGGTGCGCGGCGTACCGCGACAACGGACGCAGAGGAATTCCACAGCACGGAATTTACGGCCGCCCAGCCCACGCCTTGGTTCCACGTCTCCAAGTGGTCGAGGCGCAGAGCGCCGCCATCGATCAAGCCGCTGTCGAACAAAAGCCCCGACGCCCAACTCCCAATCGAGCCGCTAAAGCCCGTCGTCTCCCGGGCGGTGCACTGAAGAAAAACATTCGGCCCCGCTGCGAGGTAGCCGACCGTGAAGTCATTACCGCCCTGCTCGGCGGTGCAGCGCAAAAACAAGATCTGTTGGCCACGTGAGTGAAACGCCATGCGCCGATAACCCGCGCGCTCCGACACCGGCGCGAGTGAGGAACAGTCCTGGACCGTCGCCCGTGCCACCTTTGCGCCGACCTGCACCGCGCTGCCCGCGAAGTGCGCGGCCGTCACATCCGCCACCCAGACATCACTCGCAGCGTGCAGATCGATCGCGTTCCAAGCGTGCTCTTCATCTAGCGGGTTCTGCTGATCGTAAGCCGATTCGCAACGCAGGTACTCAATGCCGGAGCGCTCGATGTAACCCGATTGTAAATACGCCTGTACCGTGCCGCCGCCGTAGCGGCTTTCCAGCGCCACCGTGAGCGGCGCGTCTAAGGTGAGCTTCGCACCGTCCACCGCCACCACCCGCCGGTCCCAGCGCACGTTGAAAGCGCCCGCTTTCCAGATGTAGGGCTGGCGCCCCGGAGCTTCATCCATCCCCACGGCTTTGATCCACTCGATGGGACTTGGGCGTTCCACCGTAACGCTCGCGCCGACGCTGATCCCGTGGTCGGCTTGCGCCAGGGTGAGATCGACAGCGCCGACCGGCACCGTCTCCGGCGCCAAAGCGAGCGGTGCGCCCACATTCGCCCGCCGATCATTGCCGCCCAGCTCGATCAGCGGCCGGCGCCCTTGGCCCGTCGCAACCAACACGGAGCCCGCTTCACCGGGCCCCATCCCGCGAAGGACAACACCGCTCGCACGGATTTTGAGTTGCCCCTCAATCTCGTAGCGCCCGGCCGCCAGCTGCACGGCGCCGCGAAAGCCCGCGGCGTCCGGGCTCAGAGCCGACACAAAATCAATCGCAGCCTGAAGACGCGGGCCATCGTCGCCGGGCGCCGGCGTCACCCGCACCCGGGCCGCGACCACCGGCAAGGCAATGCCGCCGCCACCGAAACCCGCGCCGGAAAAATCCGGCACGCGGTCGCCACGCTCATCGATGAGGTAGGTCAATTGACCCGACTTCGACTGGGTGACGGGCGACGGCTCCTGTTTCGCGCCTAGGATCAAAGTCACGCCCGCCCAAACTAACAAAAGTCTCAAGATGCGGTTCATGGCAATTGGCCGGTCACTCGGCGCAGGCTGTCAGCGTGGGCGATTTCCTTGCCGTCGGCAAAGACCCGCAGACCGGCGCCGCGACCGTAACGGGTGCCGTCACGGTCCCACAAAATCGCGAGCTCGTGGCCGTGGTAACGCACGCCCTCGAGGCAGAACCAGGCCCACGTGTCCGGCGGCAGCAACGGCGCGACCTCGACGACGTTGTCGGCGCGCGGTCGCAAACCCACCAGGCCGGTGATGAGCAGATCGGCGTAGGTCGAGTGGTTGTAATAGTAACTGCGCGGATCGCGCCCTTTCAGCCACTGCCCGGTTGTCTCGTCCTGGTATTCGCCGATGTAAGGCACGCCGTCGTAAACGTGACTCTGCGTATAGGTGAGGAACGCTTCGAACCAATCGCGTTGGGTCACGACCTCTTGGGGATAGTCACGCAGAACGTTCGCCAGCGCGGTGAGGGTCTGTGCGGTGGCAAAGGGCCAAACGGCACCATCCCATTCGCAGGTGCCGACGCCATGCGAACGGAAACGGGGATGGCGCCGCTCGGCCGTCGTGAGCCCCCACGGCGCGCGGAAACCGGCCTCGTCGGTCAGTTGTTTCCACGCGACCTCGTAGCCTTTGCCGGTTTCCGGCAGGCCGAAATACCAGGGAATAAAGCCGATCTGCTCCCGCACCGCGATGGTTTGGAGTTGGTCGTTCACCGCGCCGAAGAAACCGAGCGCCGGATTCCAGAGCGTCACCTGCACGAGGCGGCGCAATTGAGCCGCTTTGGCGTCGAACTCCGCGGCCAACTCCGCGCGACCCGCCAGCCGCGCAATGGCGGCCAGCGCGGTGGCGTTGCCATACATGTAAACGCTGATCGTGGGACGCACATTCTGCACTTTACGTCCGCCGCTGATCGACTCCTCCATCGCGTCCCGCACGTCGAATTGCCAAAACAGGCCATCGGGGCGCATCTGCTCTTTTTCCCAACGGCGGTAGTCGGCCACGAGGTCGTCGAGCAAGCCAACGAGTGTGATCGTATCTTGCGTGACCAGCCAGCGGGACCAGAGCGCGTGGTGAAACCACTGCGAGAACCGGTGCAAATGATCCTGCGGTTGCCCGCCTTTACCCCGCAGCCAGTAAAGCAGGTAGTCGTCGTGCAGCATCTGATCCCGGAGCCAACGGCCTTCCATCAAGTGATGTCCCAGCGCGCTGCTCACCGGGCGCGCCCGGGTAATAAACTCACCGAAAACGAAACGCCCGGTGTCGGGATCTTTGCGCAGTTGTTTGCGCAGGGCCCACCAGCGAAACCAATACGTTTGCTCCACGCCCGCGTCGGCGCATTCGAAAGCCGGCACGTTCGCGGCGAGCCAAGCGGCCGCCGAGGCGTTGGGCACGTGGTTGACCACGCCTTCGGGCTCCATGGCGTTGAAAAACGCCGCATGCCGCGCACCCAACTCGGGCGGCAAGATGGTCGGCGCTTTGCCCGTTGCCGACAGCACCAAGGGCACAAAACCAAGTAAAACCAGGCGGATCAGGCGTAGCATTAGAGGAGACCTGCAGATTTGGCCGGAGCCTGGTAGCACACAAACTGTTTCGGATCGGTGCCGTTCAGAAATTTATCGAGGCTCGTGTAGCCGTCTTTATCCGGGTCCGCGATGCCGCAGACAAACGCCCATCCTGCTTCCTAAGAAGAAAAAAGGCCGACCTCTAAGAAGTCGGCCTAGGCCTGATTACAAATGCGGCACGGATCAAATTACTCGCGGCGCGAATTGAGCAAATGGAGCAAGTAGAGTAACGAACTCACAAAGGCAGCCACGTAAGTCAGGGCGGCGGCGTTGAGGGTTGCCGTAACGCCGGGCATTTCATCGCGGTCCACGATTCCTAGGCCCACGAGCTCAGTCTTGGCCCGGCGGCTGGCGTCAAATTCAACGGGCAGCGTCACCAATTGAAACAGCGCCAATACCGCATAGCACAGGATCGCGATATCGAGCAACATGCCCGAAAGGCCCTTCGCCAAAAAGAATCCCGCCAACATCACGACGGGCAAAGCCCGTGAAACAATGTTCGTCGCCGGCACCAACGCCATGCGGAAATGTAACATAGAGTAGCCGATCTTGTGTTGGATGGCGTGACCCGCTTCGTGTGCGGCGACGCCGAGGGCGGCGAGGCTCGTGCCGTTGTAGTTTTCTTCGGAAAGCACCAAGCGCTTATTAATCGGGTCGTAGTGATCCGTGAGGTGCCCTTCCGTGGCCGCAATCTCGACATCCGTGATGCCGGCCCGCGTCATGACGGCCTCGGCGGCTTCACGACCGGTGATACGGCCGCGGGACGGGATTTGGGCGTTTTTGTTGTAAACCGACGAAACGCGGATCTGCGCATACAAAGAAAAAATCATGACTAGCACGAGCAAGACCATGAAGATCCAAGACGGCAGGAATGAACTTTTGCCTAGGAGAGCGAGCGTGAGAGGAAGACTCATAGTTGTTTGGGTTAAAAAAAGATGAAGGCGAATCGCCTAAATGGAAGTGACGTGCAAACACCTTACTCAAAACACCTGATTTGCCAGTGAAAAACGACGTATTGGAAACGTCGGCTCCGGTTTCTAGCCTACCCGCCGCTCCTCTAACCACCGCGCCTAGGCCCGGATAAGCGACGTCAGAAGCAGGCAAAAAAGAACCCCGAAGACTGGTTTAAAATCTTCGGGGTCAAAGTGGTGGCAAGACCCGGAATCGAACCGGGGACACGTTGATTTTCCGTCAACTGCTCTACCAACTGAGCTATCTTGCCGTCTCTGCGAAGGGCCAGAGCAAAGGGCGCCAACGCGCAGCGTCAACGGGAATTTCAAAACTCGTATTCCGCTCCCCCGCTCTACTCAAGCCGCCGGGGAAGTAGCTTCAGTCTCCGGCACATTGACATCCTCCCGGCCCTAAACGGCCGAAACGATGTCAACGAGCACCACAACCAGCTCGCTGCGACGTTGCTCAACCGTTGAGACCGATCGCAGCGCCGTAATTTGGGGGCGGGTTAATGCCCACCCGAACCGCGCTTCAGAGCAATTGCTTCGGCAATTGCGGCATCAATTTCTTGATATCCTGCACCGCGTCGCGGTGACACACGAGGATCGCATCGGCGGTTTCGACGACGACCAAGTCATTGACCCCGACGAGTGCGATCACGCGACCATTGCTCACCGCGATGTTGTGCTCCGCATTCACTATCACGACGGGACCACGCACGGCATTGCGCGCCGCATCCCGCGGCAGATGTTTCGGCAACGCCGTCCAGAGCCCGACATCGTCCCAGTCGAAATCCGCCAGCATCGTCTCGACCGCGACCGCCTTTTCCATGATTGCGTAGTCGACGGAAACCTTAGGCTCCAGCGTCGGAAACTTCATCGCCAAAAATGCTGTCGGATCGCCCACGGGAAACTCTCGGATGAAACCTGCCAGCATCGGCGTTTGTTTATCCGCCTCGGCCAAAAACGCCGTCGCGCTCCAGAAAAACATCCCCGCATTCCACGCGTAGTGACCGCTCTCGACATAACGCGCCGCCGTGGCCGCATCGGGTTTTTCTACGAAACGCTTCACCTTGCGGAAGCCGTCACCCACGGCCTCGCCCAATTCAAGATAACCAAAACCCGTGGCCGCATGGTCGGGCTTGATCGCAAACGTCAGTAACGCCGGAGACGTCGCCGCCCGTCGCAGCGCCGCGCTCACCTGACGGGCGAGCGTCGCGTTGTCCTTGATCAGTGCATCAGCGGGGAAGAGCGCGAGCACCCCCTGGGGATCACGCGCCCGCACGAGCGCTGTGGCCAACGCGGCGGCGGCGGCGGTATCTCGTTTGGCCGGCTCCGCGATAATATTCGCCTCTGCGATCACGCCCGCCAGCGCCGCCCGCGTGGAGGCGATTTGCGCGGTATTGGTGAGCACAAAAATATTTTTTAAGGGCACGACGCCCTCGAGCCGGCGCACGGTTTCTTCCACGAGGGTGCGTTCGGAAAATAATTTAAGCAGATGCTTCGGCGTGGCCGCGCGGCTCATGGGCCAAAACCGTTCACCGCTACCGCCGGCCATAATGCAGGCAAAAAAATGGGACGAGTCACTCATGCGAGCGTTTCTTGTCCCAGCCCAGCCGCCCCACGCCAAGCCCGAAACCCAGCGACTCAGAGCGTGATTACAATTTTACCAAACTGTCCGCCTCGTTCCATCAGGTCAAAAGCCTCACCGACATGCTCCAACGAAAACACGTTGCTCACGACGGGCGCGATGCGATGGCGCGCGACAAAACCCAGCATCGCTTGCCAATCCGTCGGCGAACCCATTGTCGTGCCGAGCACCGAGAGATTACGCCAAAACACCTTTCGCATCGGCAGCACCGGAGGATTTCCGCGGGTTGCGCCGAAAAAGACGATTCGTCCACCGGACGCCGCGAGATCGATCAACGACTCGAAACCCGGACCACCGGCGCTGTCCACGATCACATCAAAAGCCCCGCCCGGCACCTGCTCAATGACCTGCCCCGCCCATCCGTCCCGCGTGTAATCAAATCCACCCCGCGCTCCGAGCGCGACCGCTCGTTTGATTTTCTCCGCACTGCTCGAGGTTACCCACACCTCCGCGCCGTGGGCCACCGCGAATTGCAACGCAAACAAAGCCACGCCGCCGCCGATGCCCGTGATTAAAATCTTCTCACCTGTCCGCAATTGCGCGCGCGCGAACAAAGCCCGATATGCGGTCAATCCCGCCAAGGGCAAGGCCGCCGCCTCGACCCAACTTAGTTGCGTCGGTCTAGCCGCGAGCTGTACAACGGGGACTGCGATCTCCTGCGCCAAGGTACCGGCCCGCGGCAGACCCAATATGGTAAACACCGCACCTTGGGCGTACTCGCTCGCTCCCCAATCAAAACTGGGGTTGATCACGACTTCGCGCCCGAGCCACGTCGCATCAACGCCCGCCCCGACCGCACGGACTACGCCTGCTCCATCCGACCCTGGCTGCGCCGGATATTTAACACCCGCGTATTGCCCGAGCTTAATCCAGAGATCGCGGTGGTTGAGTGCCGCCGCCCGTAACCTCACCACGACTTCACCCGCGGCGGGCACGGGCGCGGGCACTTCAGTCACGTTAAGTTGATTCAAGGCGGTGAGCTGGGCGGCTTGCATCATTACACGCTGCGTCCGCTGAAAGCTGACCGCAAGCAGCGGAATGATTTTGCGAAACGACGCGCGTCCGTGTGCGATACAAGCGTGCTCCTTGTGCTCAACAAACCCTACGGGGTCCTCTCGCAATTCACCCCCGAGCCCGGTTCGAAGTGGCGCACGCTCGCCGATTTTAAACTCCCGCACGGCGTCTACGCCCTAGGCCGGCTCGACGCCGACAGCGAGGGCCTTTTGCTTTTCAGCGACGAGCCCGGACTAAATTCCAAACTGCTCGATCCGCGCCACGGCCATCGCCGCGAATATTGGGTCCAAGTCGAAGGCCGCCCAACGCCTCAAATCCTCACGCGACTCTCGGCCGGAGGCATTCAACTGGACGGTGAATCGACGCGCCCATGCCGCGCCTGCTTGCTAGATCCCGCGCCCACGATACCTCCCCGTGTCCCACCGATTCGGGTCCGTCAAACCGTGCCCGACTCTTGGATCACTCTCGAACTCACCGAGGGTAAAAATCGCCAAGTAAGGCGTATGACGGCCGCCGTGGGTCACCCGACGCTACGGCTGATCCGCGTGCGCACGGGCGACTTTCGGCTCGAAGGACTCACACCAGGTAAATGGCGCGAACTCACTGCGAGCGAACGCGCCGCCGTATTTGCTTAAATGCGGACGATCAGTTCTTCGGCTTTGAAGCGGACCTTGGGGGCGGCCGCATATTTGTCGTCGGCGGCGCGATAACCCGCTGGGCAGGCCACAACCGTCGTGTAGTCACTACCGGCAAGACCGAGCACTTCGTCGTATTTGGCGCGGTCGATGCCTTCCATCGGGCACGTATCGACGCCGAGAAGAGCGGCCGAGGTCATGAACTGGCCGAGGGCGATATAAATCTGATGCGCCTGCCATGTATCAAGCGTGCCCGCCTTGGCCGCGCCAGCGAGACTACCGAGCATCATGTTTTTATAAGGCGTAAGAGCATCCTTAGAGCCGCCCCGCAACTCGATGGTACGATCAATAAATTTCTCAACGTGGTCTGCGCCCAAGTTTTCTTTCACCGCGAATACCACCATGTGGGAAGCATCGGCGGGCTGCGTCTGCCCCCAAGAAAGCGCCACCAATTGCGCTTTCACGGCAGCGTCCGTTAAAATCAAAAATTTCCAAGGCTGTAAGCCAAACGAGGAAGGCGCGAGAATCAGCGCCTGTTCAAGCGTAGCCCACGT
>CAMDRP010000092.1 GCA_945906965.1 Opitutus sp. GAS368 | reverse complement strand
GGAAACATCGCCTTCATCGCGGGCAGTTGCGCGGCTTGATCATGGTAATTAATCCGCACTCGGCCCTCGCTTGCTTGGTACGCATCGCTGCGCTGCGCGAGCATCCAGTTCCAGAGGAAACGTAAGGAGGGAACCCAAGCCCGCAACGCTGCGTCCTGAGCTTGGGTCGGCTCGAGGGCGAAACGGAAGGCTTTAAGGATCGTCGCCATTTATTGCGGGGGCTAGGAATTATTTTCGGAGCGACTCGTAAAGGCTGAAGTGAAGTTTTTTCGCTTGAGCTCAAAAATCAAGGAGGGCGGCGCTTCATCCCGGCCCTAAAGGGCCAGGTTTTCGCGCCGTCCGCTGAGATAAGATACGCGCAAAATTCAAAGGAGCCTTTTGCTCCGATCGGGGGTCAGATGGGGTGATGCAAAACCCAAAAATTCTCCCCACCCCCGAAATCTTGGCCGCCAAAGTTATTGTTCGCGGGATTCATCTCGAGCTCACCCCTGCGCTCCGCGCGTACGCGGAAGGCGTCGCCGAGCGCTTCCTCCGCCACAACGAGCACCTCATCCGCGTCCGCCTCGACATCGAGCTCGATCACACGCGCGCCGCCGGCGACCAATTCATCGCCAAGGGCCACTTGGAAATCCGCGGCCCCGATCTGATCGCCAGCGTCGAAAGCGACGATGCTTACAAATCCCTGGATCTACTCGCCGACAAACTCGACGGCAGCCTCCGCCGCCTCCACGGGAAACACAAAAGCCACCGCCACGATGGCGCCACCGAGCCCGTCGAAGGCGTCGTGCTTTAAACCGCACGGCGCCAACCGACGCGCCGTTGAGCTACAGCTCAACGATAGGGCTGGTGCAATTCCACCGGCTTGCTCTTGGCGCGTAGGCGCAGGTTCAACATTTCCACGCCGAAGGCGAAAGACATAGAGAAATAAATATAGCCTTTCGGGATATGCTGGCCGAGCGCCTCGCCCACGAGCGTCACGCCGATCAGAATCAAGAAACTCAAAGCCAGCATCTTCAAGGTCGGGTGCCGGTTCACGAAATCACTGATCGCCCCCGCAAACGCCAACATCACGCCGAGCGCCACGACCACCGCTGTGATCATGATCCACAGCTGGCTCGCCATTCCGACCGCCGTGATCACCGAATCCAGCGAGAACACCACATCGAGCAATAGAATTTGTAAAATCGCTCCGCGAAACGAGGCGACTTTGCCGCCCGCCGTCGAATGTCCATCCACGCCTTCGAGTTTCTCGTGCACCTCGACCACGCTTTTGCCGATCAGGAAAAGCCCGCCGAGCAGCAAAATCAGGCTCTTGCCCGTGATCCCGACCTCAAGGATCGGCAGCACAAACAACACCTTCGTCAGGCTCATCAGCCACGAAATACTAAACAGCAGCAAAATCCGTGTCACCAGCGCCAGCATGAGGCCGATCTGCCGCGCCTTAGCCTGCTGCTCCTTCGGCAACTTGCCCGCGAGGATCGAAATAAAGATCACGTTATCGATACCGAGCACGATCTCCAACCCGGTGAGCGTGAGGAGCGAAATCCAGACCTGCGAATCAGAAAGTAATTCCATGGTATAGCGATCTCACAACGCTCAGGCCGAGTCGGTCAATCCGTCTCGGTCAAAATCTGCCCGCAACGCCGAAAAATCATACCCCCAACCAAGCCAGCCCCAGCCGTAACCAAAGCGGAATCGTCAACAACCCCAGCCCTGTCGTCCCAAGCACGATCTGTACCGCCGTCAACGGCTGCCCGCCATAATGCCGCGCCACGATGATCGGCACCACCGCCGCCGGCATCGCCGCCTGCACCAGCAATACGCGTTTCAACTCGACCGAAAGCGGCAACCACTTCGCCGCTGCCAAAATCAACAGCGGTAACATCACCAGCCGCACCAAACACGCCCAAAGCGCGATCTTCGGCTGCACCAAGGCCCGCACATCGCCGAGGTAATTCGCCAAACTCACGCCCGTCATCAAAACCCCCAGCGGAATCGCGCACACCGCCAGCGAATGCACCAGATCGATTAAAATTTTCGGTAGATACGGCGCCGCTCCCGCGAAGTTCAAGATCAGCGCCACCACCAAGGTGATGACGATCGGGTTCACCAGCTTCCGCCAGCCTTCGCGCAGCGACAGCCCGCTCAACACCAACACGCCCACCGTCCACAACGCCGCCTCCACCCCGACATTATGCACAAGCAACACGCCGCGACTCTCCGGCCCCCAGATGCCCGCCATGATCGGCAACGGTAGATAACCGTAATTCGCGATCCCCGCCGTCAGCGCAAAGGTCCGCAATCCCGTCCCCACCGTGAGCCCCGCCCAACGCCCGACGACGCGGGCCAGCAAAATTCCACCCGCCGTCGCGGCGAAGCCCATCAACGGTGGCAAAACCACATTGTTCGCCGCCTGCAAGGCCGCGTTGCCTGTCACCGATTCAAAAATAAGGCACGGGAAACACACATTTACGACCAGGCGCAACAAACTCGTCTCCGCCTCGCCCTCGATCCAATGCACCCGCCGCACCACAACCCCGATCGCGATCAACGCAAACACCGGGAGAATCAACTGCAGCAATTGCCAATATGACATCATGTTAAAAGAGCGCCCATCACTAAACCCGATCCCCCGCCCCGCAAGCGCCAAGCCAACGCCCGCACTTTAGCCGCTCCGCTTATTTTTTCCCGCCCGCCGCGTCATCCCCGCCCCACCGCCACCGCGGCGGCTCGCCCTTCCACCAGCACACCGCCAGCAACACCGCCGACAGCGCCAGCGAGTAAAAAACAAAAAACGGCGCGAACCGCTGCGAGTGCTCGATTACAAAAGCCCCGCCCCCCAACAAAACGACGTAAGCCACCGTCACCACCCAACCTTGCCAGCACGCCGGCAAGCCCCAGCCCCAGCCAAACGTCTTCGCCGGAAACCAATAGTTTTTAACGGGTGTGCGCATGGATTTCAGCCCGACGTTACTCACTTTAAGTTGCGATCAATTTCATCGCGCTGCTGCCGGTACTGCGCCGGCGTGATCTGGCCTTTTTTCAATTCCACTTCGTTACGCCGCGTCATCTCGTTTCTTACAATCTGGCTCAAGCAGCCCGCCGAAAACAGCAACCCCGTGAAACCGATTACGACAAACCCAAGAGGCTTCCTAAACTGCTTCATATGAAACGATGAACACCGGACTCTGGTTGTGATTAAAATAATTACACTCCGTCTAAGCCTGCCATCGCTCGACCGGCCAGCCAGCCCGTGGTCCAAGCGGCTTGAAAATTAAACCCGCCCGTCACCCCGTCCACGTCCAGCACTTCACCAGCGAAGTGCAGCCCCGGACACAAACGACTTTCCATCGTCCGAAAATCTACCTCGCGCAAACGCACGCCGCCGCAGGTCACAAATTCATCTTTGTTCGTGCTCTTGCCGCTCACCGCAAACTCCGCCGCACCGATCTGCGCCGCCAAGTTTGTGAGGGCCGCGTTGCCCACATTCGTCCAAGGCGTCGTCGCGCCGATGCCCGCCGCCACCACGAGCCGCTCCCAAAACCGCTGGGGCACGCCCGCGACCGGACTCCACGTCGTCACCTGTTTCTTCAAATTTTTCTCCCGCGCCGCCGCGAGCTCTTTCACCAGCGTCTCCCGGGTGTGGCTCGGTGAAAAATTCACCACCAGCGTGAATTTATAATCCATCCCCGCCAGCTCCCGCGCGCCCCACGCCGAAAGCTTTAAAATCCCCGGCCCGCTCACGCCCCAATGCGTCACCAAGAGCGGCCCCTGCTCTTTCAACTTCGTCCCGCGCACGCTTGTCTCGACGCGCTCCACCGCCACGCCCGCCAGTCCTTCCAGCCGCGCATCACGCGTGATGTTAAACGTAAATAACGACGGCACCGCCGGCTCCACCGCGTGCCCCATCCCTTGCGCGATCACGAGCCCCGCCGAGGATTTGTTGCCGCCAGTCGCGATCAAGACGCGATCCGCGCCGAGCGTTTCGCCCGAGGTCAACTCCACCGCGAAATCCTGCTCGCGCCGCATCAAGGTACGCACGCCCGTTCCGGTCACGACGCGCACGCCCGCCGCCGCGGCCGCGCGTTGCAGACACTCCACAATCGTCGCCGAATCATCTGTCACCGGAAACATCCGCCCGTCGGACTCCGTTTTGAGCGTCACGCCGCGCGCCGCAAACCACGCCACGGTATCACGCGGTTGCCAGCGCGAAAACGCCCCGATCAATTCGCGACCGCCGCGAGGATATTTCTGTACAAGCTCACGCGGTTCAAAACACGCGTGCGTGACGTTGCAACGACCGCCGCCGGAAATTCTAACCTTGGCCAACAAGTGCGCCGTCGCCTCGTACAGCGTCACGGTTCCGCCCGCGCCCGTCCCAGCGATCACTCCCGCCTGCAACGCCTCCGCGGCCACGATGGCCGCGAAAAATCCCGCCGCCCCGCCGCCCACGATTACGATGCGCTTGTGCTCCGCCATAGACGGACGCTGCGCCGCCACACGCCACCCGCCGAGCCGAAAAACAAAAAACCGCCGCCGAGCCGAAGGCTGGCGACGGTCGAGCGCTGCAGCGCGCTACAAAACGAATTACGGCTGTTTCTTTTCGCCGCCCTTACCGCCAGGGCCACCGGGACCGCCACGACCACCGCCCATCGGAGGCATCTCATCAAATTTCTTCATCTGTTCCGGCGTGAGCGTAGCGCGGATTTTTTCACGCGTGGCCTTCATCATCTCCATCATTTTTTCGCGACGCTCTTCCTGCGGGATCGCGGCCATCGCGGTCGCCTGCTCCTTGTTGATCGCCATGATCTTGGTTTTTTGTTCAGCCGTGAGCGTGAGCGCCTCGCTGAGGCGTTCGACTTGCTGCTCGGGTGTCATGCGACCACGACTACCAGCGGGACCGCCGGGGCCACGTTTTTCGGCCGGAGGCGCTTCTTGTGCGATGCTGACAACGGGAAGTACCGCGGCGCCCAAGGCGAGGACGGTGATGAGTTGGCGGAGGGAGGTTTTCATAATAAACGAGTTTGGGATAACAGGATTTTTTCTTAAGCCGAGAGCACCGAGTTCATCGGTCAGAAAAGATGACGCAACCCCGTCCAGATAGTTACACGCAAATCAGTCCACTGTATTTCTGCGCAAAAAAAAATCGCCGCGGGTTTCAACCGCGGCGCTGCGAAGAACCTAAGGTGTACGCGAGCGACTCAGGTATCGCCGCGAGCTTTCTTGCCCTTACGTGCGGGACGGCCTTCAGGTTTAATCGCATCAAATTCTTTTTGCTGCTCCGGCGTGAGGATCGCGCGAACCTGTTCGCGGCCGGTTTTTGTGACGTCAGCCATCTTTGTGCGATCCCCGCGCACCGCTTTGAGTTGCTCGGCCTCAGTCTTGCGTATGTCCGCGAGTTTTTCCTGCTGCTCGGCGGTGAGTTTTAGTTTTTCCGTGAGCATCTTATCGTGCTCTTCGGCGGCGGCTTTGGCGCGTTGACCGGCTTTGGCGGGTTTCTCCGCGGCTTGAGCGCAGGGCGAAACGGCGGTGAGGCCGAGCGTGATAAGGGTCAGGACTAATTTGACGGAGGTTTTCATGCGGATGGATTTTTTGAGGTTTAGATAACTACCAGAAAGGACAGTTGCCGGTGAGACGCCGTGCGCTAGGCCGAGTTACATCCGTCGCACTAAGCTTGCAAAAACACCCACCCGACGCAGCCTCCACGCCCATGATTGAAGTCTCCGGCCTCAGCAAGCGCTACGGTACTTTCACTGCGGTGCGCGATCTCTCGTTTACCGTGCAACCCGGTGAAGTCCTCGGTCTAGTCGGGCCCAATGGCGCAGGCAAAACGAGCACGCTGCGCAGTCTCGCCGGCATTATCCCCGCCAACGCCGGACGCATCCATATTGGCGGCGTGGATCTCGCCGCCGACCCCGTGGGCGCCAAACGTCAGCTGGCATTTTTTCCCGACGAGCCGCGCCTCTTCGACTACCTTACGGTCCGCCAGCACCTCAACTTTGTCGCCCGTATCTACGGCGTCGCCGATTACGCCACGCTCGCGCAACCCCTCCTCGAGGAACTGGAAATTGCCGATAAAGCCGATCAACTGCCGGGCGAACTCTCGCGCGGCATGAAGCAGAAACTCGCGATCGCCTGCGGTTTGTTACACAGCCCGAGCGTGATGTTTTTCGACGAGCCACTGACCGGGCTCGATCCGCTCGGCATCCGCCGGATGAAGGATTCGATTTTGTCCCGCGCGCGCGCCGGTGCGGCGATTGTGCTGAGTTCGCATTTGTTACACTTGCTGGAAGAGGTGTGCTCGCACGTGCTCATTTTGAAAAAAGGTGAAAAAATTGCGCACGGCACGCTCGCCGAAATTTCGGCGCAATTTGCCCAAGGCGAAACCGGCGTAAGCCTCGAAGAGATTTTCATCCGCGCCACCGGCGGTTCGGAAAATTAAACACCACCGCCTCTAACTCTCATGCTCGGCGCTCTCCTTTATCTCCGGCTTACCTCGCTGAAAAACATCACGCTCTCGCGCCTACGGCGCCTCAAGCAGCCGAAATATTTTTTAGGCGCGCTGGCGGGCATCGCCTATATTTACTTCATTTTTTATCGCCAGCTCTCTGGCGGCTCGACGGCGCTGGCAGGCTTGCCCGCCGGTCTATCCGAGGGGCTCGCGCCCACATTTGATCTCACCGCCACCCTCAGTGTTTTTGGCGCGCTCGTGCTGCTCGTGATCGTGCTTTTTACGTGGGCGCTACCCAAAGAAAAACCCGGACTGCCTTTTTCCGAAGCGGAGATCGCGTTTCTTTTTCCTGCGCCGATTTCACGGCGGCGGCTGATTCATTTTCGTCTACTCGGTGCGCAGATTCGCATTCTTTTCTCGGCGGTGATTTTCACGCTGATTTCGCGCGGTTGGAGTTTTTTAGGCGGCGGCGCACTCACGCACGTACTGGGCTGGTGGTTGATTTTGACGACGCTCAACCTCCATTTCACCGGCGCCGCCCTCACGATCAATCGCCACATCGATAACGGCGCCAACCCGGCGATTCGCCGTTGGCTCATCCTTGCAGGGGTCGCGCTTCTGCTTTTGGTTTCAGTCTTATCCATCTCAAACGCGGCGCCACCGTTTCCCGAGGGCAACATCGGCCCAACCGATTTTTTCAGTTGGCTCGCACGTTCCATGGACCGAGGTGTGCTGTATTGGCTGCTGATTCCTGGGAAGCTCGTCATCGCGCCTTTTCTGGCGGCTAACTCCGCAGAGTTTTTTCGCACCGTCGGACCGGCCGCGCTCATTTTAATCGGCCACTACTGCTGGGTCGCGCGCCAAGAAACCTCTTTCGAGGAAGCCTCGATCGCTTACGCCGAAAAACGCGCCGCGCGCTTGGCTCGATTAGAAGACGGCACGTATCGGCTCGGGCAGGACAAAGTCAAAGTCCGCCGCGAACCCTTTAGCCTCCGCGTGCCAGGACGAGCGGAGGTGGCGTTTCTCTGGAAAAACTTATTAGGCACGCTGCCTTATTTTCACGCCCGCGTGTGGCTCGGCTGCGCTCTACTCACGTGCGTAACGGTGCCGTGGATTGTGGGAGGCGAACATCAAAAAACCGGGGCTAGTATCATCATTACTTTAACCGCTATTTTTTTCGCGTACACCCTGTTACTCGGGCCTCAACTCGCCCGCCAAGATCTCCGCAGCGATCTACCCCATGCCGATATTCTCAAAACTTACCCGCTCGCGGGCTGGCAGATCATCCTCGGAGAAATCCTCACCCCGATCGCCATTCTCACCGGCCTACTCTGGCTCAACCTCCTCGCTCTGGTCCTAGCGCTGTCCCCGATGGCCGATAAGATCGCCTGGCTCACCCCCAGTTTCCGTCTCACCGCGAGCCTCTGCATCGGCGCCGTTATTCCCGTGCTCTGTGCGCTCCAACTGCTTATCCCCAACGCCGCCGCGCTGCTTTTCCCAGCTTGGTTTCAAGCCACCCGCCAACGCAGTGGCGGCATCGACGTCATGGGGCAACGTCTCATCTTCGTCTTCGGTCAATTTCTGGTCATTCTGCTTTCCCTCTTCCCTGCCGTCCTGGGCGCCGCCTTGGTGATCTTCGCCTCCCAATGGCTCATCGGCGCCTCCGCCGCCGTCGTTCTCGGCACCCTTGTGGCTTTGACCATTCTTGGCGCCGAAGTCGCCTGTGGCCTGTGGTGGCTCGGTGAACGTTTCGAGAAATTTGACCTCGCCACCGAGCTCCGCCCTTGAAGACCAAGCCCTCGCTCGCGCCACCGTGACTCAGGATCAACTCACCGCCATCGCCATCGAAATAGTCACCGCCACCCAGCGCGCCCTCCCCGCCGCTTTACGCGCCTTAGCCTGCTCCGTACCCGTTCATTACGAAAGCTTGCCCGATGCCGATACCCTCGCCGAAGGCTTCCCCGACGACATCCTCGGCCTCTTCTCCGGCGACCCCCACGGCAGCTCCCTCACGCACGACCAACCCCAACCGCCCCAGATCATCCTCTACCTGGAAAACCTCTGGGACTACGCCGAGGCGGACCGCCGCATCTTCCGCGACGAAGTCCGCCTCACCTACCTGCACGAGCTTGGTCACTACTTCGGCTGGGATGAGGACGAACTTGCCGCCCGCGGCCTCGATTAACCCCTAGAAGCCCCCCTGCCACTCCGCGCTTTCCAATTCCGCTATATCATGCTTATATCCCGCGCCATGCAGTCTCCGCTTATCTTCGTTCAAAAACTTCTCCCCTTGGTCATCGCCGCGTGCTGCGTCCTCACGCCCACTCATGCCCTCGCCAAAACCGACCGCGCCGAACTCGTGACCCGCGTCGAATCCTGCGAAGCCATCCTCCAAGATTTTCAACGCGACCCGCGCACCGCGATCCCCGCTCGCGTCCTCGCCAAAGCCAGGGGACTGATCATCGTTAACCAGTTCAAGGCGGGCCTCATCTTCGGAGTCAAAGCCGGCTACGGCGTCATCATGGTGAAACAATCCACCGGCCGCTGGAGCCTACCCGTCCTCATTAACGCCGGCGAGACCAGCGTCGGGCTCCAACTTGGCGCCAGCGACGTCGAGACGATCCACGTCCTCACCGACGACCAGACCGCCCGGCTCCTCTTCCGCCAGCGCTTCCGCCTCGGCGTCGACGCTAAAGCCGTCATTGGCCCCAAGGCGGCCGAAGCCAATAATCCCGATTACAAAATGATCGACGCGCCCATTTTGACCTACACCAAAAACGCGGGCGTGTTCGCCGGAGCGACCGTCAAAGCCGGCTATCTCACCCGCAGTGACGACGACAACGCCTCGCTCTACGACACCCTCTACACCATGCCCGAGCTGCTTTACAGCAACTGGGTCAAGCCCCCCGCGGAAGTTCAGCCGCTCATGGACCTAGTCCAAAGTATCGCGCCCTGATCGCTTCATTGCTCCCTTGGGGCGGGCTGACATAGCCCGCCCTTTTTTGTGCCCACCGCCACCCCCTCAATCCAAATTTTATGAGCTCCCTCATCACCGGCTTTCACCACGTCTGCATCAAAACCCGCGACTGGGACCGCACCCTCGCCTTCTACGTCACCGCCCTCGGCTTCACCGAAAAAATCACTTGGCGCACCGCGCCCAACCGCGCCGCCATGTTCGACACCGGGGACGGCAACTACCTCGAGGTCTTCGAAGACCTCGCCTACACCCCCGCCCCCAACGGCGCCGTCATCCACTTCGCCCTGCGCACCGCGCACCTCGATCACGTCGCCGAACGTGTTCGAGCCACCGGCGCCCAGATCACCACCGAGCCCAAAGACGTCACCATCGCCACCACCAACGCCCACGCGCCCGTTCCGATCCGCATCTTTTTCTGCGAAGGCCCTAACGGCGAAATCATCGAGTTTTTCCAAAACACCCTCACCTGAGGTGGAGCCCGATGTCCCGATCGGGCTTCCGGAGCTCGCTCCCACAATTTTCATCCGGGAATCCGGCTCCGCACCCCCACCTACCCGCGCAGCTCCCGCAGATAGACGACCAACTCCGCCAACACCGCGCTGGCGACCATCTGCTGCACCGCGACCCGCCGCTCGCCCGGACACTCCACGCGCCCGCTGAGCATCGTCACACGCCGGCCTCGCCGGTGCGCCACCGCCCACCACGCCATCGGCACCTCCACGCCGTCCACCGCACTCGGCTCCGCATAGCCGGTCGTCGCCACCGCCAGATCCGTCCCAAACAATTTCGCCGCGCCCGCCGCCATCTCCTCGGCCACCCGAGCCGAGACACAGTTCACTTTCTTCGCGCCCGCGCGATTCACCCCGAGCAAGCGCACCTTCTCTTCAATCGAATAGGCCGTCACGCCCCCAAGAAAATACCCCGACGCCCCGGAAACACCCGCGATCTGCGCCTGCACGTTTCCCGCCGTCAGGCTCTCCGCCACCGCCAGCGTCAGCTTCGGCTCAGCCAACATCAGCGCCTTCAACTCCGCCGCGACCCCCGTTTTTTGCGCCGCTTTCATTTTGTTTCGGACGCCTTCTTGACTCGCGGCAACACCGGCAACGCATTTCCCGGCACCAGCAACGGCCCGCACAAGAACACCTGCGGCGAACTCGCATCCACCGTGACCGTCACCGCGTGGATGTCGCCCGCGCCAAACGTCTCCAGTCGCGTCACGTTCGCCCGCACCTCGCCGCCCATTTCAAACGGCAGCCCGACCTCGAGCCGGTAGCGATGCTCGTCCGCGTGCACCAGCAGCACGGGCTTCTTCCACGCCACCGCCTCCGCCTCCATCACATCGAGAAAATTTCTAAAACCCGAAACCCGCCCGGCGATTCCGGCCGATTGCGCGAACGGCTGCGCCTGAAAAAAGAACGCCACGCCCGCCGCGGCCGTCGCCCTCGCCTCGGCAAACGTCGCTCGCACCCACGCCGCGTTCGCCGCTTCGCGCTCGCGAAACTCCGCGACGGCGCCCGGAAGCTCCGGCGAGTTGTTATTGTTGCTGCCGACGACATGCACCGTCGCAAACACGACGCCGCCCCGCGTCCACCGCGCGTTTTCCACAAATTTCTCAAACCCTCGCTCCCGCCGCTGCGTCACGAGCGGAATCGGCGCCCGCCCCATACTTCGCTCCGCGGAAAAATACTCGGCCCGCACCTTCGCCAACCACACCGCCGGATCTTGGCTCCCGTTGCTCGCGCGATGTACGTCCGTCCACTCATTGTCGCCCGGCGTGTAAATCGCCGCTCCCTCCAAGGAATCAAACCAACCGTGCACGTGCTTAAGAAACGCTTCCGTCGGCGGCACCCCGCCGCCCTTGGTGTCGCCACAATGCACCGTAAACGCCGGTTGCTGCCGATTGATCTCGGCGAGCAACCGTTCATACGCGGCGAAATTCTCGTCCCCGTAAGGCATGCAGCCCATCGCCACAAAAGTGAAACGCTCCTCCGCGGCTCTCAGCTGTTCCTCGCCCCACGCCGTCAGTCCCAAAACACAAATTACGATCCAACGGCAAAATGATCGGGGCTTCCTCATTCCGAAACGCTCAACGAGTTACTTCAGAATTTCAACTCTACTCCCACCGGACAATGGTCGCTGCCCAGCACCTGCGGCTCGATCCACGCTCGCTGCAACGCCGGCCGTAGCGCCGCGCTCGCCATGAAGTAATCGATGCGCCAGCCGACGTTATTTGCCCGCGCCCCCGCGCGATACGTCCACCAGCTGTAATGCCCCGGCCCTTTTTCAAACTCGCGAAATGTATCGATAAAGCCCGCGCCCAAAAAATCGCGGAAGCCCGCGCGTTCCTCATTCGAAAAGCCTGGGCTGCCCACATTTTCCTTGGGCCGCGCGAGGTCGATTTCCTCGTGCGCCACGTTGAGATCACCGCAAAATAAAACCGGTTTTTTCTGCTCCAATTTTTTCACGTACGCGAGCAAGGCCCGGTCCCATTCCTGACGGAAACCGATGCGCGCCAATTCCGGCTGAGCATTGGGCACGTACAAACCGATCACGTAACACTCCGGAAATTCCGCCGTGATTGCGCGCCCCTCCGCATCATGCGCCGGCGAGCCCAACCCGAGCGTGACCGACATCGGCTTACGCCGCGAAAAGAGCGCGGTCCCGCTGTAGCCTTTTTTTTGCGCGGCGTTCCACGTTAGATCATAGCCCGCAGGCCACACCACATGCTGCACATCGCCCGGCAACGCCTTCACTTCCTGCAGACAGATCACATCGGCCTGAGC
>CAMDRP010000091.1 GCA_945906965.1 Opitutus sp. GAS368 | reverse complement strand
GGCCCAGGCGGTGGTGAAATCGGGGAAGGGGGCACCCCAGAGTGACGCGAGGGATTGGCGGGCGGAGAGCAGGAGGTGCTCGGCGTGTTCGCTCTCGAGGGTGGCCTCGGCGAGGGCGAGGCGGGTGCGGGCGATGTCGGCAGGCAGAGCGACGTGGGCGCGGGCTTGGGCGGCGACGGTCTCGGCCGTGCTTAGGGCGAGGGTGACGAATTCGCGCGAGGCGATGAGTTCGGCTTGGGCGGCGACAACGCGGATGAAGCGGCCTGCGGCCTCGGCGTGGAGTTCGCGGCGGCGTTCCGCCCACGCCAGTTGCTCGGCGTCGTTGCGCGCGGAGGCGACGGTGTTGCGGGAGGCACGGCGGTCGGCGAGATCGATGGCCCGGCTGAGCTGGAGGGTGGTTTCGAGGCTGCGGGCGGCGCTGAGTTCGCCGGTGCCAAGGGCGTTTTCAAATTGGAGGGAAATCTCCGCGGCGGGGCGCGCGAAGGCTTGGGCCGAGCGAGCGGAGGCGAGGCGGGATTCGGCGTCGCGCGTGCGCAGGAAAGGGTGGCCGGCTTCGACGCGGGCGAGGGCGTCGGCGAGCGTGAGCGGGCGCTCGGCGGCGGTGAGCGTCGCGGCGGTGAGCAAAAGGAGAGTGAAAAAAGGTAAACGCATGGGAAAAATACGGACGATGGAACGAAGGCAGGCCGACGCGGATGCGCGTGGCGGGGACGGACTCCGCGAAAGCGCGGAGACGGAACGGGCAGCTCGCTGGGCGAGCGCGTTAAACCGAAGCGGACGGAGCGCGTGCCAGCGGAGCGGCGCGCGTGGCGAATTGCCAACCTCGACCCAACTCACGGGGCACATCGGTGCGCTCCGGGCACACGCGATCGACCGGGAGTTCGGGTGGGACAGGCAGGAGAGCGATCAGGAAAAACGTGGCTTGGCCGACGAGTTTCGCGACAGACGTGGGTTTAATGGCCGCATCTTCCAAAGGGTGGCAGGCATCGGTGTGGGACTGAGCGCCGTGGTGGTCCGGTGCGGGCGCCGGGTGACTATGGCCGTGACCATCGTCGTGGTCGTGGCACACAAAGACGATTTTGAGTCCGGCGGCCTCGAGGGCGCAGTGCAAAGTCGCGGGCAGCCAAAGGGCCAGGAGCGCGACGGCAATGAAGCGGCGGAGGAACGACACGGCGGAAAACGAGCCGGGGAATCGGCGGCGTGTCAAGGGACGCGGCAGCGAGAGGATCCACGGGCCCATGGGTGGTGGCGCGTTAAGGAGCGGGAGGGGTGAGCCGAGTAAGAGGCGAGAAACGTGAGGAGATGAGTGGGAATGCGGGAGTTCGCGGCAGGCGGCGACGAAGCACGCAAGAGCGGAGGGACCGGTCGTGGGAAACCGCGAAAGGCCGCGAAGTTGAAAATGCTGGGCAGGATCTGCGGGCGGTTATGGCGGCGGGCTATTTCGGGGCGCCCGGGTTACTGGGCGGAGTGAGTTTGGCGAGGTAGCGCGCGGGGTTCTTTAGGAATTTCTTTTCGCAGGGCGGGCAGCAAAATTTCACCGTCTGGCCCTCGTGGATGAAGGAGCTCTCGTCGCCCATCGAATCGAGGTCGTTGTCGGTCACGATGCAGACTTTTAACGGATAGGGCTTCGGAGCGGTGGCGGAGTCTTTGGATTTTGAAGCATCGACTTTTTCGGGGGAGGAGACGGCGGCGAAGGCCGGGACGATCAATAGGGCGAGGGTGAAGAGGATGGGTTTCATCAAGAATTATTTTGGAGCTTAAAAACGGACGGCGACGCCGGCGCCGAGGCCGTAGTCGCCGTCATGGGATGCGACGAAGGAGATGGTTTTTGAAACGGTGTAGGCAAGCGTGACGGTCGAGGCGAAGCGCAGCGCGGTGTCGTATTCGACGTGGAGCTGGAGGCCGAGGCGGGCGGTGAGTGGGAGATTTTTGGCGAGGGAGAAACGGGCGTCGCCGTTGCTTTGGAGCGTGGTGGTGAAATCGACGAGGTAGGGCAGGCGGTACGTGGCGCCAGCGATCGCGGAGTGGCGCGTGGCGGTGAGGTTGGCAGCGCGGAGGCCGGCGAAGGCGGTCCAGCGGGGGTTGAAATAGCGGGAGTAGGTTGCGTCGATTTCGAAGCCGGTGTCGTCGACGCGGGCCCAACCGGTTTCCCAACTGAGGTTGAGGTTGTCGCGGCCGGTTTGGACGGTGCCGTGGCCGGTGCTGAGGTGGGATTGCAGGGTGACGTCGAGCCAGGCGTAGGTGTGAGGTTTGGCGTGTTCACCGAGGTTGGGGGCTTGGACCGCAGTGGAAGTTGAAGTCGAAGATGAAGGAGGCTCCGAGTAGCTTACGACCCGCGCCATGCCGGCCATCATGTGGTAAAGAAGATGGCAGTGGAACAGCCAGTCGCGGTCCTCGCTAGCGAGAAACTCGATGGTGCGGCGGCTCATGGGCGGGACGTCGACCGTGTGTTTGAGCGGGGCGTAGGCAGGGTCGCCGGCATCGGGGATGAGGAGCCGAAAAAAGTGTCCGTGGAGATGCATCGGATGGTGCATCATCGTGTTGTTCACGAGGACGAGGCGGAGGACTTCGCCTTTCTTCACCGCGATGGTGCTTTCTTCGTCCATCGTGCGATCGTCGAGAGACCAGAGGTAACGGGTCATGTCGCCGGTGAGCTTGAGGGTGACGGAGCGGCGAGGTGCGGCGGCGGGGAGGGTGGTGGGGGTGGGCGAGCGGAGGCGGACGTAGGGTGGCAGCGGACGGTCGACCTCGGCGGCAAGGGCGGCAGCGTCGGTGATGTCGCCGGTCTCGTCGTGCTGGGCGAGGATCACGGAGAGGGCGGCGTCCATGTTGTAGATTGCGAGCGGGCCCGGGACGGGGGCGGGTTGCGCAGGAGCGGCGGGATCGCCGAGGAGGAGGGAGGCGTGGCCGGAGTTGTCCTGGGTGGTCGCGCGGATTTCCCAAGCGTCGGCGGCGGCGGGCGAAAGGGGAATGGTGACGAGGACGTCGTAAGTTTCCGCCATGCCGATGAGGAGGCGGTTTTGTTTGATCGGCGCGACGTCCATGCCGTCGGCGGCGATGATCGTGAGCGGCCCGGCGGCGGAACTCAGATAGAAATAGGTGGAGCCGGCAGCGTTGATGACGCGGAGGCGAATGGTTTCGCCGGGGCGGGCGGGGAGGCGGGAAACGGGCTGGCCGTTGAGGAGAAAGGCGTCGTAGGCGACGTCAGACAGATCCATCGGGAGCATGCGGGCGCGCTCGCGTTTCAGGAAGTCGCGGAGGTGGCCGGAGCGGTAGGCGCCGAGGAGGGATTGGGCGGTGTTTTTGCGGATAGCGAACCAGTCACTGCCTCGGAGAAGCGAGCGCATGATGGCGTCGGGATCTTCGTTGGTCCAATCGGAGAGGACGACGACGTGGTCGCGGTCGATGCGGGGAAGATCGGCGCGGGGCGGAGAGCCGGGGGCGGGCTCGACGACGATGCTGCCGTAGACCCCGCGTTTTTTTTGGAGGCCGGTGTGACTGTGATACCAATACGTGCCGGCGTGAGTGAGGAGAAACTCGAAGGTGCGCTCGGTGCCGGCGGGAATGGGCGGCGTGTTGAGGTGGGGCACGCCGTCTTCGAGATTAGGGAGGAGGAGCCCGTGCCAGTGGAGAGAAGCCTCGTCGGCGGCGAGGCGGTTGCGGACAACGATCCGGGCGACGTCGCCGACGCGGAAGCGCAACGTGGGACCGGGGACGGTGCCGTTGATGGTGAGTGCGGGAACGGAGCGCCCGGCGGGGCTAAGGGTAGTCTCAGCGATATCGAGCGTGTAGGCGGTGATCGGCGCGGCGGGGAAAAGTGCAGAGGCTTTGGGCGCGAGTTCGCGGGCGAGCCAGCCGGCTTTGCCCTTGCCGCCGCAGTTGGCACAGGCGTGAGCCGCGGGGATGGTGATCAGGGCGAGGAGGGCGAGGAACAGCGGAGCGAGGGGCGCGGAGATACGCGGCCGCTGGGAAGGATGGAAGCTCACCATGGAAAACACGAACTACACGAAATCTGGAAGAAGGGAGTGGGCGTCGGAGCGAAGGGCGGGTCGGAGACCCGGCTCTACTTCTTTTTCGCGGCGTCGAGTTTGCCGAGGAACTTGGCGGGCTCTTTCTTGAAATCGTCGCTGCAGCCCTCGCAGCAAAAGAAGACCACGCGGTCGGGTTGGCCGGCGCCGCGGTGGATGTAGGCGGTGGCTTCGCCCATGGCGCCGAGGTCTTCGCCGGAGACGAGACAGGTTTTCAGCGGGTAATTTGTCCGGGCCTTGGCGATGAGGGCGGTGTCTGCCGGCGAGACGGATTTGTTCTCAGCGGCGAAGGCCGTGAAGCCGAAACCGACGAGAATAACAGAGATTACGATGAGGCGATGGAGGGTGGATTTCATGGGTTTAAAGAGGGAGTTAGATACTATTAACCCTAAAGTCGCGAAATCACCCGAATTTTTTAAAGGGATTTTCGATGAGCAGGGGTATAGTGAGTTATGAACATGAATGTGGATGAATTGAAATTGAAGCGCGTGTTGGAGGATTGGCGCGTGGCGCCGGTCGCGAATCGGGCGTTTCGGACGGGGGTCTGGGCGCGGATCGAACGCGGGCGCGGGGTGGCCGGCTGGGTCAGTTTTGTGCGCGGGCACGCTGTGGTGTGCGCGGTGGTGCTGGGCCTCGCGCTGGGGGCGGGCGCATGGACGGGCCGCGAACGTGCTCGAGTTGGCGTCGAGTTGGAGCGGGCGGCGATGCTCACGAGCTACGTGAGTGCGCTGGATGCGCGATCGATGAAAATGCCATGAAAAACTGGTTGATCATGCTCGGTTTCGCGCTGGCGGCGGCGGCGGGAGCGTACGCGTTGTTTTTCGCGATCAACGACCAACCCGAAGTGCGTCGGGCGGCCCACGCGCGCGATGCGATGCAATGGTTGCGAGTCGAATATCGGCTGGATGACGCGCGGTGGGCGGCGATCAAGCAATTGCACGAAGCTTACGACGACGTGTGCGGGCGGCATTGCGCGGCGATTTTGGCGGCGCGGGAACGCGCCGCGCCGGCGGCGGAAGTCGCGGAGCTCGAACGCGTCTGTGTGGACGCAATGACGACGCATTTTAAGCAAGTGGCCGCGTTGATGCCCGCGGATCAAGGCGAGCGGTATCTGGCGATGGTGTTGCCTAAAGTAGTGGGCTACGATCACGCCGGCGCGCCCACGGTGCGGGTGCAACCCTGATGGCTCCTGCGTACGACAGTTTTAGATCGGCGCGAACGGAAGAAGAGAGTTTAGCGGAGGCGCGGGAAGACGCGGCGTTGATGATGCGCGTGCGTGCGGGTGACGAAGCGGCGTTTGCGGCGTTGCTGGCAGGTTGGGAATTACCGGTGAAGCGGCTAATCGCGCGGATTGTGTTCAACGCGAGTGACGCAGAGGATTTGGCGCAGGAGACGATGGTGCGCGTGTGGTCGCAGCGGGAGAAATTTCGCCCCGAGGCGGCGTTTCGCCCTTGGATATTTTCGATCGCGGTCAACCTCGCGCGTAATCGTCTGCGCTGGTGGCGGCGGCGGCCGAATGTGTCTTTGGACGCGTGGAGTGAAACGGGCCATGAGCGGCCGTGGCAGGCGGGCGAGCGGCCGAATGGGGCGGGTGATTTGGAACGCGCGGAACGGGCGGCGGCGGTGCGGGACGCGGTGGCGGCTTTGCCGGTGGAACTGCGCGAGGCGTTGGTGTTGTTTGAATACGAAGAGCTCACGCAGGCAGAGATTGCGGCGACGCTGGGCTGCACGGTGAAGGCCGTGGAATCGCGCGTGGCGCGCGCGCGGGAGAAGTTGCGCGGGGCTTTGCGCGCGTGGCTCTGAACTTGCGGAGCGCGTTACGCGCGCTGGGCGGGCTATTTATCTCGCAGCCGTGATTTTTACCTCTTCGAGGAGCCAGTGGTCGGGTTGGCGAGACATGAGGCCGGTGATGGTGGCGCCGACTTGGGCGGCTTGTAGGGCGACGGCATCGACGCGGAACTGCATCGTCATCGCACGCATCACGCCGGGGATTTCTTCGTGTTTAATCCGGAGGGCAGATTTGCCGGCGTCGATAGCGACGATGACGCCGCGGAGGACGTGACGCTTGACCTCAGCTGGGGTAGTCTCGACGGGTTTGTCGGCCGCGTACAGGGCGGGAGCGGCGATAGCGGTGAGGGTGAGTAGGGTGGCGAGGTGACGGAGTTTCATGGAGAAGGCAGCGATGGACGCGGGAGGTTTAAGCGAAATCAGGGAAGCGAAGCTAGTGGGGCTTCGCAGAGTTCAAGAACGGTTGGCTTGCCGGTGGCGCGGCGGGGAGCCGCGGTCAGGTTGAGCGAACGAGTGAGTGGGTTTGGGTCAAAACTGAAGATTTGGACTTGGTTGCGCTCGGCGTTTTGCGTGTAGGAAACCAGTACGTGACCGTTGGATTGGAGCGCGGCGCGAGGGAAACCGCTCGCGCGGGATTGGGTGGTCTCAGCGAGAAGTTGCGGTCGGGAGAGGTTGCCATCGGGAAAGAGTCGGCGGGCGTAGAGCCCGGCGGCGTTGGTATCGGATTTCATTTCCAGCCAGAGGATGATGGCGGAATGATCGGGCAGCATGACGGTTTCTAGTCGCCCGATGGGCCGGCCGAGGTCGACCGGCACGGGCGGGGTGAAGGTCTCTCCGGCGTCGGCGGAAGTTCGGGCATGGACGCGGGCGACGCCCTCGGCGGCGGTGAACCAGCAGACAGTAACGGACGCGTCGAGGGCATCAGCGGCGGGACCGTTGACGGGACAGGCGTGGATTTTCCAGCGGTCATCACGGAGGGCGGCGGAGGGACTCCAAGTGCCGGCTTTGAGATCAAAAAGGCTATAGCGATTGTCGCGGATTTCCTCGGCGGTGTGGCCGCGATAGGCGGCGAACACGCGGTCGCCCGGTAGGACTGCGAGGGTGTTTTGGCAGCACGTGCACACATCGGAATCGACGGTCCAATCCTGCAAGGTAGCGCCGTCGGGCGCGAGCAGGCGGGCGAGGAGCTTCATCGACGGAGCGTAGGGCGTGTTGGGATCACGCGGGGTGCTATGGTCGTGTTTGACGTTGTGGGTGGGTTTTGGGTTGGTCGCTTTGGGGTCGCTGACCTGAGTGCTCTCGAGCCAGACGGCGAGGGTTCGGCCCTGACTGAGTGGGGCGAGGGCGACGAATTCGTGGCCAAGTCGGGTCGGCGTGCGCCAGGTGCGACCTGCGTCATCGGAGCGGGAAAACCAGCCGTCGTAGCCCTCAGCGTCGGGGGCAGATTTTTGAAACCACTGGGCGGTGAGAGCGCCGTCGGTACCGACGACGAGGGTGGCGAAATCGGCCCAATTTTCCATGAGGAGGGGCGTCGTTACAATGGCGCGCGGAGTGGAGAACGTTTGGGCCGTGGGCGCGAGGGTGGCGTGCCAGAGGGTGCGCGAGTTGGGCGCGGCTTCGGCGGGGGCTGGGCCGTAATAGGTGAGGTGCAGCGTGCCGTCGGGCGCGCGGGTCAGGCTCGAGCACTGTGAATCAGCCGGTGCGGGCGTAGGAAGCGTTTCGAGCGACTTGGCCGGGGCTAGAGCAGGCACCAGCGCGGTGAGGAGAAAAAGCGAGAGAACCTGGAGCATGACGAAGGATGTTTAAGGGCGAAGGTTCGAGCGAGGCACGGATAAAAGAACTGTTCGCTAAACGGGGGAAATTTTGACGGCGTCCACAGCCGCTTAGACTTGGGCGCCGGTAGTACATAGATCAAAATCTCAGTTCTAGCATCTTTAAAAAGCGGACTTGATTTCCTTACTTTAAAATCTTACAAATTAATCATGCAAGCAACGCTTACTTCTAAAGGTCAAATCACCATCCCTATCCATGTCCGTAACCGGCTCCACCTTAAGCCGGGCGATGTCCTTGAGTTCGATGAAACGGCCCCCTTTCTCAAAGCCACCAAAACCATTCCACCCCAAGCTTGGGAGGAGTTTGCCAAAGGATGGAAAGACTCTTGGCCCGCCGGTCACACCACGTTTGAGGTGATGGAGGACCTGCGCGGCCCTGCGGAAATCCCTACCGCCGCCGCGCCATGAGAACAGCCATCGATTCCTCCGTGCTCCTTTGCATCCTCCGGCATCAGGTTGGCTGGGAGCTGTGGCGTGCCACCCTCAACCGTGCCGCCGAAGAGGGCAGCTTAGCGTTTTGTCCCGTCGTTTTTGCGGAGTGTTCTATCGGGTTTGCCAGCGCTGACGAGGCACACGCCAGGTTTGACGCCCTCGGTATCGCTTACGATCCCATCACACCCGCCGCCGCTTACCTCGCTGGCCAGATGTTCCTGCGCTATCGGCGCGAGGGTGGGCCACGCCAACAGCTCATCCCCGACTTCGTCATCGCCGCCCACGCTACGGTGCAGGCCGACCGTCTCGCCGCCCTCGACCGCGGCTACCTCCGCACCTACTTCCCTGCTTTGGCCCTGCTCACTCCCTCTGCTTAAAAGTTCGAAATGCCAGCGGCGCGACCTTTTTGTCCGCATGTTAATCTACCTGCGCCATAAATTTTTTTTCTTAAACGGGTAAAAAAGAAAAGGGAGCCGGTGGTGGTCGACCCCGAGGAACTCGAGAGCTGGTGCGTTAGAAGGACGTACGGAGACTGAGCTCGGCGCTGATGGGATCGGCGAGGCGGCGCATGGTGGTGCCGGCGACGGCTTCATAGTCTTTGTCGAGCAGGTTGCGGCCGCGGAGGGTGACCTGCCAGCGGCTCCACGTGTAGCTCGCGGAGGCGTCGACGGTGACGTAGCCGTCGGCGACGACGGAATTGTTGTTGTTGCCGAAGCGGTCGCTCACGTAGCGCGGGCCGCCGCTGACGGAGAAACCGTTGGCGAAGCGTTTTGCGACGAAGGCATTGGCGACCCACTCGGGGACGTTGCTCGGGTGTTTGCCGGTGCGGGAGATGACGCTCGTGCCGAGGTTTTCGTTGAAGTCGGCAAACTTGGAATCGGTGTAAGCGCCGTTGAGTTCGATGCGCCAGCCGTCGCCAGGGGAGAGGGCGAGGGCGAGCTCGGCGCCCTTGGATTTCTGCGCGCCGATCTGTTGGCTGATGCGCAGGCCGGTGACGGGGTCGAGCGTGGAGGTGAGGATGTCGCGCTTCTCCAAGTCGAACACGGCGAAGGTGGCGTCGAGTTTGTTTTGGAGGAAGGAGCCCTTGAGGCCGGCCTCGTATTGCTGGCCTTTTTGCAGGGAGAAGTCGGCGCTCGTGGTGGTGAGCGAGACGAGTTGGGTCACGGGCTCGGAGGCGCGGCTGAAGGAGGCGTAGGCGTTGACCGTCTTGGAGAGAATCCAGACGCCGCCGATGCGGCCGGTGGTGGTGCGGTAGCCTTTCTTGAACGTCGAGAACGGCGTGGGGGTGGCCGTGGTGTTGTTGAAGAGGGTGTCGCGCTGGAGGGAGATGTGGTCGTAGCGCAGACCGAGGACGGCGCGGAAATTCGACGTGACGTCGAAGACATCTTGCAGATGAAACGCGTGGGTTTCGACGCCGATGCGGGACGTCTTCTTGAACGGCGCGGCGGGACCGTAGCCGACATTGGGATTGAGGAGCGTGACGGCCGGGATGGTGAGCGTGACGTTGCCGGGGGCGCCGCCGCGGATCTGGTCGTTGCGCTCGAAGACGGCGCCGATGAGCAGACGGTTGGCGTGGCCGGCGATGGGTTGCTTGATCGTGAGATCGAGACGGTCGCCAAGGAGAACGTCGTCGCGGTAGATGAGCGTGAGGGCGCCGCGGGTGATGTTCTTGGCGACGGGGTTCCACGTGTTGCTTTCTTCGTTGCGCCATTTGAGGAGCTGGGTGGCGACGTAGACCTCGTTGCGCAGCTCGATTTCGGGCGTGAGGCGGAGGTCGGTGCGGAGGCGATTGAAGACGTTCTCCGTGGCGGCGTAGTTATCGAGAATGTTGTAGTTGGTGCGACGGGCGGCGGGATCGACGCGCGGGTTGATCATGCGGTCGGTGGTGGAGACGAAGGTGCGGACCTCGGGCAGCGCGCCGGCGACGGTGGTTTTGATGACAGCGTCGTAGATCGTGGGGCTGCCGTAGTAGCTTTCGTTCCAGTCGTCGAGGAAGGTGCCGAACCAGGTAAGGGAAAGTTTCTCGTTGGCGCGCCAACCGACGGAGAGGGCGAGAGCGTCGTAGCGTTGGGAGTTACGGTATTGGTAGCCGTTGGTGTAATTGTGCGCGTAGTCGGCGCGGTAGTTGAAGCCAGTGCCCTTGAGCGGGCCGCCGACGCCAAGGCCGACGCGATAGCTGCCCCAGCCGCCGTAGCTGGCGAGCAAGTCGCTGCGGAAGGAGGGCGAGGGGCTTTTGGAAATGTAGTTCACCGCACCGCCGATCGCGCCTTCGCCGAACATGAGGCCGTCGGGGCCTTTCAGGATTTCGATGCGGTCGAGGATGAAGGAGTCGACGGTGCGGGACGATTGGGAGGCGGTATTTTGGCGGATACCGTCGCGCATGATGGTGACGTTATTGCCGCCGAAGCCGCGCGTGGAGTAGTTGGGAATCGAGCCGAAGTTGGTGCCGCCCGTCATGCCGACGGCTGATTCAACTGCTTCGACGGCGGTGCGCAGGCCGCGGAGTTGCATCATCTCCTGCGTGACGATGGAGATGCTGGCGGGCAGTTCGCGGCTGGTGAGGCCGAGACGGGAGCCGGAGGTGGCGACGGCGTCGAGCGGGAGGGAGAAGTTGTTTTCTTTGTCGGCGGTGACGTCGACCTTATCGAGTTGGATCGGGTCGTCTTTGGCCGGAGCCTTGGCGGCGGGCGTAGTCGCCTGCGCGTGGAGCGCGCCGGCGAGAAGGAGCGAGCCGACGGAGAGTCGGAAAGCGAATGGTAGGGAAGAACGGAGAGACATGGTGGAGACGCGTGAAGACGATTGAAACACGACGGCGCGCACGCGGACGCGGCGGCGAGGTTCGCGCGGAGGCGAACGGTGTGGGGGTGATCGCGCGATGGAACCGGCGCAGATCGAGCGGGACGAGGGTGCGCGCTAGGCGCGCGGGGGCGGGAGCGGCGGGGCGGCGCGCTCGGCGGAGACGGGGTGCAGGACGTAGTCGGGCCACGCGGGCACGGCGGCGAGAGCGAAAATGAAACGGGCGGCGGGCTCGTGGGTGAGCACGATCTTGCCGGAGAATTTTTCGGCGGAAGCGGGAGCGTTGGCGTGGTCGGCGGCTTGCTTGGCGGTTTCGACCGCGGAGCACATGTTGCAGCGCCCTTCGGGGCTGAACGTGCGGGTGAGCGCGGCGCCGAGGGGGAGTGTGCGGGCGTTGTCGGCGAACATGCGCGCGTAGGCCACGGCCTGCACGACGTCCCAGTGGCTCCCCGTGGCGAGAAGCCACGCGGTGAGCGTGAGGACGAAGGCAAAGCGACGGCGCATGGGTTTTAAGAGCGTAAGAGGAGTAAGATCGTAAGGGGTAAGCGGAATAGGAACGTAAGAGCCTAAGAGGAGCAGGAGGGTAAGTGAAAATCAGGAGGCAGGCAGGGCGAAGGTGAGGTTGCCCCAGTAGCTTTGCCAGTCGTAGCCGGGCACGTCTTTGAGCGGGATCATGTGGACGAGACTGATCATCCAAGGCCCGGCGTAGGGCAGGTCGAACGTGATGGTGCCGTTGGCCGCCGAGCGGCCCTTGATCATGACCACGTTGCCGTCGCGGTGATGCCAGGCGCGGACTTGGGCGCCGGCGAGAGGTTGACCGTCGAAGGTGATCGTGAAGCCGAGGCGGGTGCCGGGGCGGGCGGCGAAGGGATCGGACTGAGGAGTGATTTCGAGGCGCTGGCCGGTGCGCACGGCGTAGGTGGCGTCGGACCTATCGCCGACGCGAATGAGGGTCTTGACGCAGCGCAGGTAGCGTTCGCGGCCGGGCTCGTTTTCCTGACCGGCGGCCTTGCGCGCGGCGGCGACGAATTCAAGGCCGTCCTCGTTGAGGTAGCCGAGGAATTTGTCGGGCGAGAGGGTGATGGTGCTCGGATGCGCGTCCTCGGCAATGAGGTGGGTGCCGGGTTTTTCCAAGCTAAGCGGAAAGGCGTCGAGGCCGGGCGCGGCGGGCACGCGCGCCATGAGATCGACGGTGCCGGCGGCGGAGTAGTGGCGGAGGGCGGCGACCTTCTCCGTGTTGAAGGGGCGGACGAGGCCGGTGAAGTCTTCGCCGACGTTGAGGGTGAGCGAGAGCGGGGTGCGGGGCGCGATGAAAAATTTGTCCGGGATCAGCCAGAACTCGTGGGCGAGGAGGGGCGCGGAGATGAGAAGGAGGGCGGGCAGAGCGCGGCAGAGTTTCATCTTTGGGAGACGTGGCGGAAACCTGGCCCTTTAGGACCGGGAAGAAGCCACGCATAATTGTTTGGAGTGTGGGAAGGAATCGGAACGAGATTTAGCTGGTGAGTAGGCGTAGCCGTCAGCGCGTTGGACCAGGGCGCAAAAGCGGTGGGCGATACCTTGCACGACCCCGAGACGAATCTGTACATTGAAGCTACCCGAGGCGCGGACGGCGACACGGCCGGCGTGTGTGCCTTGCTTCGCGCCAGCCGGAACGCAGGCGCGGACAAGATCGCCGGTACGAAAGC
>CAMDRP010000090.1 GCA_945906965.1 Opitutus sp. GAS368 | reverse complement strand
CCACCTCCGCCGCTAGCGCCGAAACGGTTCCAGCTGCCTTCGGCGGGGCGCTGTTGGCCTTCACCGCGGCCACCACCACCACCACCACCGCTACTGCTGCCGCGGCCGCCGCCACCGGATTGGTGACGGGGACCGCCGCTGCCGTAGCCGCCACCGCGCTGACCACCGCCACGTTGGCCGCGGCGTTGTTGGGTGGGTTGATCGGGACGGGCGATGATGGGGGCGTAGTTAAAGCCTTCGAGCCGGAGCTCGGGAATCTTGGCGCCGATGAAGCGTTGGATGTCGCGGATGTCGGCGGCGTTTTCGGGCGAGACGAGCGTGATGGCGTCGCCGACGGCTTGCGCGCGACCGGTGCGGCCGATGCGGTGCACGTAGTCTTCTGGTTTCTCAGGGACGTCGTAGTTGATGACGTGGGAGACGCCGGCGACGTCGATACCGCGGGCGGCGATGTCGGTGGCGACCATGACTTCGTACTTGCCGGACTTAAAGCCTTCGAGGGCCTCGATGCGTTGGTTCTGGGAACGGTTAGCGTGGAGGACGGCGACGGCGTGATTGGCAGCTTTGAGGCGGCGGGCGATTTTATCGGCGCCGTGTTTGGTACGCGAAAACACGATCACACTGTCGAACTCGGTCTTAGCGAGGAGCGCTTCGAGGAGTTCAAATTTCTGATCGTAAGCCACGGGATAGAGCGCGTGGTTAACGGATTCGTTGACCGAGCGAGCGACGCCGATCTCGACTTTGGCGGGATTGCGCAGGGCAAACGAGGCGACAGCCGCGATCTCGGGCGGAACGGTGGCGGAGAAGAACAGCGTCTGGCGCTCGCGCGGGCAGCGGGCGATAATGTCTTTGACGGTGGGCAAAAAGCCCATGTCGAGCATGCGGTCCACTTCGTCGAGAATGAGAATGTTAATGTCGCGCAGGCTGATCTCGCCGGACTTCAGGTAATCGACGAGGCGACCGGGCGTGGCGACGATGATGTCGACGCCGCGCTTAAGCTCGGAGCGTTGCACACCGTAGCCGACGCCGCCGAAGACGGCGACCGTACGGATATCGGTAAAACGGGCGAAGTTGCGGAACGAGGTTTCGACCTGAGCCGCGAGTTCGCGCGTGGGCTCGAGGACGAGCACGCGGGTACGGCCGTGCGTGCCGAGGCGAGAGAGGACGGGCAAGGCGAAGGCCGCCGTTTTACCGGTACCGGTCTGGGCCGAGGCGATGAGATCTCCGCCACCGAGGACGACAGGGATGGCGCGGAGTTGAATCGGAGTCGGGTCCGTGTAGCCAGCGGCTTGGACGCCGCGGAGAACCTGCTCAGAGAGATTGAGAGACTTGAAAGGCATGAGAGTGAAAATGCTGGCAGGCTGCGCCAGAAGCAGGAGCGCAGGCTGAGTCATTTTTCACTCGCTGACGCTCGGCGGCTCGTGAGCCGCAAAGAAAAGAAAAAGACGGAGCGCCCGGAGGCACTCCGTCTGAAATTAAAAAACGGTCCTTAGGGAGCCGCGTTACGATTAGTAACGGCGCTCGCCACGGTCGCTGCCGCCGCGATCGCCGCGGTAACCGCCGCCACCGCCGCCGCCGCCGAAGCCGCGACCGCCGCCGCCGCCGCCGAAGCCACGACCGCCGCCGCCGCCGCCGAAGCCGCGACCGCCGCCTTCTTCATTTGGACGGGCTTCATTGACCGTGAGCTGACGACCACCGAGATCGGTGCCGTTCATCTTTTCCGTGGCGGCTTTCGCCTCCTCGGGGGTGCCCATGGTGACGAACGCGAAACCGCGGGGGCGGCCGGTCATCTTGTCCATGGCGACGTAAAGGTCGGTCACGGTGCCAAATTGGCTGAAGGCCGAGCGGAGCTCGTCTTCGGTGGTCTTGAAGGATAGGTTACCAACGTATAGTTTGGAGTTACTCATGATGATGTTGCGTAGTTCCATCGCTCGCTGCCAGTCCGTTCCCACTGTGGGTTTCGAAATCATCACTTGAGCAACTTTGCCCAGCCTACGACTCACCAGATCCTGTCACCAAAACGCTTTCACTAACGACTGAAACGCCAGAGAGTCGATAAATGCTTTTTTTGCAAGGACTTTATCCGCGCAGCGATGTCAGCCAACTACTTAGCACTTGAAAAACATCCCTGCGGAGGCCAGCTAAATCGAGTATTTTTTCTTAATATCATCCGGCAAAACCGTCGCGCGGCCCGTCGCCAAGGTCACGAGCGTGTAATCACAATAGCCGTCGCACACGCGTTTGCCGGTCGGGAGTTTTTCAATTTCAAACGCCACCCGGCAGCCGGTTTCCGTGAAGTGTTCGATCCACGTACGCACCACCATCCGGTCACCCCAGCCGAGGGGGCGTTTATACTGGATGGAAGCGGCCGTCATGAACCAACCGAGCCCCAAAGCCGCAAAGGCCTGCATCGACATTCCATAGCAGCGCTCCATCTGGTCAAACCGCGCCGCCAACACGTAATCGAGATAACGAGTGCTGTGAACGTGTTGATAGAGATCGATATCGTCGGGCCGGACGGCGAGTTCGGTTTCAAATTTAGCGTACACGTTCACCCGGCTAGGGTGCACCCACAAACCCCGCCGCGTCCAGCCTGCAACCGGAAGATTGCGGGGTTTAATCGAATTTATTCGAAGAGCTGATCGTGCAAGCGCCGGTCGCGCTTGGTCGGTCGTCCGGCGCCGGGGTCGCGGGCCAGGACTTGCTGGACCCTCATTTCGCGCGCCTTCTGAAATTCTTCGGGCGGGGTCAGATCCGTGCAAAACTCCGCCACCCGCGCCGCACCCATCCGACCGGGCGGGATCGCCTCCACGCGCACCGTGCGCAAGATCACGCCTTGGCGTACGGAAATGATCTCTCCCGCGCGGACGGTTCGGGCCGGTTTCACGGCGGTGTCACTGATTTCGACTTGGCCGGCGCGGCACGCCGCCGTCGCGAGCGCGCGGGTTTTATACAACCGCACGCCCCAAAGCCACTTATCAATTCGGACAGGATTGGCCTCGTCGGGAAGCGACACGGGTTTCAACGCTAGCCGCAGCGGGCGATCAGGCTTTGGGCGCGCGGGTCACCGTGCCAATCCAGTCGCGTAAAATATCTTTTTCGTAGCGCAGCGTATCTTGCCGATCCGCGGTGAGGCGCATTTCAAAGGCGAGATCGCGCAGGTCTTCTTTGCCGTCTTTGACAGCCTGGCCGGCGGCATCCGTGATTTTGTAGCTGAACTTCAGGCGGGGCGAATAGATCGATTTGACGATGCGCACATCGGAGAATTGCGGGCCGCGCCACGGCTCGTATTCGCCGGCCAGATCGATGTCGGTGAACGTGATCACGAGTTTCTGTCCGGCGGGCAGAGCTTTATCCGCGCGTTCGACGATATACTCCCGGATGCGATCGAGGATGGCGTCACGGCCCTTGTCGGTGCCGAAGTCGGAATCTTTCACATCAGTAAACTTTTCGGGTTGCTCAAAAACAACTTCCGTGCGGACCGAGGCCTTGGCCACTTCAGCGGCGCGGAGCGCCAGCGGAGCCGCCAATCCGAGCAAAACCAACGTGAAACGGGATATGGTTTTCATGGGTAACTACGACTCATGATAATGACATTAGGTTCCCGCGCCAGTCTGGGGAAAAGAATTTTACCTCGTGGCGGCACGCCACGCCACGCCACGCCGCGCCGGGGCGGGGACGGTTAAGGCACTTCGTCGAGCACGCGATGAAGCACGTGCGCGGCGATTTCGGCGACATTGAGTTCGTTGGCGTCGATCGGGTTTTTGCCGTGTTGACCGCCCGCGAGATCGCTCAGGGCGCGGATGATTAACGCAGGCTTGCGATTGGCGTAGGCGACTTGGGCGAGCGCCGTCGATTCCATGTCCGTGCAGCGCGCCTGCCACACGCGAAAGATCCACTCGCGGTATTTGGCGTTGTCCAAAAACACCGTGGAAGCGACCCCGTTACCGCCCACCGAAACAGTGACCACGCGGCCGGATTTTTTCAGCACCGGGAGTTTGGGTAAGGCTCGGCGGGCGGCGGCAAGCAAGTCGGCGTCGACAGGGATGAGTTCGAGGCGTTCGCCTTTTTCCTCGGCGCTGTCGGAGGCGCCGGCGCGGGTGATATTTGTGCCCGTGGGGAAAATCATCCCGAAGTTTTCCCGACCCGGCGGCAAATAATCAGGGCGCACGTAGCCACCCTTGCCGTCTTCGTTGAGATACGCCGACTCACCGTGATTTGCCCAAGCCTCGGGGATAACCACGTCGCCGACTTCCAACGCTGGATCGGTCCCGCCCGCCACGCCGGCGAAGAGCACGTGAGTGATGGGGAAATGATCGAGTGCGAGCTGCAGCTGGTAGGCGGCGTTGATCATGCTCACGCCGGTGCGGCACAGGATGACCTCTTTCGTGCCGACTTTACCGCGCCAAAATTCTAGGCCTTTCACGACGGAGCGCGTCCAACCTTTCGCTGGATCGACGCCAAACTCCCGCTTCAACGCCGTCATCTCAGGCGCATAAGCACCGCAGAGCGCATACAGCGGCTGGGCCACTTCGGCGGCACGCGAGGCACCGGCCAAAATTAAAACGCCCACCACGACGGCGAGCCGGGAAACACATTTAACGAACAACATGCCGCTAGTTAGCAATCCCAGTGCCACCGCGCCAAGCCACATCCCGACAAAATCAACCCTAGGGTTGCATCATAATCGCCACTGCTTCGTCTATGTAGTGGTGAAACTCTACCCCGCCCTCGCCCTGCTCACGCTTGGAATCGCTGCCGCGCTCCCCGCCGCCCAGCCCCAAGTTAAACTCACTCCGCTCGCCGACCGCGTCCGCGTCGAGATCGGCGGCCAACATTTTACCGACTACGTCTTCGGCGACGGCGCGTCGCGCTCCTATTGTTACCCAATCTTAGCCGCCGACGGCACGCCGCTCACCCGGGATTTCCCGATGAAAACGACCCCCGGCGAAGACACCGACCACCCCTGGCACCGCTCGCTCTACTTCGCCCACAGCATGGTCAACGGCATCGATTTCTGGAACGAAGGCACGGGCGACGCCGGCCGCTCCCCTAAAGAAAAAGGCCACACCATTCTCGACGGTAAAATCGAGACCGTCGACGGCGCCATTGGCGTCCTGCGCGCCCGCAACCGCTGGCTTGCCCCCGACGGCCGCCTCATCTGCACCGACGAACGCAAAATAAGTTTCCACGCCAACGACGGCGGCCGCTTCATCGACTTCGAAATCACCCTGCGCGCCCTCCCCGACCAACCGCTCCTCTTCGGCGACAATAAAGACGGCACCATGGCCATCCGCGTCGCTCAGTGGATGACCATGCCGCACAAAATGAAAGGCGTCGCCACTGGCGGCAACGGCCACATCGTCACCGCCAAAAACGCCCGCGATGCCGCCGCTTGGGGCACCCGCGCTCCTTGGTGCGATTACAACGCCCAACGCAACGGCACCACCTACGGCATCGCCATCTTCGATCACCCGCAGAATCTCCGCCACCCCGCTTGGTGGATGGCCCGCGACTACGGCCTGTTCGCCTCCAACCCCTTCGGCTGGCACGACTACGAAAAAGAATTCGCCAACGATCCCCACAAGGGCGACCACCTCGTCCCCGCCGGCGGCAGCCTCACCCTGCGTTACCGCTTCTACTTTCACCTCGGCGACGAACAAGTCGCCAAGGTCGCCGACCAGTACGCCGCTTACACCCAGGGCAAATAACTCTTCGCCCCGCTAAATCTCCCGCTTCTCCCCCACCCCCAAACCCCCGCACCCCCCCCATGTCCCTCCCCACGCTCACGCGCCGCCATTTCCTGCGCCACACCGCGCTCCTCACCACCGCCACCGCTCTCACCGCCCGCTCTTGGGGCCAAGTAGTCGGCGCCCAGTCCGACATCCGCGTCGCCGTCGTCGGCCTCAACGGTCGCGGCAAAAACCACCTCAGCAGCCTCAGCAAAATCAAAGGCGTACGCATCGTCGCCGTCTGCGACGCCGACACCGCCGTCCTCGAGCGCACCGCCGCCAATCTCGCCAAAGAGGGCATCACGGTAAAAAAATTCACCGACGTTCGCCAGCTCCTCGCCTCGCCCGACCTCGACGCGATCACCATCGCCACCCCCAACCACTGGCACTCGCTCATGGGCATCTGGGCCCTGCAAGCCGGCAAAGATATCTACATCGAAAAACCCGTTTCTCATAATGTCTGGGAAGGTCGCCAACTCGTCGCCGCCGCCCAAAAAACCGGCCGCGTCGCCCAAGCCGGCACCCAAATCCGCTCCGGCGCAGGCCTCCGTGAAGCCGTCGCTTGGACGCAAGCCGGCCACCTCGGCAAAATCACCGCTGCCCGCGGCTTTTGCTACAAACGCCGCGACAGCATCGGCCTCACCAGCGCGCCCACGCCCGTTCCCGCCACGATCAACTACGATCTCTGGTCTGGCCCCGCGCCCCTGGTCCCACCCCACCGCAACTCCTCGAAAAACGGTCCCGTCCACTACGACTGGCACTGGATTTACCTCTACGGCAACGGCGACGTCGGCAACCAAGGCATCCACCAAATGGACGTCGCGCGCTGGTTCCTCGGCGAACCCGGCCTGCCCCGCCACACCCTCAGCATCGGCGGGCGCCTCGGCTACCGCGACGACGGCGACACGCCCAACACCCAAGTTGTCATCCACGACTACGCCACGGCTCCGCTCATCTTCGAAGTCCGCGGACTCCCCTCGAAATCCGGCACGGGCGCACCCACCGGCGCTGGCTCCGAAGCCGGATCCGCCAAAACTTCCGGCATGGATAACTACCGCGGCGTCGACGTCGGCAACGTCATCGACTGCGAAGGCGGCAGCATCGTGACCCACGGCTACTTTGCCGCCACTGCTTACGACAAGGCGGGCAAGGTCGTGAAAGAATTCAAAGGCAGCGACCGCCACATGCAGAACTTCATCGACGTCGTTCGCAGCCGCAAAACGGCCGATCTCTACGGCCCCATCCTCGAGGGCCACGTCTCCAGCGCCCTCTGCCACCTCGGTAACATCTCCCACCAAACCGGCCGCACCGCCCCCGCCGCCGAGATTGCCGCCAAAATCAAAAGCGACGCCCCACTCGCCGAAGTCTACGGCCGCATGGCCGAACACCTCGCCGCTAACCAGGTCGACCTCGCAAAAACGCCTGCAACGCTCGGCCTCCCGCTTGCCGTCGACGTCGCCCACGAACGCTTCACCGGCGAGACCGCCGCCGCGGCGAATGCGCTACTCAAGCGCGACTACCGCGCCGGTTTCGTCGTGCCGCAACTCGCCTGACCGCGAAGCTCGCCACGCCGTCACCTCCGACCGGCTCAACTCCTCCGCGTGGGTTCACCCCGCGCGGACTTCGCCTTTAAGTCCCGTAAAGCCGATCGCCGAAATCACCCAGCCCCGGCAAAATATATTTCTTCGCGTTGAGCCCGCGGTCGAGTGCCGCGACATGCACCAGCGTACCGGGATGCTGCTGCTCCACCTCGGCCACGCCCTCGGGCGAAGCCACGATACAAATGAGCCGCGGCTGCACCGCGCCCTTACTCTTCGCGACCGTGATCGCCTGCGCCGCGCTCCCGCCCGTCGCCAACATCGGATCGACCAGAAACACGCGGCGCCCTTCGAGCGGCGGCAACTTGCAGTAATAATTGCGCGCCACCGCCGTCTCGTGATCCCGCTCCAAGCCGAGATACCCAACGCTGACATCAGGAAACGTGTCGAGAAACGGCTGCACCATCCCGAGACCAGCGCGCAAAATCGGCACCACCACCAAAGGCTCATGCGGCAGCACGCGTCCCATCGTCGGTTCGAGCGGCGTCTCGATTTTTTTCGCCTCAGTCGGAAGATCCCGCGTCGCCTCGATCGCGAGCAACAAACTGATCTGATAAGCGAGCGTGCGAAACGTCGCCGGCTTGGTCGTCGCATCCCGCAGATGCGTCATGATGTGCGCCGCAAGCGGGTGATCGAGAATGTGGAGGGGCATATGAAATTTACCTGCCGATGGGCCGCAGCGCGACGTTGCGCTCAGAGAAGATCGCGCTGCACCTTGCGCTCGAGGAAACGCTCAAACTCTTTCCTGAGCTCCTTGCCCTTGCCGCGCAAACCCGGCATCAACGCGAGCCATTGATAAACCTCCTCGCGCAAATGTTTTGGCATCACCGGATCCATCTCACGCACGCGATCCAGCGCCCGCACACACAACATCGCGATGTCGTCGCACATCTTTTGAGCATCCGCCGTACTATGTTGGCCGGCGAGCCGGATCACTTCGTCCATCTTGCGATGCCGCCGTTTCAAAATCGTTTTGTAAGCGAGCAAACTCGGCACCACGACATTCACCGTGCGCGGATAAAAACTCGCCATGAGGTTCCACGGATCGGCGCCATCACCGGCCTTGCGCAGATCGCTCCGTAAAATCACACACGGGATATCCGCGAATTTCGCGAACATGAATTCCACGACCGTACCGCTATCGAGCTCGGGGCCATCGAAGTTAAACAACGCCAAATCACACGCGAGTAACGCGCGAATATCCTGATCGCGCACTGCGCGCGGCGTGGTTCCACGCGGCTCAAAATCTTGCGGCAATTCACACAGATAACGCCCGTGCGATTTTTCGTAGATCGCCTCCGCGAGATAGGCGTTGCCGATGAGATGTTTGAGCGTGAACAGCTCACTCGCAAAATAGACCGTGGAGCTGCGCGTTTTTTTATTCATCGCGTGAGGTAATCGAGGAAGCGCCGCTTTGCCGGTGCCGACAACGCTTTTTATCCATTCGGCCGCGCGCCGATCGTTACGGTCGCAAGGTTAAGGTGTGTTGCATCGCCCCCGGCAGAAACGGCGACGGCTCCCCGCGCACCCAAGCCTCGTGGCCGGCCCGATAAAACGGCGAGAGCGGATGCCCACTTTGTCCGCCGGGCATATGGAAAATTCCTTCCGCCTCATGACCGGGTGAAACGACAAAGCGTTCACTCGCCGCGAGCGTCAGCGTTTGCACCCGCGGGGTCGTGCTGTCTCCTGGCAACGATTCCGTCGGCAAATTCATCCAGCCCGTGAGCCAGCTCGGCAACACGCGCGCCAACGGGTGCTGGATTTTAACTTTATTGCGCTGCCCCCACGTCGCACGCGCGAGCGGCGTGCCCTCCCGGCGCAAACTCGCAACCACATCATCGGCAGCCGCCACGAGCAAAGTTTCCCACGATTTTTCCACCGGACTCAACAGGTGCAAGGGGCGCTCCGTCAGCAACGCCCACAACGGCTCTTCATACGGAAATCTCGACCAACGAAAACCGCGATCCTCCGCAACGCAGGCGGCAAAAATCGGATCGAGCACGCGCTTGGCCACGGCCTCGCGCCACATCCGCACCAAACGATAACCCACCGCATCCACGCTCGCGCGCGCATTCCAAGTTTCGACAAGCCGACGCATTTCAGCGCGATCCGATTGGCCAGCAAGCACCGCAGGAGTAAGCACCTGCAAAAAAAGGTCATGCCAACGCTCCAGTGCGAGCCCGCGATCATCGAGCTGGATCGCGAGCAAATCCTTTGGCTGCGCTCGTTCGAGCAACGCGAGCGCATCACGGATTTGCACCGCGCGCATCGACTCAGCATAGCCCGATTCGCCTAATTTCACCAAGTCCGCGCCGCCCACAATGCGATTGTTCGCCGTCCAAATTCGACCGCTCGCGGGCGCACGCACCACCGGCATTTCTTCTGGTGGAATAAAATCGTCCCAACGCCGATCACCAAACGTCCACGTCACCGGCCAACGCCCTTCGTAGCCGACGCGTTTCGGCAAACGCCCGGCGATCGTCCAAGCAATTTCTCCGGTGCTATCGGCGACGTGAAAATTTTGTGGCGTAATCCCGGCGCGATGCGCGATCACCAAAGCCGCTGAGACGTTCTGCGCCGTCTCCATTCCCCAAAGCCCAAAATTGAGCGCCGCGGGGTCGTGCGCGACCCAGCGCTGCGCCAATGGCCGACCTTTATCATCAGCTCCGACAATCGGCCCCCAGATCGTCCAGCGGTAATCCACCTCAACGGGGGCCGCGCCTTTTACTGCGATGATTTCATGTCGCACCTCGATACGTGGCATCGCCTCGTAGTTGGGCGCTCGATAAACGTCCGGAGAAATGCCCGTCTGCACCACCACCAAGTCGCTCGCATCTGTATAACTATTCGTAAACCCCCAAGCGACCCGGCCATTGCTGCCCGCGACCATAAACGGGATTCCCGGCAAGGTCACCCCGACCACGCTTCGCTCGAGCGCGCCCTCGCGCCACTGCAGCGCAGCGCGGAACCAAATATTCGGTAAACCGAGCCTAAGGTGCATGTCATTCGCCACCATCGCGGCTCCGTTAGCCGTATGCGTCCCTGCGAGCGCAAACGCGTTCGAGCCCACGTAATCCGGCTCGATGAATTCGGGCGCGGCCGAAGTCACTTTGATCGGAGCTCCCTCCGCCGCTTTTCTTAAATTAATCGAGCTAACCGAAGGCACCTTGAGTTGCCCCTTGCTTCCGTCTAGCGCCGCATCGCGAGGCTTTAAAAGCGGCGCAAAAAAGGCCAAGCCTTCCGCGCCCAACGTATCGCGCAACGTCGCCGTCATGCGCTCGTGCCCCGCCACATCATTTTGTAAATCAAGCGTCATCGCAAAGCCCACCAATCCGCAATCTTCCGGCCGCCAAGGCTGCGGCGTCGCCCGTAAAATAAAATACTCAAAAGGTTTTTCACCTAGCGCCGCGAGTCCCGCGTTTACGCCCGCCGTGTAGGCCTCGGCCAATGCGCGTTCCGCCGCATCGCCGCGTGCCACCGCCGCACGCGCCACCGCACGAAAGCCATGAATCCGCGTCGCGCGATCGGTCGCGAGCGCCGCCGGGCCAACCAATTCGGCCAACTCACCCGCGGCCCGCCGCCGCAATAAATCCATCTGAAAAAAACGTTCCTGCGCATGAATCCAACCCAGCGCACACGCTACATCAAGACGGTTGGCCCCGCGCAACGTCGGCACCCCAAGCGCATCGCGCGTGATCACGACTTCCGCCGCCAGACCCGCGGCGCTCGCCGCGCCCTCCAGCTGGGGTCGGCTGGCCCGCAATTTAAAATAAAACCAACCCGCCCCGATCACCGCTGCGAGCAAACCGACACTCACCACGCTCGCGCTAATTTTTAATAATTTCGGGATAATTCTTTTCATATTTTAACGTCCAACCACGCCCTACTCCTTGGATTACAAATTCAGGCTAGCGCGAATCTTGGCCACTGAAGTCTGCGTCGAGTCCGCCACGTCAAGGCTAAGAGCGTCCTGCGGCGGCTCTAGTGCCGCCAATTGGGAATCCAGCATCGCCGGCTTCATAAAATGATTTTCCCGCGCCTCAATCCGCCGGCGTATAATCTCCGGCGCGCCATGCAGGTGAAATAAGATTACATTTTTATTGTTCGCCGAGATTACCTCTCGGTAACTCTGCTTAAGGGCGGAGCAAGTCACTACGCCATTTTCACCACGGCCGAGGGTCTTTTTAATATGTGTCGCAATCGCCGCGAGCCAAGGCGCGCGATCCCCGTCGTCGAGGGGCTGGCCGGCCGACATTTTGGCGATATTTTTTTCCGAGTGAAAACTATCCGCGTCGCGAAAATCCCAGCCCAGTGCTTCGGCCAAGGCCAGACCTACCGTGGTTTTTCCAACGCCGGCCACACCCATGAGCAGCACCATGACCGGAGCTCGTAACTCCCAGCTTTTAGCCGCCACGGGGTCCCGACCTTCATCATAGTCGATGTAATCGAACATGGTGTTTATTTCCCGCATTTTTAAATGCGCCGACTCTTCAATTCTACGCTGCAGATTTTTTTGGCCCTCATCGCGCCAACCGCGTTTCATCATGAAATGATTCCAATGCACACAGTCTTCATCGCTGCGAGGGGTTCCGGCTTCCAGAATCCAGGCCAATAATTGTTCATCGTTTTTTCCTGCGAGCACCTCGGCTTTAATTTTTTCGTAATCGATCCCCAGAAATCGGCAGCAGCGCGCATCAAAAAATCCTGCCGTGCCCGTACCTAAATTATTTTTATACTCCAGCGGTAACTGCCCTTGGGCCTCCAATCGGATTTTATCGATCATACGGCCAAAATAGACCAGCCGCCCCGTTTGGGCGTAAGGACTGCGTAGGCCATTTATCTTAATCATCTTTAAATGTTCCGCATTCAAAATACGGCTGCCCCTGCGGCAATCGCCAATCTTGGGTGCTTATTCTCCCCAAAAATACAGTACGGTGCATAAGCCCGCGAAAAACAAAGTAGGCAGGGTTACCCATAATGGATTTACCGGGATCTGATAGTAACGAATCGCCCAGATTACGGCCCAACACTTTAAGCCAATGATAATCCAAGCTGCCGTCGTGAACACTAATGATTTCGCTCGATTCACGCTTGGGCGCGTAATTTTGACTTCACGCACAAATTGCCGCTCATAATCGGAGCCGCGGCGCGGCGTACAAATTTCCATCAAACGGGTGAACACATCAGCACTTTTAAGAATTTTGCCCTGAAAGCAAATCCCCAAGGTGTTAAAATGGGTTTTCCGATCGCCCCGAGGGTTCTAGCCGAGTCCGAGCGCGTAAAAATAAAAAAGCCCGAAAGCGTTTAGCGCTTTCGGGCTTATAAACCTAGCAATAACCTACTCTCGCGGGACCTATAGTCCTACTACCATTGGCTACCCTGAACTTAACGGCCGTGTTCGGAATGGGAACGGGTGGACACCAGGATATATAATCACTAGGAAAATTGATTTATAAATTTTTATGAAAGAGGGAAAATTAAACGCCTATAAATATTAAAGTTTGCATTAACCTATAAGGAAATTAGTACAAGTAAGCTCAACACATTACTATGCTTACACTTCTTGCCTATTAACCGAGTGGTCTACTCGGACCTTATAATATCTTGCGATATATTGTGATCTTATCTTGGGATGGGCTTGGCGCTTAGATGCTTTCAGCGCTTATCCCTTCCGAACATAGCTACCCGGCGCTGCCACTGACGTGACAACCGGAACACCAGAGGTTCGTCATTCTCGGTCCTCTCGTACTAGAGAATGAACCCCTCAAATCACA
>CAMDRP010000089.1 GCA_945906965.1 Opitutus sp. GAS368 | reverse complement strand
CGTCGGTCACGTGCGCAAATTTCCCGGTGCGCGCTGAGCCCGCACCGTTGGTCATGACCACACCGGTGAAAAACCGATCGCTCCGCCCGAGACAATCCGCCACCGCCGGATACGCGTTGATCTCAATGTCGTCCTGATGAGCGATCACGCACAGGTGCGTGGTTCGCGCGAGCGCCTGCGTCGCATCACCGCCCTTGGGCAAAAATACATCGGCTTCGGGACGAGAAAATTTCATGGGCAACGCCACCAACGCAGGTTCGTTATTGTTTAGCCGCCAACATCGTCACGACGGCGGCCTCGTCGACCTCACCTTGTACCGCGTGCAAATGGTGCAATACGCCCATGCGATCCTCGGGACTCGAGCTAGAAATCTCCAGCATCCAGTCTTCCGTCTTCGGCGCGTCGACGATCACGACGTCGGCCCACGCGATGACTTCGGCGGCGTCGATCATGCCTTGAGTGAGGCCGCGAATAAAATATTCGGCCATGGTGCGGTGATTAGGAGCGGTTGCCATAATTTAGAAATCGAGTCCGCCACCTCGCCTCGGGTCAACCTCTCGTGTATCCCTACCCCGCCCCTTTTAAAATAAACGCGCAGGATAAAGACCCCGCGCCACGAGATCCGCGATCGCAGCCTGCACGCGCGGCTTATCTTCGCGGTACGTCACACCGAACCACGTACTCGTGGTCGGCAACACCCGTACCGTCGCTTCGGCGCGCGCGACCATGCCCGCCACCGCCGCGGGTAAATAAAACTCCGACTTCAACTCCGCGCCTTTCTCTTTTAAAAATTCCCTAAACTGTAAATTGAGCCCCGCTAGCACCGCGGGCGTAAAGCCCCAGCAATTCATCGAGACGGTTTCTTCGCCGGAAAACTTCAATCCCGCGCCCACTTCGGTCGGCATTATCCCGGTCTGTTCGACGATGCCCGCGAGCTTGCCGTAGTTCACCGTGCACACCCCGCGCGACACCGCGCCGTGCTCCGAGAGCGTCCGATCGAGACGAAAACCCACCATCGCAAACTCCGCTAAAATCGTCGGCGGCGGCCGATGACCCGACATCGGATCGTAGCCCGTCGCGGCCCGCGCGGGCGCGGGCGCGGGCACCGCGAGAAATTTACCGAGCTGCGCAAATGAATCGGAACCGTAAAAATCATCGGCGTTGATAACGGCGAAGTTTCCGCCGAGCGCCGCCCGTGCGCACCAGACCGCGTGGCCCGTCCCCCATGGTTTCTCGCGGCCCACCGGAACTGAAAAACCCGCCGGCAACGCCGCGAGCGATTGAAACACGTAATCCACCGCGATGAGCCCGGCGTATTTGGCCGCCACCTGCGTTTTGAAAAGCTCCGCAAATTCCTCCCGAATCACAAACACCACGCGCTTGAAACCCGCGCGCACCGCGTCGAACACCGCGTAGTCGAGCACCGTCTCACCCGCGGGCCCTACGGGATCGATTTGTTTGAGGCCGCCGTAGCGCGATCCCATTCCAGCCGCGAGCACGAGAAGCGAAGATTGCATCGCCGCAGCCAACCTGATCATCCGGAAAGATAAACTCGTAATTAAAAAAATCTCACCGCCGATCTAACCTAGCCGACGCGCTCATCCCCGTCCGCCCTTGAGTAACACCAGAAAATCCGTCCCCTTCGCCTCAAACTCGCGCCAATAACTATCCTCAATTTCCTCGAGTCGTTTCTCTTCTTCCTCATTCAACTCCTCGCTGAGTTTCGTCGCTCCGAGCTCCGAACGCAGGTCGCGCTCCGCCAGCCGCTCCACTAACTCGCGCCAAAACGCATCCTCCGTAAAGCGCGCGAGCTTTTGGAGTACCGCGCCTGTTTCCAATTTTTCTGAAGGCTGAAACTCATCCTCCGCCACTTCCTCCACGAGATCCGCACAGCCGAACGGTGTTGCGAGCGCGAATAATTTTTGCGCCGCATCGGCATACCGCTCCGGTAAAATATCCGGCGTCTCGCTGTCGCTGCTAGCGACCCGCAGCCCCATGTAAGCGAGTTCGAGGATGCGTGCGTATTCCTTGGCCGTGAACGTGACTTTCATGCGCCGAAACAGGACGCCCCGCGCTCGCCCGCGCAAGGCCTGAGTGCGGAAAACTCCTCAAACTGCGACCAGCACCAAACCCTCCAGCGGTGGATGCTTAGCGCCCAGACCCGGCCCGTGCGTGACCGAGCTGACCCGCACGTCGCCGTCGACCACGTTCATGCGAGGCCAACCAGCGGCATTCGCCGCTCGGCAATACAGATCGCCGTGCTCCGCCAACACATGCGCTTGCACCGCCGCCGGCCACGCCGAGAGGCCTTTGAAGTAATGGTGGCCGTTGCGCTCTACGCTCGTCACGCCCAACGCCGCTTGCACCGCGAGATCTTGCAAAAGCGCCACCGGCCCGACGTTGCACAAATCTTCGCCACTCATCAGGCCCGTCTCACCGGCCGCGCGCCGCTGCGCCAACCGACAGGCGTTGGCCACGCCTTTGAAAATACCTTTGCAGTTTTTGTGGCTCGTCCCGGCGTACCCCAGCGCGAGCGCCGCCGGCATGCTGCTCAATTCGCCGTCGGATTCGTCGATGATGATCGGCGGACGCTCCGGCCACGCTCGCGCCAACTCGCCGATCGCCGGCGAGAGCGCGACGTCGCGGTGCCAAGGCTGCTCGATAAACCACAACCGCGGCCACAACGCCGCCAATTCTGGCGCCGCCATTAGCCCACGCGTGTAGTCGGCAAACGCACCGACTTCACGAAAGCTCTCGTTGCCATCGAGCGAGAAAGCCCAATCGCGCCCCGCGCATTCGCGCGCGAAAATTCCCGCCATGCGCGTGAGCCGGTCGCGATCGCGCGCCGCCTCGCCGTTGATTTTGATCTTAAAATGCCGCAGCCCGTAAAATCGCACGCACGCATCCAACGCCTGCGGCAAACCGTCATCTACGCGCTCTTCGGGCGTGATGTCGCCGTCTTCGAGCGCATCGCCGAGTCCAACCGTGTGCCGCGCGATCAACGTCTCCGCCGGTTGCGCCGGCAGCCAATCCCGCGGCGCTGAACCCGCGAGCTCGGGCCGCAACGCCCCGAGATCTACGCCGAAAATATTTTCCCGCAGCCCCGTTGCAAAACTCACGCCACGCTCACGGCCAAACGCATCGATCAACGCTCGCTCGACGAGCGACGTCCCAAAATGCGCGAGTAACGGCGGTACTTTTGTCCCGTCGTTGCCGCACTCCGCCCAAGCCACCTGCGCGGCGTACAGCTCACACCAAAAACCAAACACCGTCGGCGCCCGGACCCCGCGCGCGTGATTCACCGCGGCGCGAATCACGGCGATCATGTCGTCGATCTCGTCCAACGGCGCCCGCGCGGGATCTTTGGTAAACCATTTCGGCGGGAGATGATCCGCCGCGATGCCGGTGGCGGTGTGGCCGTCGATTTCAAACGTGAGGGCGAGGATGACGTGCGGCAGCTCCGTCATCGTCGCGATGCCGTAGCGAAACGGCATCCGCGCTCGCAGCTCAATGCGGTGCAACCTAGCTTCTTTTAAAATAATCACCCTGGAAGCATCTCTGACCTGCTGGGCGCCGTGCAACCTCTGCGGCAGGGTCGCTTTATTTTTGATTGATCCGTCATTCTAATTCCAACACCGGTCGGCAAAAAGCGCCGGAGCAACCCGGCCAGTTGAGCGGGAGCGCCCAGAATTTCTGCGGCGCGGGCAACGCGAACACTTCCTCGGGAAACTTGAGTTCTTCGACGACCCACACGCCCGCCCCAAGTAAAATCGTGTGCGTCTCGGCGTTGAGCGGTCCGCTGCCGCCGATTGAATAATGGTCAATACCCACCCCGCGCACCCCGCGCTCGACGAGCCAACGCGCGCCCGACGGATCGACATAGGGCGAACGATAAAGCCACTCGTCGGTCATCGCCCGACGCTCACCCCAACCCGTCGCCAACAACGCAATTTCACCCGCGACCAGCCCCGACAGTTTCGCCGCGAGCAACTCCGCCGTGATCGGCGCCGACGGCTCCAACCCACGTAGATCGCCAATCCGCGCCGGCCCGACAAACGTCTCTAGCGGCAGATCCGAAATGCTCCGACCACCCGCGATTTTATGCAGCGGGGCATCGAGGTGGCTGCCGGTGTGCGTCGCCATCGCAATTTCCTCCATGCGCCAACCATCGGCCGGATGATCCGCTGTGCGTCGAAATGACACCGGCGGATGCACGGGGCAATTGGGTGCGCGATCAAAGAGGGGTTGAGAAAGGTCGATGAGACGCATGGGGGGGACGGTTTGAGCGAAAGGGGCGAAAGCCTCATCCCACGACGCCAACAGGCTGCCCGAGAGGCAATCGCCGAGTGCTTCCCACCAAGGCCGGAAGGAAGCGGATTTGCGTTTTTATCCGCGCCCCGTAGTCTACCCACATGCCCCGGTTACTTCTTATTCTCGCCTTTTTCACCACCTTCCTGCCCATGTCTGCCCAAGAAGCCTTCCCGCCGACCGCGCCCGGCACCGCAGAATTAAAAACCCTGCCCGCCGGCGTGCTCCTCCGATCTGCCGGACGCGGCAACTACTTCGACGGCGCGGATAATCTCTTCGGCCCGCTTTTCCGCTACATCTCGCGCCACAAGATCGCCATGACCACGCCGGTCGAAGCGCGCATCAACGACGCCGCCATGTATTTCTGGGTGGCCACAAGCGAACGCGCCAAAGTCGCCGGTAATGAATCCGGCGTCGAAGTGATCAACGTGCCCGAGCGCCACGTTGCAAGCCGCGGCGAACGCGGTGGCTACTCGCGGGAAAATTTCGAGAAAGCCCGCGCCGCATTACTCGCTTGGATGGCGGATCAAAAACCCGCGATCGAACCTGCCGGCGAAGCCTACGGCGTGTATTGGAACGCGCCCTACGTGCCATTTTTTATGAAACGCTTCGAAGTTCACGTGCCCGTAAACAAAGCCCTGCCTTGAGCGAGGACGGCAGCGAGATTGGCAAGTGCTAGAAAATTAATCCGCCTGGATTAAACTCGGAACATTTTCACGGCGCAGCGTGATCACGCATTCGAGGTGGCGCGTCTGCGGGAATAGGTCGAAGGGTTGGACATCGGTGAGCACGTAACCGGCGGCGAGGAAGCCTTTGAGGTCGCGCATCTGGGTCGCGGGATCGCAACTGACGTAGACGACGGTGCGTGGGCCGAAGGCTAAAAGTTGGTTGAGGAACGATTCGTCGCAGCCTTTGCGCGGGGGATCGATAATGACGGCGGTGTCGGCGGGCGCGAAAACAGGATCAAGGCCGGCGAAAATCGTCGCGGCGTCACCCGCTTGAAACGTGGCATTGGTGATGCGGTTGGCTTCGGCGTTTTGACGGGCGAAACGGATCGAGGACTCGCTGAGTTCGATGCCCGCGACGCGTTCAAAGGCGGGCGCAGCGCTGAGCGCGAAAAGCCCGCTGCCGCAATACGCGTCGACGAGAAAACGGGCGCCTCCAGCAGCGGCGCGCGCGCGCACGTAAGCGGTAAACGCGGGCAAGATAAACGGGTTGTTTTGGAAAAAATCGCGGGCCAGGAAGCGGAGTTTTAAGTCGCCGACGGTTTCGGTGATGATCGCTTCGTAGTCGGTGGTGACTTGGCCGCCGGCATCGCGGAGCAGGAGCGTAGCGGCGCGCAAATATTCGCTGGTCGCGGCACGGGCGTGGATGGCGGCGCGGGCGGCGGGGAGTTTTTCATTGATGGCGTCGGTCGCGATATCACAGCGCGGGACATCAATGATGTCGAAACGCGTACCTTGGCGCAGAAAACCGATGGGCGGCGGCGTGGCCGGATCGCGCGGCGGATTAAAGTGGGGGGTGATTTTCGAGCGGTAGCCGTAGGGTTTAGGCGAACCAATGACGGGATTCACGACATACGTGACGCCGGCCATGTGTTCGAGCAATTCGGCGACTTGACGCTGTTTCCACAAGAGCTGCTCGGTGTAAGTAAAATGCTGATATTGGCAGCCACCGCAGCGGGTGAAAAGCGGACACACGGGCGCGATGCGATGCGGCGAAGGCGTGAGGACGGTGACAAGATCGGCCTCGGAGTAATTCTTGTGGTTGCGAAAAATGCGGGCGCGGACTCGTTCGCCCGGCAGGCAGAAGGGAACCATGATGACCCATTTGGCGGTGGAGTCTTCCGGATGCGGAACGCGCGCTAGACCCACGCCGTGGTTGGTGAGCGTGGCGATCTCCAGCTCGAGCTCGGTGTGATACGGGAACGGGAGGTCGTTGGATTTCTTTTTGGGGTTTACCACAGGAAACACAAAATACACGAAAGCGAAGAAGACGAAGAGGATTCTTTTTTCGTGTGTTTCGCGGGTTTCATGGTGCGCTAGAGGCGTGGCTCCCGAAAAAATCACCAGTCTCCAGAATCCGCGCGTAAAACAACTCGTGAAATTGCGCGATCGCCGGCCGCGCGACGAAGCAGGCGTGTTTTTGGTCGAGGGCTATCGGGAGATCCGCCGGGCGCTCGAAAAAGGCGTGAAGCTACAGGAGATTTATTTTTCCCCAGAATGGTTTTTAGGCGAGAACGAACCGGCTTTGATCGCGCAAGCAGAGGCGGCAGGCGCCGTGGCGTTTGAGTTAACGAAAGACGCTTTTGCTAAAGTGGCGTATCGAGAACGACCCGATGGATTGCTTGCGGTGGCGCCGCAATGGCGGCGGGCGTTGGCTGATCTGCCGGTGAGGGAAAACCCCTTTTACCTTGTGGTCGAAGCGATCGAGAAACCGGGAAATCTCGGCACAATTTTGCGCAGCGCGGACGCGGCAGGCTGCGACGCAGTAATCGTATGTGATCCTGTGACGGATATTTTTAATCCCAATGTCGTGCGGGCTTCGACCGGCGTTTTGTTTTCCGTTCCACTAGTGGTGGAAGAAAGCACACGCGTGCAGGCTTGGCTGCGGGGGAAAGGCGTTCGTTCCGTGGCGACAACACCGGCCGCGGAAAAAATTTACTCGGATGTCGATTTGCGCGGTCCGCTTGCGGTGGTGATGGGCAGCGAACAGTACGGATTGAGTCAATTTTGGCTGGAAAACTGCGATGTACCCGTTCGCATCCCGATGGCGGGACAGGCCGATTCGTTGAATGTCGCGATGGCGACCATCATCACACTGTTCGAGGCCGTGAGGCAGCGGGGCGGCGGATGAACTTAAGCTGAGGTCGACGGTGCGAGCCGATTCACGAGCACGCGGTACGGCGGGAGCAAGGCGAGCGCCATGAAAAGTTTTACACCAAGATCGCCCGCCGCGAGTGGAAGCCAAGCGATCGTCGAGCCCACGAAAGCGACACAGAAGAAAATAGAAGTGTCGACGATGGATGCCGCAGCGGAACCGAAGAGCGGCGCCTTCCACCAACTCGCGCGCCGAAGCCGGTTAAAGACGGCAACGTCGAGGAGTTGAGAGATAATAAAAGCCGCACCGGAGGCAAACGCGATACGCGCGGGCGCAAATAATACGGAAAGGATGAGCCCAACAGAAAAACCTACCCAAGCCACGCGTCGCGCGAGCGCAGGACCCGAGGTGCGATTGCAGACATCGGTGACAAAATACGCCACTGGGTACGAGAATGCGCCCCACGTGAGCCAGGGATTGATCGGAAACTGTACGAGTACATTGGACACGAGCACGATCGCGGACATCGCGAGCGCAGGTGGTAGAATTTGGCGAACGGTCATCATCGGAAGAGGGAGCAGGAAGTCTATTTTTTGGCGCGAAGCGAGGCCACGAGTTCCGCGGTGCCGGCCGCCATGCTGATGCGCGGGGCGTACCCGAGATCGCGGCGCGCAGCCGTGAGGTCGAACCAATGATCTTTGGCGAGTTCCGCGGCGATGAAACGCGTCATAGGCGGCTCGCCGCGGAGCGGAAACATGCGCCAAGCGGTTTCAGCGAGCGCACCCAGCGCACTCGCCGTGGGCAGCGAAATTTTTTTAGTGACCGGCGGTTCACCGAGGGCGACGAGCAGCTCATTAATCCAAGCCCAAAGATAAACGGGTTCGCCGTTCGTAATAAAATAAGCCCGCCCGCCGACCGATTGCGGCGACATCGCTGATGTTCGTTCTGATTTTCCTGAAAAAATTTCGCCCCCAAAAGTGTCACCTAATAGGTGACACTGGGTGAGGGCGTGTTCGGCGAGGAGATGGCCGTCGACGGCGTTTTCGACGTGGACCATGTCGACTTGGTTTTGTCCGTCACCGACGATGCGAAGCCGACCGGCGCGCGCGCGGTCGAGCACTCGGGGCACCAAATGGGGATCACCAACGCCCCAAATAAGATGCGGCCGCAGTGCGACGGTTCGAAGCGATGGTCGGTGAGCGGCGAGAACCTCGCGTTCGGCGAGGGCTTTGGTCAGTGGATAAGGACTGGGGCACGCGGTGGTGAGCGGAAGCGATTCATCGGCACCGGAAAGCGCGCCGCCATTGTAAACGACACTCGGTGTACTCGTGTGGATAAAGTGCGTGACGCCGTGCTCCCGCGCACCTGCGAGCAGAGCGCGCGTGCCAAGGACGTTGATGCGGAAAAAATCGTCGTAGCGACCCCAGACACCCACTTTGGCCGCGGTATGGAAAATGGTGGTGATGCCAGCGCAGGCGGCTTGGACCGCGGGAGTATCGTCGAGCGAAGCGCGGATAAAACGAACTCCCCGTTTTTCTAAATCGGGCGCGGGGGTGCGACCGAGAATGCTTACGGAGCGGCCAGCCGCGAGTAGTCGTTCGACGAGACGACGGCCAAGAAAACCGGTGCCACCAGTAACAAGGGTTCGAGAGTTCGCCAACGAACAAGATCCATCCGGAGCGCATGGGAGAGATGCAGGCATGATGGGTGCGTTCAATGCAGAGAATCGCTGTCGTAACCTTGGACGGTAGCGGCCCAAACGGTAAGCGTCAGGCGATGGATTTTGGCGTTGTGTCGAACATCGACGGGGAACGCAGGGTGAAAATAAAAACGTTGGATCGCAGCGGTGTAAGGGTGCGCGAGAGCGAGGGCGCGGAGTTCGCGGGCGAGCGCGTGGGCTTCGTCAGAATTGCGCACGTTAGTTTCGATCACGATAGCGGGTATTTGATCGGGTGCGCGGCCGAGACCAATCAGCGCGCAGCGGTTGGCTCGGGCGTGAGAGCGAAAAACCTGCTCACAAAGCTCGGTATATAAAATGCCTTGAGCGGTGATAACGCGTTCGGCTTTGCGGCCGCAGAACCAAAGGCGGCCTTCGGTATCGAGCGTGCCGCAATCGCCGAGACGATGATAGGTGCCTTCGTCCGAAGAAATCTTGGCGAGCGCGGTAGCAACTGGGAGCGCATCATAGTCACGCGTGACAACCGGACCGGTGGCGATGATTTCGCCGATCTCGCCGGCGGGAAGTTCGTGAGCGTCGGCCAGGGTGGCGAGGGGCGCGTCCGAGGGGGCGATGATTTTAACGGTGATCTTCTGCACGGGGCGACCCACGCACGCTCCAAGGCCACGGGCGGTGGTAATTTCATCGGCGGAAATACTGGCGAGAGGCAAAGATTCGGTGGCGCCGTACGGACTGTGCAGTTGGCCGTGCGTTAAAAAAATGCGCGATGAGTTCCAGAGCGACGCGGGGACCGGAGCGCCGGCGCATAAAACGCGACGAAGGGTCGGCAGGGTGATTTTTTGCGCGATACAGTGGTCGCCGATTTTTTTCCAGAGCGTGGGCGAGCCGAAGGACGTGGTGATATTTTCCTGGCGGATAGCTTGGACGATCGCGGCGGGATCGAGGGCGGCGGGGCGCTTGGGGTCGATCTCGGGAACGATGGTGGTAAGACCGAGTGCGGGGTTGAATAAGGCGAAGATGGGCAACAACGGGAGATCGATCTCGCCGGGACGAATGTCGTAGGTGGCGCGGATGAGGCGGACTTGGGCGTCAAAGTGACCGTGTTCGTAGACGACGCCTTTGGGGGCTCCCGTGGAACCCGACGTAAAAAGAATAGCCGCGAGATCGGTGGCGCGGCTTTGAACGAGCAGGCCGGACGCGGCCGAAAATGGTGCACCAGGAAGCGTGAGACGGGCCGTAAGAGAACCGCTGGCGGGGATGCGAATATTTACCGTGGCGAACGCTCGCCGGCAGACATGGCTAAGCAAGCGCGCGAGCGGGAGACCGACCAGGGCGCGAGGGCGGGAACGCTCGACGCAGGTGAGAAAATTTTTGAGCCCCATGCCGGGATCGATGACGACCGGAACGGCGCCGAGCGAAAAAAGTGCAAAGGCGGCGGCGATGAGCGGGAGGCCTTGGCGGACCATGACCAAGGTGCGGTCACCCGGCTGGATGCCAGCGTCGGTGAGTTTTTTTTGCCATGCGGCGACCTCAGCGGCGAGTTCGGCAAACGTGAGCGTAAGATAATCAATGTCGCCCGTGGGGGTACGGCCGCGGGGGATTTTGAGGGCGGCGATCGTGGGCGCGGACGTAGCCATGAGCCCGAGGTGGCGGGCGATGTTGGCGTTGGCGGCGGATGCGATCACAGGGGCGCAGGTTTGCCGATGGCGCGGGTGGAGCAAAGAAAAACCCCGCGGATGAGCGGGGTTGAAAAGATCCGGCGGCGCTGGGACGACGCAAAAATTCGCCCGGAAAGCTCAGTAATCGTGGAGCGTGATGAGCCCCCATAGAATCGTGGTCTTGGTGCCGGAGGGGTTGCCGAGGCCGACGATTTTGGTGGTATCGGCTGCGAACGTTTGTGGGGCGGGCGGTTGAAAGGAGTTGGTGGCTACAGTGACAGCGCCACCGAGCAGGGTGGTTTCTTTACCGCCGCTGGGGGTGGTGCGGGTGGCACAACCAGCGAAGAAAGACAACGTGGCGGCGAGGATGAGCGCGAGGGAGAGCTTGGTTTTCATCAACGGGGATGGGGTAAATCAGCTGGATTGGAGAGAAGGGATAGAACGAAGGAGGGTTGCCTGCCAAGGGAGAAGCACTTCATCCAGCGCGGCGGGAGCGTGGGCGAGTTGAGCGAGTTGGGCGCGATTGGCGATCAGCGTCGCTTCGATGGCCAGGGTGGTGGCGATGCGATCACGCTCTTCTTTGATGCGCTCGAGACGAGCGAGTTCGGTTTGCGTGAGCGAGCGACGATTGGTGTCGCGACCCGGGCGACGCGGGACGGATTCCGGGTCGCGTTCAAAACCAGCGTGAAGGGCGGTGCTGAGGGAGCCGATGAGGCGATCGTGGCGTTTACCAAGATTGACCTGTGCGATGATAGCTTCCTCGGTCTGGCCGTCCTCGGCGGCGTAGGCGATGTCGAGCAGGAGGTCATTGTTGCAGACTTTGAAAGGAGGCGTGTCGATGCGCTCGGCGCTGGTCTCGCGCCAATGCCAGACGGCGTGGAGAACCGGTAAGCCGCGGGCGCGGAGGCGTTCGCTGCGGCCGATGCGCCAGTCGTGTTCGGTGGCGGGAGCGAAACCCGAAGTACCAGCCTCGATCTGCGCCGTGCATTGTTGGTCGAGCCAATCCAGGCGATCGAGAGCGGCGAGTTCGCGCGTGAGCAGGTCGCGCAATGCAGGCAGGTACCAGACGTCGAGACAGGCGTAATCGAGGAGTTTCGGCGTGATAGGGCGACGGGACCAGTTGGCTTTTTGGCCGTCTTTGTCGAGTTGGACGTCGAAATGTTCTTCGAGGAGGGCGGCGAGACCGATGCGTTGGCGCCCGAGAAGTTGAGCGGCAAGCATGGTGTCAAAGATGCTTTTAGCGCGAAAGCCGCAGCGATCATGTAAGAGCCGAAGATCGAAATCGCTACCGTGCATCACAAGATGCAGTTCCGCGAGGCGCTTCCAAAGCGGCTCGAGGTCGAGACCGGTCGCAAGCGCGTCGACCAAGAAAACCTCTCCGTCGACAAGAAATTGCAGCAAGCAGACCCGGACTTTATAGTGATACATGTTGTCCGCCTCGGTATCGAGGGAGACTTCGTCGACGCGGTCGAGGGCCTTAAGCAACGCGCTGAGTGCGTCGGGTTGATCGATAAGCGTAAAGCTCGCAGGTCGCGCAGAAGGAGGTGCCGCGCGCGATACGGAGCGCGGAGCATTGGAATCAACGCCGAGAAGACGGCGCACGGTGGGCGGCAGAAAACGGGAAATCATCTCAACGAATAAAAAAACATAGCCTGCGGCACGACGGAGGGCGAGTGCGGAAAATAGCAGGATTAAAAATTAAGATGCGGAGCTAGGTATTGCGCGTCCTGGGGAGCTGGACCAAGCCGACAGAAACGCTTCGATCAGCATGGGTAAATCTGAACTGTAACCACCCTCGAGAACCCCCGCGGTAGGGATCGCGTGACTTTGCGAAATTTCCCGGAGCCACGTACCGAGTTGGGCAAAATCTTCACGCTCCAACGTCATAGCCGTAATGGGATCGCCAACATAAGCGTCGAAACCTGCCGAAACCAGTAAAAGCTCCGGTTTGTAAGCAAGAATTGCGTCCAGCGAGGCACGAAGGGCGGCTAGGTGTTGCGAGCGCGGGCTGCGCGGCGGGATCGGCCAATTGCGGAGCGCAGGACCTGCATCAACCAAACCGGTGCCAGGGTAACACGGCGATTGATGCACCGAGGCAAAAAAGTATGCGTCTGGATCTGCGCCGAGTTCCGCGCGTAGAATTTCCTCGGTACCATTACCATGGTGGGCATCGAAATCCCAAACGGCAACGCGGGAAACCCCGAGCTGGTAATGGGCGTGAAGCGCAGCGATCGCGATACTGTTGAGATAACAAAACCCCATCGCCGTATCAGCCGTGGCATGATGTCCGGGTGGACGCATGAGGGCAAACGCTGGGCAGCGGTGGGTAAACGCATGCTCAAGAGCCGCAAGCGCAGCGGACGTAGCGCGCCGCGCATGGATCGCAATATCCGGAAAGAAAGGCGTGTCGTCGTCGAAATCGGGAGATTGGCCGAGTCGACGTAAATGTGCGGCGGTATGAGCGCGCAGTAATATCGCGTCAGCGACGGAACTAGCAGGGGGAGGTAAACGCTGCTCCCAATTCGGATGCAGGCGGTGAAGGTGCGCCGCGGAACGCGTCAGACGGGTCGGCTGCTCCGGCCGCATCGCTGAACCATAGTCAGCACATTGAGGGTCGTGAAATATAAGCATGAAAAACTACCTTTAACCA
>CAMDRP010000088.1 GCA_945906965.1 Opitutus sp. GAS368 | reverse complement strand
GGCGCAAATACGATGGATTGTCCATCGTCGGTGGGAACGGCATTCCCTCCGACTGTCGCCACCACTTCGAATTTTGGTTTCGCGGTAAAACCGCGGGTGAGCGGTGCCAAGGCCAACGTTACGTTGCCGCCTGCGGCGACTTCGGCATGGGGCGCGGCCATCCAATTAAGATAGTGTTCAAGTTCGGTGACTCCGTCGCCGAGGCGATCTCGGTTGCTGTCGGTAAAGTCGCCGGCGGCCGAGTCTGGCCGTGAACCTGAGATACGTTCCCACCAATCCGGCAGGCCGTCGCGATCACTGTCCCAGTCGGCCGGGCGCGCGACCGTGGGCATGGCTTCCCAACCGCCGACATCCAGCTGTGAGTCGGGCAAACCGGGCAGGCCGGTTTTGCTGCCTTTGTAGGTGGCGATTCCGGCGAGCGTCTCGCTGATGATGCGGAAATCGTGTTGGTCGAGCGCGGGTTGGTTGGCCCCGACATCGGACATTACGATCTTGTAAGCGGCGCGCGCGGACTGGGTCTCCACGTCACTCGCGAAGAGCGACGCGTCCGACAGGAAATCGGCATAGGGCGCGGGCTTGGTCATACCGGCGAGCTGGTTCTCGCGATCAGCCACGCCCTCGAGAATGTTCTCCGCGACGAAGTAGCGCTGCGGGCCAAAAGCTTTCACGCCCTCAAGCTGGGGATTGAGAAACTTGAGTAGCTTCGTCGCCGGGCCGGGTTTGTAATAGTTGCCGACAAAGTTGACCTGCGCTGCGCCACCATCGGTAGCTCGGTTCTGCCAGTTGTAGACGACGTTGTTTCGGATATCGAGCGAGCCCGTGTGCCGGCCGGCGCCATCGAGCCCCCCGGCGAGGCTCCAGTTGCGGCCGGAATTGTGGGCGAGAAGATTGTGGTGAAACGACCCGACATCGCCGCCGATGCTCGCCGCGTAACCGTGCTGGGTGCCGGGCTTGTAGTTTTTGTGGCCCGCCGCATTCAGCGCCTCGGAGATGAGCGTGTGTTGCAGGGTGATGTTGCGGGCCGATCGGGAGCTGAACGCTTCGTCGAGCGTCCAACTGATCGAGGCGTGGTCGATGATCGAATGGTTGCTGCCCTGCATTCCCATCCCGTCGAGAGTAACGCCGGCACTATCGCCGGGGCGCACCCGCAGATGACGGATGATCGTGTCGCGCGCCCCGCTCAGGCCGAAGCCGAACTTGCGGATCGTGATCCCCGGGCCCGGCGCGGTCTGGCCAGCGACGGTGAGGTAGGGATTCGTCGCCACGAGTTTCCGCTCGAGTGTGATGAGTCCGCCCACCGCGAAAACGACAGTACGCGGACCTGTCGCTTCGACCGCAGCGCGCAAGCTGCCCGGGCCGGAATCGGCCAGCGTAGTCACCTCGATGACGCGGCCACCCCGGCCACCTTGCGCGAAGCGGCCGGCGCCCTGTGCCCCCGGAAATGCAAGTTGCCGCGAGCGAAAACGCCAGACGTCGCCGGGAGTGACGCCCCCGTTGATGTCCACCGTATCGATCCGCCAGAAATAGTCCTGCGTTGGGCGCAGATTTGAAACCGATTGTTCCGCGCAGGACGTCTCGCCGAGTCGCGCCAGCGTCGTGGCGGAGCGACCGAAATACACGCGATGTTGAATCGCCCCCTTGGCCGGAGTCCACGCGAGCTTGAGCGTTTCGCCGTCAACGGCAACGTGCTCATCCTCATGGGCGGGCCGGGCTTGGATCGCTCGACGCTTTGGGTCGGTGACGTCGAGGGCGAAACCGTTGAGCACGACGTTGCGCACGGTCGCGTCGGGGTCAGCGGGATCGGGCTTGAGCTGGATCACGGTGTCGGTGCCCGCGACGGCTTCGAACACCAGCGCGACGGTCTGCGCGACTTCATCGTCGGCCGCACGGAAACTGGGGGCAACCGAGAGGCTTGGACCGCCTGCGACCGCCACGACTGTGCGGGCGCGGCGGTCGGCCGGCTTGCCATCTGTGACGTTCAAGAAAACGACGAGGCGATGCGGCCCCGGCGCGAGGCCAGAGAGCCGCAGTTCAAGGGCGCCACCGGCGTCGCCGCCCTCAATCGTGACTGCATCCGCAACGAGGCGCGCGCCGTCGCGGACGGCACCCTTCCACCAGACGGCGCGCAGGTTTTGCCCGGCCGGATTGGCGGCGGAGAGCGTGGCGGTGATTTCGCCGAAGCGCTGGGTCGCGAAAGTGCCGCCGGTCACAAACCATTGCTCGTAACCCGGCGCGACCGAGTCGGGGCGACCGACGATGCTGAAATCGACTTTCAACGGGGCGGCGGCTAAGGCCAAGCCCAGACCGAGGAACTGGAGCAATCCGGCAAGGCGGCGCATGGCGCAGGCTCAGCTCCGGACCGCGGGCGCGGGCAGGTTGCGGCGATCGACGTTGTGCTTGAGATCGGTCCAGTCGGTCTTGGGCGCACGGGGGTCGAGACCGTTGATGAAATCTTCGATATTGGTGTAGCCGTCGCCGTTGAGATCGCCGACTGCATCGGTCGCGTCCTTGGCGTTTAGGCCGTGAGCCGTTTCCCACGAATCGGGCAGACCATCGCCGTCGGTATCATCATAAGGTTTGCCGCTATAATTAGGATAACCGCCGACCTGCGCCGGGTTGGTGATGAAGCCGACGCGCACGCCTTCCTCGAGTTCTGTGATCCACTTCTCGGCATAACCCGCAGCACGGGCGCGGGCGGAATCCACAGGGGTAGCTTCGGCTTGGCCGACCTTGCCATCGCGGACCATCGCCGTGACGCGTTGATCAACGGCATCGCGCACGGGGAGGGTCGCTCCAGCGTGGGCGAGCACGTAAGGGAAAGCCGCCTCGGCGTTGGTGATGGTGAGAGGCGCGTGGGCGAAGGGCGTCTCGGCCTTGATCGTGGCGAGGACATCGGCGCGTTTGAGCGCACGCACCTCGGGCTGCACACCGCCGGCCCAGTTGTCCTGCGAGACGGCCGGGTTGCCCTCGACGAAATTGCCCGCGACATGAGCGCGGCCGAAATGGTCGATCACGGTCTTGCTGCGCTCGGACTCGGGCTTGAGCAGCCGAAAGCGCACGGGCGAATCGGGGGTGCCGGGACCGGGCTTAAGGTAATTGTTGATGATATTAAAAAAGCTCCGCTGGTCGCCGCCGTCGATCGTGCGGTGGCGGTAGTTGAAGAGCACATTGTTTACGAAAGTGAAGTCACCATACATCCCGACGCTGGGATTTCGGCCCGTGTTATTGGCCCAGAGGTTGCGGTGAAACGTGCTGTTAAGTCCGCCGATGGTGCTGCCAAAGGCGTGGTGATAGGTGTTGAGCGCCTCGGAGAAAATCGAGTGCTGAATCGTGACGTTGACGGTCGGGAGCTTTAGCTCCGGGCCACCACCGGGCGGACGATACATGTGGCGATACATCGACATGTTTTCGTCAAGACCCCATGAGGCGGAGACGTGGTCGATCATCAGATTGCCGACCGGATTGCCGCCGAAGGCGTCGTTGCGATCAGCGGCATCCATCGCGCCGCGGCGAAAGCGCATGTGGCGAATGACGATGTCGTGCGTTTCGAGCTCGACGGTGTTTCCCGCGATGCACACGCCATCGCCCGGAGCGGTGTTCCCGGCGATCGTGATATACGGAGCGCGGACGCGGATGCGATCGGTGAGCCGGATGATGCCGGCGACGTTGAAGATGACGATGCGCGGGCCGGCCGCTTCACAGGCGGCGCGGAAACTGCCCGGGCCATCATCGTTAAGATTCGTCACGACGATCGCGCGGCCGCCCCGACCGCCGAACGAATACATCCCGCCGCCCTCCGCTCCGGGAAAGGCCGGAATTCTAGCCTGCGGCAAATCGCCGGGTAGGCCCGCGCCGGGCAGGTAGGGTTTGCCCTTGGCCGCCCAGGCTTCGATCTCAGGCAAGACGCGGGCAAAAATCTCGTCTGAGCGTTGGTTGGCGGCGGCTTGGTGCGCATTGGCCGCGGCCTGATCGGCCGACTTAACTTTGGGGTAGCCCTGCGCATGGAGAGTGACGCCGGAGGCGAGGAAAAACGCGAGGCTGAGGAAAGTAATGCACGGCGATTTCATAGTCGGTCGGGAATGACGAGCAAAGCTGGCGACGGTTGCGCCTTAAGATTTTTTTCCGCCTGCTTCAGATCGTAGCCGGCGGCGGAGAGATAGTTGTTTATCCTGCCCTTGTATTTTCCGAACCACGCGTGCTTTTCGCCCGAGGTGCTACCCGTCATCGCGAGCTCGCGCGCTTCGGTGAGCCAAGCCAGTATCTGGTCTTTTTGCGCAGCTGTGAGCTCGGGCAACATCTGCTGGTAAACGCGGAAGGTCAGGGGCAACACGCCATAGGTCATGCCGTCTTTGACCCGCTCGATTTGAGCGGGAGCGAGTTCTTCGGCCAGCCGCGCAAGGTAGGCCGCGTGCAGTACGGTGAGTTGCGGATCAATCGAGCCCTTGGCCGCCACCGCACTGGCGGCAGCCCGGTCGGGCAATGATTTGGCCTCGGCGATACGGGCGTCGCGCACCGCGTGCAGGGCGTGAAGATCGACATACTGTCGAGCGATGACGTCTCGCACCCGGGCGGTTTTGAGGGGATCCGCGAGGGCGAGGCTCGCGGCGATTTTGTCTGCCCGCAGCTCCGCAGTCCGCGTGTAAGCGTCGGGTTCCGAGGCCTTGGGCGAGGCGTGCGCCGGGCAGAAAAAGATCAGCCCGATCAGCGCGACGAGCCCGGCAAGTTTCGAAACGAAGTGCATGGTGAAGAAATCGGAGTCGCCCCACCCGACCCCGGAATTACCGTCCATTCAGAGTACTGATTTGGTCGTCGGCGAATCAGAACCGGCCGTTCACGCCGAAGGTCCACACCACACCAAACTCTCTGCGATCGAGAGGCTGACCGTAGCTGGGCAGCAGACCGAGGTCATCCCGGTTGATTTGCGCCCGTGCGCCGTTGAAGATATCCCGGCCGCTAAGAAACAAACTGTAGCGCTTCGATAACGTGTAGTTCGACGTGAGGTCGATGTTGGTTTGGGCGGGAGCGAAGCGGCGCAAGAAATTCGGCGAGCCGTTGACTGCCGCCAACGTCGAGCGGGAAATCTCGTTTTCGTTGCGGTATGTGCCGCGAATCTGCACGGATAGCTTTCCTCCGGAAAATTGCAGACCGGCGCCGCCAAAGCGGTTGGATGATCGCGTGATGGTGGAAACGGTGGGAGCGACCGAGACGACACTGCCGGTGGGCGTGGTAATCTCGACCGGGGTCGGGGCGCTAGGCTCAGCCAGATTCTTGAACGCAAAACTCGCAAAAGCGCTGAACCGCTTGCCGAAACTTCCCAAAAAGGCGAAATCCTGGCTTGCCGCGAATTCCCATCCGCTTGTGCGCTGACTGGTCGTGCTATTGCTCGAGGTTCTAAGAATCCAGCCGTTGTAGCTGGCGGGCTCCAAGCCGAGCGCATTTAGGACCTCATCAAAGCCGGGAGTGCCGGAGTAGGTGGTGTAGCTCGAAATTTGATCCGTTACATCTTTGATGTAGTAGGCGGCCGATAGTTTGCCGCCGTTGTCGGTATAGTAGGACATTTCACCGTCCCAATTATTTGAGGTCTGGGGTTTGAGATTGGGGTTGGCGACGGTGATCGTGCCGATGGTTCCGTCGGCTGCGAGCGGGATGTTTTCATTGATCTGAAATTGGCCACTGCTGGAGACGAGACCGGAGGTTCCGTTCTCCAAAGCGGGCAATCCAAACGCCCGCGACCACGCCAACTTCACGTCGATCTTCGGCGTCACCTTGTAAACGGTGCTTAAGCTAAACGACGGTTTGCCCGTTTGCTCAGCGTCGACAGGAACGTTAGGGAGATTGAACAATTTTGCCGCTGCCAAACTCGTAGCCGTGGTCCCCAGCACTTGGGCCGGGTAAGCGATCCCCGCGGCGTTTAAAGCAGAGCGTAAGCTAGCACCGGCGGGGGTGAACAGAGGACTCGTCGCTTGGTCAACGCGCACGCCGAGGGGATTAGCCGAGTCTTTATACAAGGTGCCGTCTTTTTTCTTCACGTAATTCCATTTGGGATCACGGTAGGGGCCACGGCCCTTTCGACTGACGGATTCCTGACGCAGACCACCGACGAAATAGAGCCGGTTCTGGAGAAACTTACCGTTAAGTTGGGCATAGAGGGCATCACGCGTCTCGGTCAGATCAATCTGCTGGCCGACAAAACTATTGTAATTATTGACCGCCGTCGCGCCGTCGGCCGGGACTTCGAAAATTGTTTTCGCCTGATTGAGCGCAAAGAGCTTGTAGGTCGATCCCCACTCCTGCGCCGGATAATTGTAACCAGGGCTCACGCCAAGATAGGTGTTATCATAGACGTCAACGATTGGAAACGTGGCACCGGCAATCAGATCTTGGTTGTAGTTGGCGCCCAGGCCGAACTTTTCCGACGTTTCCTCGTCGCGCCGCCCACCGATCTTGAAGCTCAGAGAGTTTGAGCCCAAAAAGCTAAAAAAACTCAGATCGCGCTCGATATCGACTTTGTAGAGACCGTTCTTCTTCCGCGAAGAAGATTCACCTGATTTGGCTACGACCGCGTCGGGGGTGAAGTTGGCAAATTTAGTGTAGTCTAAGATTCCGCCGCCATTGGCGACCCGCCGCGAGGTTTCGATGATCTTGGGGATACCATCGACGATATTGAGCAATTTGACCTGACCGGGATTCAGCTTGAAGGAAACTTCGGAGAAGTGCCCGTTCCTGCGGTCTTCAAATGTAGTGAGCGCGTTGGAGGAACTGCCACTGGCTGAGATATTCCAGCCATTACGAACAAAGAAATACTGCAACTGGCCGCTCTTGGTTGAGCCCTGCACGTCGCGGGTGGTCACCGTCATATCCAGAGTGCTGTTCGCCGGGGTACCGATGAATTGCGACGCATTCCAGTCCGCTCCCGCGGCAACGGTCGGACGGGCATCGAGCCGGCGCTGACCTTCAGCTCCGGAGTAAGAGGAGTATTGGACGCTGGCTTTGATCATTTGAGCCGGGGTCGGTTTCCAGTCGAAACGCAGATTGCTGGAACGCTTCTCGGTCAGACGAGCAATGTCCGTGACGCGGAAGCGGGTGAGACCCGGATTATCGATTGTGAGCGGCTTGCCTGCCGCGTTGGTCACCGCGGAGAAGGTGGTGTAGGTTGATTCCGCGCGATGGCTGGAATTGTATTCGTCCGCTGCGCTGGCCGTCAGCGAAACACCAATTTTCGAGCTAAACGGCACTGTGGCGCTGATTTCGACGCCGGGCGTAGTCTTGTAGGTGGCCTTGTTGACCGGGCCGGCAGTCTTGCTGAACTTCGGAGGTTCTTGGGAATTAAAATTAAAGAAAACCCGCGCGGCATAGCTCGCCCTCGCCTGCTCGAAGGCGCTCCGTGAAATCAAATTGATCTGACCGCCGATCGAGTTGTTGGGCATATCGGGCGTGGCGACCTTGATGAGTTCGACGCGTGAGGCGTTGTTGATCGAGAGTTGATCGAGACCGACTTGGCGGGTGAGACCACCGGGAGCGGCGTTGGCCACGGGAAGGCCGTCGATCAAAATAGCGGTGTCTTCGGCGCCAAAACCGCGAATGGAGACGCCCGACGCGTCGGAATCGGAATAACCCTGATTGTTGCCGTTGTAGGCACCGTAGGAGACCTGCACGCCGGGGAGAAACTTCACGAGTTCGCCGACATTGTTGCTTGGAATATCGCCAAACTGGTCGGTTGAGATGACGTTCTTGATGTTCACCGACTGGCGCTCTTCGTTGACCGCGATCTCGCGGGCATTCTTGAAACGATCGGCCGCCACCTGGAATACGTCCAATACGACGGAATCGTTGGGAAGCCTCGCCGCGGGTTTGCCGAGTCGGATCTCCTGCGGCGTAGTTTTACCGGCCACGACTTCCACCAAAACGGTTTGAGGCGCCTCACCTGCATAAGTTACTTTCACCTGGGCTGGGCCGACGGGCACGTTTCTAAGCTCAAAAAAACCAAAGTCGTCGGAGACCGTTTCGAGTCTTGTGCCCTCCACCGCCACTAAGGCGTTGCCGACGTAGCGGCCGTTACCCGAGTTAAGCACGCGTCCGCCGATCACGCCGGTCGTCGCAACCTGAGCAAAGGCGATGGGAGCGAAGGCCGTTGCGCCGAGCGCGATGACCGCGAAAGCGGGGCGCCTGAAGGAGCGAAACCGAGCTAAAATCAGGACGAGAAAACGACACACGATAGCATGCATAGGGATAGGGGTTTGGTAGATTAGAGGGCTAAGGTTGGGGCTCGTCGAAGAGAAGGAAGAACGGACAGTCTTATTTCTAGCCAAGGACGACGAAAGCGACGCCGCTCGAGCGCAGTCTTGAGGGAGAGGTGCATTTTTAGGTCTGGGCTGATTAACGGAGCGTTTAAAAGACCGTTTTCAAACAGGCTACGTTGGCGCTGAAGTTTCGTTTCACGTTCCTCGCGTCTTTCGCATCGCGAGAACGCTCCACGACCAACCGGCCGGACCATGTCATCGCATCAAGCGTCGCGTTTACCTGCCGCCGGGCGAGGCGGGGGGGTGTTGAAGCCAGACCCATCCTCGTCGGTGGCATGGATCTGGCAGATGCGCTCTTGCCCGAGCGTGCGTAGCTCAGCGGAGACATCGCGGCCTCGTTGGAGAGCATTAGCAAAAATCAAGAAACGATCGCCGCACGACGGGATCAACAAGGCGGCTGTCAAAGGTGACGCTATCCCCTAGCCCGCCCATCTCCACCTCCACGCCGTCGGCACCGATTTCCTTCGCAAGGGGAAACGCGCCCAGTCTCTGAAGCTCGAGAATCATCCAATCGCAGACGGCGATCCGGTAGCGCTGAATCAAGGCCCCATGAGGCGCAACGGCATCAGCTGCGCGAGGTCGCGCCGCCGCGCCCAGCCAGCCAGCCAGCAAGCCGGCGGTGGCGGTGGCCGCGAGCCGGCGAAGAAAACGACGGCGCGAGGACATGGGGTTTGGGTCGTTGATGGCGGTGGTTAGCGGGCGGAGAGCCAGACACTCATGTCCGTATCGCCGCGATTACCCCAAGCGAAGTAAGGCACGGCTTTGAGCGTGATCGTGCGCGGAGGGTGGGCGGTGGTCTCACGGTAAAGTTCGCCGGCGGTCCAAGCGGCGCGACTCAACGCGAGGGCAGGAAAGGAAAGCGTGCGGACCTCGGCGTTGATGATCGTCTCGCGTTGCGCGGTAAACTCGGGCGGCGTGAGCAACGAGAGCGCGACATCACGTAGGCGCACGCCGGCGGGCAGATCGTTCGACTCGACGCAGTAAACGAGCGGTCCGCACTTGATGGCGACCTGGTTGACGGTCTCTTCGACTAGTGGGTTGGCCTCCATCAGCACGGGAGAAAAATCCATCGTGAACTGCACGGTATCGCCAGCGCGCCACGTGCGCTTGATTTCTGCGTAAGCGCCGGGAGTGAGCGCGACGGAGAAAGGCTGGCCGTTGACCAGCAGGGTGGCGGCTCCGGCGCGGAGCCAGCCGGGGACTCGGAGCTTGAGCGCGATGGCGCGGTCGGGCGCGGCCTCGACGGTGAAAGTAACGGCGCCGGCCCACGGGTATTCGGTTTTTTGGCGGAGTTTGATCCGCGCGCCGTCAGTCCACGCCGTGTCGAGGGTGCTGGCGGCGTAAAGGTGAACCCAAAGGGTGTCGGGCGACAGGGCGTAAACGTAGTTGTGCGCCTCGGCGATCGTACGAACGACGTTGGGCGGACAGCAAAAGCTGGCTTTGAGGTTGGGTGTGCGGGTGCGGGACCAACGTAGTGGCCAATCGAAATCGGCATCTTTGCGCAGAGCGTTGACGTAGAAATAGTCTTTTCCCTCGAGGCTGATGCCGGGCAAAATACCGTTGTAGAGCGACTGCTCTAAAAGATCGGCATAGCGGGAATCGGCGGTGATCGCCAGCATCCGCCACATCCACATCGCGTAACCGATCGTCGCGCAGGTTTCATTATAAGCGGTGAGATTCGGCAATTGAAAATCGCGGCCGTAGGCTTGGTGAACCGTCTTGATGAATTTGTGCTGCCGGTGATCCACTCCGTCGGGAGAAGCTCCGTCGTAAATCGCACCGGTCATGCCGGTGATGTAGAGTTTCTGACCGGCCACATCCTCGGAGAGCGTGGCCAGAGTCTTGAGCAAGGTCGGGTCGTCGGACTCGGCAAAAACATCGGCGACACCGGCGAAGAGGTAGTTGGCGCGCACGGCATGTCCAACGGCCTGAGTCATCGCGCGGAACGGGACGCGGTCCTGATTGTGGTCGCTGCCGTCCTGCTCGGTCACGAGGCTGCGGATCTCGATGAGTTGCTTTGCAAGTGCGAGGTAGCGCGTTTCCCGGGTGACTCGATAGAGTTCGACTACCCCCATGTAGTGCGAGGGACAGATGGCATTGCGGGCTAGGTCGGCGGGGAGATTCGCGCAGAGGCGCTCGATGTAGTCAGCAGCCTTGCGGGCGCAATCGAGCAAGGTGGTCTTACCGGTGACGCGGTAGTGAACACAGGCCGTGGTCATGAGGTGCCCCATGTTGTAGGTCTCAAAGTGCTCACGATTTTCGAATTCCTTGGCCTTGGCGGTGGCGAGACCTTGGCGTTGCGGGATTATTTTCTGCGTGTGCAGGTAGCCGTCCTCGCGCTGCGCTTTAGCGATGACGTCGATAATGCGGTCCATTTCTAAATCGATGGCGGGATCCCGCGTGACGGCGTAGACTTGAGCGAGCGCTTCAAACCACTTCAGAAAATCGCCGTCGTTGAACGGCGGGCCCGAAAACTTTCCCGGCTGGAGGCCGGCTGCGATTCGGTAGTTCGCCCAAGCGGCACTCTTATTCGGATCGCTAAAAATCTCCCACAGGTGCGGGACCATCGTGGTTCGACACACTTCAAAGCGTTCCCCGAGCAAGCCGCCGTTCCATTTCACATCGGCGAGATCGGTCATATACATGCGCGCGGCGGGCGAGCGAGAGGTGTCCACCAGCGACTTTTCACCGGCGTGAACCGCGGTCAAAGATACCAACGCGACAAAATGGAGTGCACCGAATTGCAACAGGTTCATGGAAGGTTCTTCGCCTTGGAATCGGCGATTGTGACGATCACGCGCCGGTAGCGCGTCAGCGCAGGACTGCCCTGATCGGTGACGGCCAGAATGAGGTGGAGGGAGCCGAGGCGGAGCACCCGCTCGGTTGGGACGATGAACCAGGCCTGCGCCTGATCCGCGTGTTCGATCTTGATCGGGTTGCCCGTGCGCGCCGACGAAACGGTAAAGGTTCCGGCCTCGGGATAGTAAAACCAAGCGAAGGAAAGAGCGTGGCCGTCGGGATCGATGGAGCTGGTGGCGCCGAGCTCGACACGCGCGCCGGGTTTGGCCGTGAGCTTCGCCGCGTGATCAAGTCGAGGAATGGGCGGATGATTGGCCTCGGCGAAAGACTTGATGGTCCAATCCATGCGAGCGGCGAAATCGTTTTGAGCGGCGGCGCGCCACCGCCAGATCGTAGCCTGATTGCTCGTATGCCAGTGGCCATCCACGCCGAAAACCTCATCGGTGGCATCGCTCCAAAACGGACGAGTTTCGGGCTCAGAAAACCATTTTTGGACACGCGGAGTATAGAGTTCATAACGCCCGCCCCATCCACCCCAGTCGGGCCGCTCGGGATCGCTCAGACCGTTGCCAATCAGGTTGAGAAAGCTGGGCGTGTCGCCCTCCATCATAAATTTTACTTGGGGATACTGCGCGCCAAGCGGACCCTTCCGGCGCACGTGCTCGTCAAGCCAAGGATTGTCCACGAGGGCGAAATTAGCGCCGACGAAGCGACCATGAAATCGGTCGCCGCCGATTCCGCTCCACGTCGCGAAGTGGTAGGCCCCGCCTGAGTGAAGACCCGGGCTGACGACGTAAAACAGATCGGGGAACGTGCGACGGACCCACGGCCCGCTGTCATCCTGATCGGAAATCGCATAAACGCGCAGTTTGCGAACAAACCGGTCCAGCGCGGCTGGGGAACGCGTGGCGCGGACCTTCCAAAGCGCCTGCGCAAGGACATTGGGGCCGCCCCAGACGAGAATCCAAAGCGGACGAGGGTCGTCGCGGTCCGCGGCGGCGATGAGCAACTCGGAGCCGGGAGAATCCATCCCCTCACCCACAGCCTGCAGTCCGTAGTCGGATCGACCCTCGCGGATAACGGATCGCAACTGGTCCGCGTTCGGGAAATTGGGTGCATGCAACGCGAGGTTGGGTTGAACTTTCGCGTAAGCCTCGACGATCTCGCGGATGCGCCAAGCGGCGGTCTTTTTTTGCTGATGAATCGACGTCGTCGCGACCAGTCCTTCGACATCCCACTCGTTGGCATAGGTCAGAAAACGAACGAGCGACATCGCGTCGTCGGGCTCGTTCTCGATATCTGTGAGAACAACAACGCGAACTTGATTGATCGCTTGGTCAGTTGCACCGGAGCCGACCGAGGCACCTAGAAACAGAAGGAAGAGGGGCAATAGCTTCATCTTTGGGAGACGTGGCGGAAACCTGGCCCTTTAGGACCAGGAGGAAGCCACGCAAAAATTGTTTTGGAGTGTGGGAAGGAATCGGAACGAAATTAAGCTGGTGAGTAGGCGTAGCCGTCAGCGCGTTGGACCAGCGCGCAAAAGCGGTGGGCGATACCTTGCACGACCCCGAGCTGGGTCTGCACGTTAAAGCTGCCCGAGGCGCGGACGGCGACACGACCGGCGTGTGTGCCTTGCTTCGCGCCAGCCGGAACGCAGGCGCGGACAAGATCGCCGGTACGAAAGCCGAAGTGGTTTTTATGGCGGGTCAGATAACCGCGGGGGAAGCCATCAGCGGTGAGGCGCGTGCGTTGGTGCGAGCCGCGACCCATGCACTTAATGCCCAGGGGGACTTGGTTCGCGCCGAACAACTGATCGACTTGGCCGACGCACGCTGCGTCCAGCGCATGAGTTTTAGGCAAACCCAGGCGAGTCCGATTAAACTTGGTACGCCCACCGGTGGCGGTCTCAACCGGCAACCCGGTGGACTCGAGCAAAGCAACCAGGCCGTGGCGGGTCGCGTTCACCGCCGCCGCGCCGGCCAGCGACTTTTTAGTTTGCGCAAGAATCGCAGCGAGTCGCGCTGGATCTTTGACGAAGTCGCG
>CAMDRP010000087.1 GCA_945906965.1 Opitutus sp. GAS368 | reverse complement strand
TTGTTTCCCCGCTACGCGATTAACTCCTCGGGTGAAGAATGGCCGGTGCAACCCCGCCTTTTAAAAATCCGCGAATGGTTACGCGGACAGGGTTTTCGTCAGATTCAAGCCCTCAAAGCTGAAGTCGGCGGCGGGCTTTATTTACGGGTCTCGGTTTATCAAGACGTCGCCGCGACTTTGCGCGTGCAAATCACGTTTCTCCCACAGAGCAACGGCGCGATCGGGCTTTGCTACACGTTGACCTCTCTCACGGTCGAAGGCGCTCGCTACGTGACGGATAATCTCACGGTGCCGTTTGCGGGTTTTTATCCTGAAAACTGGTTTGTGGAACGTCGTCCCTGGAGCCGTTCTCTGCCGCGGTTGCTCGCTCGGCATCGGTCGCGCCTCCTTTTAGCCAAAGCCATCGAGTCGTCGTTTACGACTGAACCCCTCTACGATCTCAACGCCACGCAAGGCGAACTCGACCGTCTCAACACCGAATTAGGTTTCCTTCATCCTCATCCCGAGCGCGAAGATTTTGGTAAGATCACGCACGAAGGCCGCTATCGCGTGTGGAAAGAAATCTGGATGCTCAATTACCTCGGTCGCGCGCAACGTTACGAATAACGGGCGCCAATTTTTTACCGGTATAAACGAATAGAGTTTCTCGTTTAGTTCAGCGGTATTGCACCCACTCGCTTGAGCTGTACTGCTCAACCAGACCGCTCAGTTCTTCTTCGTTAAAATCTGGCCACGGTTTTTCTTCTGCGGCCGCACCTAGTTCCGTCGCCAACGCGGTGACGAACGTCGTGCCAAAAAGACCCCAATTTATCGCCGACGCACTCACCGCTGGACGCCACAGCGAACCTTGGAATAATAAACCGCGTTTATTCCGCTTCTGGGCTGCTCCGGCGATTTTTTCTCCGGTGTCGCCGTGAACGACGTCGTAAAGTTCCGCGCGCTGAAAACACACGCCTGCTGGTCCGCAAGCGACTTCACCTTCGGCGGGAGGTTCACAGTGGGTCTTGACCACCGCGGGCACGCCTTGTTCGCGCAAGGCCGTTGCCAGGCATTCATGCACGCGCCGATAACTTTCCGTGGCGCGCAATTCTTCGAACGCAAAACCACGCGGAATCACGAGCGCATATGTCCAATCTTCACGATGATCCACCACGCCACCGCCCGTGGCCCGACGACATACTTCGTTGGGATTGGACTCTGCTGGTATCCGCGTGCGCACGAAGGCGATTTTCTGACTGTAACCAAATGTCCACGCTGGCCCGTGCCAACCATAGTGACGAAATCGCGCGGCTTCCGTCCGAGGATAACGCTGTAGCAACAAAAAATCCGTCGCCATGTTTTCAGCGGCACCGCCTGTGCGCGTGGGCAAAATATCCAAAGTCATCGTCGCCATAAAATTAATGCCGTGAAAAATACCAATCTCGACTCGTCGCGGGCACGTGGAGTTCGGCGAGTTGAGCTTCGATGGTCTGAGGCTGGGTTTTCAAAAGGCCGCGTAGAGGCGCGAGATCCAGCGCGAGACACGCCTGGCGTTTTTTGGCTGCCGCGGGTGATTCCGCGCGCGTGATCGCGGTGATCGGTGCGTCGATTTCACTGAGTTTAAAATGCGTGCGAATCCGGCGACCTAGTTCGTAGCGCGATAACAGCTCCGCGCCGGCCCAATGACAGACTCCGCGCACGTCGCGGCGCTCGCACAACTCTAGCATGACTTCAGCGAGATTTTCCGCCGTACAGGTTTGGCGAAACTCATCCGCATAAAGTCTCACCGCGCGTCCCGCGGCCCAGTCGGCGAAAAGCCGTTCATGGTTGCTACGTTTTCCGCTTGGGCTGTTACCCATGAGTAGGGGCGCTCGCAGGGTTACCGCGAATTCCGCCGCATGGGCTTGGACCGCGCGCTCACTTTCAATTTTTTGTCGGCCGTAAAGATTGATCGGCGAAGTGGCGTCGCCGATGACGTAGGCCGAGGTGCGACACCCATCAAAAACTTGTTCGCTCGAAATATGGACCAGCCGAGCGCTTAAGTGATGCGCGAGCCGCGCGAGCAAGGTGGGAAGAGCGACGTTTAACGTCTGCGCCCGGGCGGGATCGGCGTCACACGTTTCTGGTACGGAAAGCGCGGCGCAATTTACGATGGCGTCGGGAAAAACTTCCAACAACGCGGCGGTGACCGCGGATGCATCCCCAAGATCCAGCGCTCGGCGTGCGGTGAGACCGGGTAATTCTCCCGTGAATCCACCGACGATGCCTGTGACCGTGTGGCCGCGGCGCGCGGCCGCGCGGGCGAAAGCCGCTCCGACCAAACCAGAAGCGCCGGTGAGAAAAATGCGCATAAGGCGGACCGACGGATGAATTTAAAAAATAATTTAGGGCGCGAGACGTTCGACGATCCAGCTGCCATCTGTTTCGCGCCGATAGCGCAAGCGATCGTGCAAGCGGCTGCGGCGGCCTTGCCAAAATTCGATCGTTTCTGGCGCTACGCGATAGCCGCCCCAGTTGGGTGGCAGTGGCACATCGGCGCCGGCGTAGTTTTTTTCCAAGGCCTTCATCGCATCTTCGAGCGTGGCGCGTCCGGGAATGACCGCGCTCTGTTGCGCGACCCAAGCGCCGAGTTGGCTGGCGCGGGGGCGTGAGTGAAAATATGCAGCGCTTTCCTCGCGTGCGACTTTGGTAATGGTGCCTTCGATGATGACTTGGCGCTCCAATACGATCCACGGAAATACAAGGCTAGCGCGTGGGTTGGCCTCAAGCTCACGGCCTTTGCGGCCTTCGTAGTTGGTGTAGAAAACAAAGCCGCGACCATCGAGACCTTTGAGGAGCACGGTGCGAGCGGAAGGGCGGCCCTCGCGATTGGCGGTGGCGAGCGTCATGGCGTTGGGCTCAGTTATTTTTGCGGCTTCAGCTTCTTGAAACCATTTCTCGAACTGGCGAAACGGATCGCGGGCGAGGTCTTTTTCATTCAGCCCGGCGAGGGCGTAATCTTTGCGGAGGTCAGCCAAGCTCATGATGATGGTGGAGCGTGCGCATGGCGTTGAGCCCTGTCAAAAATGATCTCGCGCAAATATCGTAAAAACGTCGAACGCAGTCTCCAAGCTTTCGTTTTTCGTGGTTTGTCGCGAAACTGCGGTGATGGATTTGGCGCCTTGGATTTACCCGTTGCTATTTCTTGCGGCATTAGCCGCGGGGTTAATCGATTCGATCGCGGGCGGTGGCGGATTGATTGCGTTGCCGGCGTTATTGATGGCGGGGTTTCCTGTGCCGTTGGCGCTGGGGACAAATAAGCTACAGTCGCTTTTTGGCAGCAGTATGGCAGCGGTGCATTATGCGCGGCACGGGGTCATGGATTGGCGGCGGTGCCGGCTTGGAGTGGTGCTCACCTTTGTGGGCGCGCTTGTAGGGGCTTGGACGGTTCAGCGGATTGATGCCAGTCGGCTGGGATTACTGATCCCGTGGCTGTTGGCGGTGATTTTAATTTATACGATTTTTCACCCACAGATCGGCCAGAAAAAACGCGAGCCGCGGATCGCGTCGAATGTTTTCTGGTTTATCGCTGGGATCGGCCTGGGTTTCTACGATGGATTTTTCGGGCCGGGTACAGGCATGTTTTGGACGATCGCACTCGTGCTGTTGCTTGGCCAAGATTTCATGACGGCGACGGGTCACACCAAGGTGATGAACGCTGCGAGTAATTTAGCCTCGCTGGGTGTTTTCATCGCGGTGGGTCAGGTCGACTGGATGGCGGGCGGGGTGATGGTTGCGGGCCAAATCGTGGGTGCGCGGCTGGGTGCCGGGCTCGTGGTGAAAAAAGGCGCTCGCTTCATCCGGCCGGTGTTTCTGACCATGGTCACGCTCACCATCGCACGGCTCGCCTACGTCGAATTCACGCGCGTGCACTGAGTTAATTTTTTCGCCATGACGCCCGCTGCCTACATCGATCTCCACGCCCCTGGGCTCCTCCGTCGCCTGCAAACCCTTATCGGCATCTCCACGGTCAATCCTCCGGGAGAAAACTACGACAAGATCACCGCCGGCCTCACCCGCGATCTCACAGCGCTGGGATTAAAAACAAAACGTTATCCCATCCCGGCGGCTTTGCTAAAAAAATCACTACCCGCCGCCCAACGCGGATTTCCTCGTTATAACGTCCTCGGCAAACTGGGCGTGCGGGGCGCGACGAAAACGATTCATTTCAACGCGCATTACGATGTCGTTCCGGTTTCGGGTCGTTGGCGCCACGGTAGTCCGTTTAGCGGAGCGGTTGAGCGCGGCTGGATTTTTGGCCGTGGCACGGCCGACATGAAGGGCTCGATCGCGAGCTTGCTCATGGCCCTCGAGGCGCTGCAAGCCACGCGCACCGTTCCGCGCATGAACATCGAGGTTTCTTTCACCGCTGACGAGGAAACGGATTCGGCGCTGGGTACTGGTTGGCTCGTGGAGCATGCGCCGATTAAGCCCGACTACGCCGTTGTGATGGAGGGTGGCGAGGGTTCCGCGGTGTGCTGCGGTCATAATGGCGTCGTGTGGCTTGAGGTCACGGTTCACGGCCGGCCCGCGCACGGTTCGACTCCCGAACGCGGCGTCAACGCGCTCGAAAAAATGGCGGCGCTCGTGCTCGGGCTCAACGTGCACAAAAAAGAACTGGCCCGCCGTAAATTTAAAACCCCCGAAGGACGCACGATGGTGCCGACTTTAAATATCGGCGGCGTCTTTGGCTGCGGGGAAGGCGCGAAGATCAACACGGTACCTGCGATGGCGACGTTCACCATCGATCGTCGCGTGCTCGCGATGGAAAATCACGCTGCCGCAGAAAAAGAACTGCGCGCCGCGCTCGCGCTCGCTGCTCATAAAATTCCCCAGTGCCGGATCACGGTGGCGAAAATTTCCGAGAACTTCGCGTGCTTTACGCCGCCCACACATCCGTTTTTCGCGGCGATGGCGGCGAGTGTCGCCGCAGTGCGGCAGGAGCCAGCGGTCTTTAATGTTTCGACGGGTTTTAACGATATGCACTTTTTCGCCGCGCACCGTAAAATCCCGACACTCGGTTATGGTCCGGGCGGGATTGATTATCATGGCGTTGACGAACGCGCTTCGGTGAAAGAGTTGATCGCGAGCGCGAAAATCTACGCGGAGTTGATGACGAAATTCGGCGGGTAAAAGCGGCTGAAAAAACCGCGCGAATTTTTATTTCGCGGCAAGAGCGTCGGCCGCGGCTTGTTGAAACGCGCGGCGGACGTCGCTAGCGTCGCTGTTAGCAAAATTGGTGCGTTGGACCATGAGGATATAAGCGACGCCGCGCACGGGATCGACCCAGGCTTGCGTCCCCCAGGCGCCACCGTGGCCGTAGCTGCCAGGTGAAAGCATCGCGGCGACGCCGGCGTGAGGAGTTTTCAAAACGCAGGTGCCGATGCCCCAGCCGTAGTTCGTTCCGCGTTGGCCGTAGGTGGCGTTTTGAAAAAAGCCGGTGGGCATGTCGGCGGGCGTTTGCGACGTGGAGAGGAGCTGTAGCGCGGCGGGCGAGAGGTAGCGTTGCCCATCGACGGTGCCGCCGTTGAGCAGCATTTGGCAAAAACGGGCGTAGTCGTGAGCCGAGGAATATAGACCGGCATTGCCAGTGGGTGGGCGAGTGCCACGCGCGGGCGGTGATGTGGGGGCTGCTTCGAGTGCGCCGGAGTTTTTATTTTTCGTGTAAGCTGTAGCGAGGAAAGGCAGCTGCTCGGCAGAGGGATAAAAGGTGGTGTGTTTGAGATCGAGTGGAACGAAAAGGCGGGCGCCAAGAAATTCATCGAAGGTCTTGCCGCTCACAATCTCGACGATGCGGGCGGCCGTGTTGATGCCGGACTGGCAGTAGCGCCATTTGACGCCAGGCTCGTTTTGCATGGGAGCGGCGAGCCAAAGCGGCACGAGATCGGCGAGGGTGCGGGCATCGCGGGCGGCTGCGGCAGTGGCTTCGCCGAGGCCGGACACGTGGGTCAAAATCTGAAGAAGGGTGATATTAGCCGGCCGGCCCGAAGGAGTCTTGAGCGTGGCAAACGCGGGAATGAATTTCGCGACCGGGTCGGTGAGGTTGAGTTTCCCCTCGTCTTGCAGCATGAGCACGGCGGTGGCGGTCATGAGCTTGGTCATGGACATGATATTGAACATCGTGTCTGGCGTCATGGGACGTTGGGTGGCGACGTCAGCGAAACCATGAGTTTCAACGTGGAGGATTTTTTCGTGGGAAATCACCAACGTGACTGCGCCGGCAATTTCTTTTTCATCTAGCGCCGGCTGCAAAGCCGCGGTTAAGCCGGTGAGTCTGGGATCGGCGGCATTTAACGCGGTGGTTAAGGCGGATGCGAGCACGAGGGTACTCAGGGGAAATTTCATGGTGAGTTTTTTATAGCGAACGAACGAGAAGCCGTGGAGAAGTTATCCGGTCCAGCCTTTACGAATCATACTAATAGCAATTGCGGCGAGGAGCATGGAAATAATTTTAGAAATCGCGCGCAGACCGGTCGAACTGATGAGTCGTGCGAGGCGTTCGCTGTAAGCAAATGCTAGGATGACGAGCATGAGATTTACCGCGAGAGCCGCGAGTGTCACGGCGAGCCCCAGCGTCTGAGCGAGTAAGATCAACGTTGTGATCGAAGCTGGACCCGCGATCAGCGGCATACCTAAAGGCACGACGCCAAAATCCTCAGCGAGTTTGGCCGGTTCTTCGGCGGCGGAGTGGATGAGATCGCGCGCGGCGAGGATGAAAAGGATAAGGCCGCCGGCGATTTGAAAGTCGCTCGTCGTGATGCCGATGGCGGTGAAGATGGATTGGCCGAGAAATAAAAATAGCAGCGCCACTCCCCCGCCCGTCCAGGTGGCTTGTTTGGCGATGCGACGTCGTTGTTCCGGCGGTGCACCTTGCCCGAGCGCGAGAAAAACCGCGGCGAGTCCGATGGGATCGATCGCCACGAAGAGTGGAATGAACGCTTTCAGGAAGAGTTCCATAACCGGTGGCATACGGCTGACTATCGTCCTCTCGGGGATTACGTGCAAGCCTGCCCCGGGCCTACATGTCGTGAAGGTTTAAATGGCGTGGGATTAAAAAACTTTCGTGCAGTCCGGCGGGTTCATGGTTCTCTCTATGTTCCCGTTATGAAAATCAACGCCACCCTTACTCCGGCCAAGCTTACAAAAAAAACCGCCCGCGTGTTTGAACTCGCCGGCGAAAAAATTCGCGCGATCGACGCCGCCTGGGACCCCAGCAAGGGCACACCCGTTTTTACGGTGCAGGGTAAATACACCTCACGCGGCTGGACCGAATGGACGCAGGGTTTTCAGTTCGGCATGGCGTTTCTCCACTTTGATGCGACCGGGGATACGGCGATGCTCGAACGGGGCCGAGTGAAGACGGTGCGCCACATGGCCTCGCACGTCTCGCACATCGGCGTGCATGATCATGGTTTCAACAACGTCTCCACGTACGGCAACCAGCGCCGCCTCATGCTCGAGGGCAAGACACGCTTCAACCAAGCCGAGCTCGATTACACCGAGATGGCGTTGAAAGTTTCTGGCGCCGTGCAAGCGGCGCGCTACGCACCCACGCAGTACAAGCAACCGTGGTCGCCGATTCCCGGTGCCGCTGGTGTGGCGCCGAGCGGTTACGTGTATTCGTTTAACGGCCCGCAGTCGTTGTTTGCCGATACGATTCGCTCCATGCGCTCGCTCGTCGTCGCGCATCAGCTCGGTCACTCGCTCATGGGCGAAGGCGACAAGCCCACGAATCTGCTGCACCGCGCGATCGAGCACGCGGCGACGACCGCACGTTTCAACGTCTTTTTCGGCCAGGGCCGTGACAGTTACGACGTCCGTGGCCGCGTGGCGCACGAGAGTGTTTTCAATCGCAACGACGGCCAATTCCGTTGTCCGTCCTCCCAGCAAGGTTACTCGCCGTTCACGACGTGGACGCGCGGTGCCGCCTGGATCATCACGGGTTACGCCGAGCAATTGGAGTTTCTCGACACCGTGATAGGCTCTGACCTCGATGCGGTTGGCGGCCGGCGTGCGGTCACGGATCTTTTTTTGGAGACCGCGAAGGCCACGAGCGATTATTACATCGATGGCTATTCTGCGAAAGACGGCATTCCTTACTGGGACAGTGCTGCGCTTAACACGCACAAACTCGGTGATTTCACCAAGCGCGCCGCCGATCCGTTCAACGCTCACGAGCCGGTCGACAGCTCCGCTGCCGCCATCGCCGCGCAAGGCATGCTCCGTCTCGGCCGTTGGCTCGATGCGAACGGCGAAAAAGCCGCCGGCAAAAAATATTTTCAAGCGGGTCTTACGATCGCTGATACTCTTTTTGCTGAGCCGTATCTTTCGACCGACAAAAAACACCAAGGGCTCCTCTTGCACAGTGTTTATCACCGGCCGAACGGCTGGGATCACGTGCCGAAGGGCCAGAAAGTACCCTGCGGCGAATCGTCGATGTGGGGTGATTACCACGCGATGGAGCTCGCGCTGCTCATCCAGCGGTTGTCGGAAAATAAATACTACACGTTCTTTTGATCTTCTGCTGTGTGCCACGCTGATAGTGGCATAGGCTAATTTCTTGTTCGAGACCGTGGTATCAAGCCGCGGTCTTTTTTTTTGGCGGAATGTACCCTTTGCGCGTTGCGGGCAGGAGTCCGGTGCGCAGTATCATTAGTTCCATGGCCCACGCCGCATTCACTTCCGCAGAATCTGATTTAGCTCCGGTTTTTCAGGCTCGGGCATTAGCCAAAACCTATGGCGAAGGAGACGCGATGGTGCGCGCATTAGCCGGACTGGATCTTGAGTGTCGCGCCGGAGAATTAGTCGTCGTGCTCGGAGCTTCTGGCAGCGGTAAATCGACTTTGCTGAATTTGCTGGGCGGACTCGATACGCCCACCAGCGGCAGTTTATTTTATCGGGGCTGGGATCTTGGCGGCGCCGACGAAGCGGGTTTGACGCGTTACCGGCGCGAAGCGGTGGGCTTTGTTTTTCAATTTTATAATCTGATTCCGAGCCTGACCGCTCGAGAGAACGTCGCGCTGATCACCGAGATCGCCGCGGATCCAATGACCCCCGAGGAAGCGCTGCATATGGTGGGGCTCGGGGCCCGCATGGATCATTTCCCCGCGCAGCTTTCCGGCGGAGAACAACAACGTGTCGCGATCGCTCGCGCCATTGCAAAACGCCCCGCTGTTCTCATGTGCGATGAGCCTACGGGAGCGCTTGATGTGAACACGGGGAAGGCGGTTCTTGAAGCGATCGAGCGGATTAATCGCGAGCTCGGCACGCTCACGTTGATCATCACCCATAATTCCGTGATGGCCGAAATGGCGGATCGTGTCCTCACGCTTTCCGACGGTCATATCACGGGTGAAAAACATAATCTTACGCGCGCCGCCGCCAGCACGCTGGCGTGGTAAAGCCTACGCGGATTCGTGATGTCGCTGCTGGATCTCAAATTAATCCGCGATCTTCGCGCCTTGAAATCGCAAGCGGCGGCCGTGGCTATCGTCATGGCTTGTGGTTTGGCGATGATGATCATGACGCGTAGCCTCATCGTCTCGTTGGAGACGACGCGCGATGCTTATTACCGCGACAATCATTTCGCGCAAATTTTCTCCCGCCTCAAACGCGCGCCCAATTCCGTCTCGGCTCAACTCGCTGCGATTCCTGGCGTCGCCACGGTACAGACCGGTATCGCGTTATCGGTTACGCTCGATTTGCCGGGTGTGATCGAACCCGCGACGGGGCTTATCCAATCACTTCCCGAGCAAGGTGAACTCACGCTGAATCGGCTACATCTTCGAGCTGGGCGTATTTTGGTGGGGCGTGAATCGACAGGCGAGATTTTGGTCGGAGAAGCTTTTGCGCAGGCGAATCAGCTCAAGCCTGGAGACGAGATAGCGGCGGTGCTTTATGGTCGGCGGCAAAATTTCCGCATCGCGGGTATCGTGCTTTCTCCGGAATTCATTTTCGAAGCACCGCCAGGTGCCGCGTTGCCCAACAATAAAACGTACGGAGTTTTTTGGATGCCGTATAAGGAGCTCGCGCGGGCCAGTAATCTCGATGGTGCGTTCAATCAGCTTTCCTTGCAGTTGGTGCCGGGAGCGTCTGAGCCAGCGGTGATCGCGGCCGTCGATCACATCTTGCGGCCTTACGGCGGTCGCGGTGCTTATGGCCGTACCTCGCATCCTTCCCACACGCGCTTGCGCGATGAAATCAATATTCTCAACGGACTCTCCATTGGATTCCCGCTCGTTTTTCTCAGTGTCGCCGCGTTTATGACCAACGCGGTCATGGGCCGGCAGATTACCTTGCAGCGTGAACAGATCGCGATCTTGAAGGCTTTCGGTTTTTCTAACGGCGAGATCGGTCGGCACTATCTTAAATTTTCCATCGTGATCGTCGCCGGCGGCACTGCGTTGGGGGTCTTAGGCGGAGTATTTTTAGGGGAACGGCTGGTGGATATGTATCATGTTTTCTTTCGATTTCCGGCGCTAAATTTCCAACTCGCCTCAACCGTCGTGGTTTTGGCGGTTTTGGTGAGTTCGATTGCGGCGATCATCGGCGTCGCGGGCTCAGTGCGTGCCGCGGTGCGATTGCCGCCGGCGGAGGCGATGCGGCCTGAGCCGCCTTCGAGCTACCGACCTGCGTTGGTTGAACGCTTGGGTTTTGGCCGGCTGTTTACGGTCACGTTTCGGATGGCGTTGAGAAATATCGAACGCCGGCCGGTGCGTGCGTCGCTCACGGTGGGTGCGTTGGCTTTGGCGACGGGAATTTTGATCGTGCCCAATGCGTTTCGTGACGGCATCGGTTACGTGCTCGATTATCAGTGGGATTTGATCCAACGGCAGACGGTGATGGTCTCGCTCATTGAGCCGAGTCCGGCGCGCACGTTGGCGGATTTCAAGGCGCTACCGGGGGTGATTTTGGCGGAGCCGGTGCGCGGCGCGGCGGTGGAATTGCGCGCGGGCAATCAATTTCGACGCTTAAGTATCACGGGTTTGCCGGCGCAGGCGGAGCTATTTCGGGTGATAGATAGCAGCGGGCGTCAGATTAGTCTACCGCCGGAGGGCATCGTTATTTCTAGAAAGTTGGCGGATGTCCTCGGGGTAAAAATCGGCGAAATACTTTTTGTGCGCGGATTGGAGGGTAAGCGGGTGGAATTTTCTGTGCCGGTGGCTGGATTATCCGAGGATTTTGCGGGGACGGCGGCGTACATGGAAATTGGGGCGTTGAATCGTCATCTGGGTGAGGGCGATCGTATCAATGCCGCATATCTTACGGTGGGCGCTGGCCAATGGAACGAATTCTTGCACGCGATGAAGGCTTCGCCACGTGCGGGTAGTGTGGTCGTGAAAAATAAGATCCGGCAGGGATTTCGCGAGACGACGGCGCAGAGCATCGGTCTGTTGCAGCAAATTTATCTGACCTTTGCCGCGGTGGTGGCGTTTGGTATTGTTTATAATAGTGCGCGGATCTCGCTCAGCGAACGTCAACGGGAGCTCGCGACGTTGCGGGTGATCGGGTTTACGCGTGGCGAGGTGGCGACGGTCTTGGTGGGTGAGTTGATGATGCTCACGTTGATCGCGTTGCCTTGTGGTTTGTTGATCGGTTCGGGTTTTGCGCGCGTGATTTTGATGACGGTAAACACGGAGTTTGTGCGTTTGCCGTTGATTCTTACGGCGCAGAATTACGCGTTTGCGGTGTTGGTTGTGGCGGTAGCCTCGGCGATCTCGGCGTTGCTCGCGTGCCGGCGGCTTGATCAATTGGATTTGGTGGGTGTGTTGAAGGCCCGCGATTAATTTTTATTTTTCAAATATTTATCATGAAAACATCTTTGTCTGCGCGCGTTGAACCTGGGGTTAAAAATAAAAAAAACTCGGAGGCGCGGCGTTGGTCGCGCTGGTTGCCGTGGATTGTGGGCAGCGGATTATTGGCGCTCATCGTGGTGGGGTTGTTGCCGAAGCCTTTGCCGGCGGAAATCGCGGTGGTGTCGCGTGGTGATTTACGGGTGACGGTGAATGAGGAGGGAATGACGCGGGTAAAAAATCGTCATGTGATCGCGAGTCCTGTGGCGGGACAGTTGCGGCGGATTGATTGGAAACCGGGAGCGGTGGTGGAGGCGGGTAAGACGGTGCTCGCGGTCTTGGAATCGGGCGGGGCTGATATTTTGGATGCGCGTAGTCTCGTGCAGGCCGAGGCGCGGGTGCGCGCTGCGGAAGCGGCGGTTGCACAGGCAGTCGCCCAACGGGCGCGCGCGGTTGCGAATGCGAATTTACAACGGGAAGATTTCGCGCGGCAGAAGACGTTGTTCGCTAGTGGGGCGCTGTCGCGGCAGGAATTTGACGCGGCGGAAACGCGAGCCACGACGACTGCGCAAGAGGCTCGGGCGGCGGAGTTTGCTGGGCAGATCGCGGAGTTTGAAGCGGCGCAGGCGCGGGCGTTGTTATTGCGCGGACAGCCCGCGGGTGTGGGGGCGCGGGGTGAGCCCTTGGTTATTTTGTCCCCCGTGAGTGGGCGGGTGTTGCGGGTGATGCAGGAGAGTGAGCGACTTGTGACGGCGGGATTTGCGTTATTAGAAGTAGGTGATCCGACCGATCTCGAGGCGCGCATCGAGGTGCTTTCGCGGGATGGGGTGGCGATCCAACCGGGCGCGCGCGTGCAACTCGAGCAATGGGGCGGACCAGTGGCGTTGAACGCTCGGGTGCGCGTGGTGGAGCCTTCGGCGTTTACTAAAGTCTCGGCGTTGGGGGTCGAGGAACAGCGAGTTTATGTGATCGTTGATTTTACCGATCCTCTCGAGGTGCGGCGTTCGTTGGGTGATAATTATCGGGTCGAAGCGCGGATTGAAACGTGGTCGGGTCAAAATATTTTGAAGGTGCCGTCCGGCGCGTTGTTTCAACGCGGCGCGCAGTGGCAGACGTATGTGGAGGAAGGTAAGCGGGCGATGTTGCGCACGGTGCGGGTGGGTCGCAGCAGTGGACGGGAGACGGAAATTTTGGAGGGTTTATCTGAGGGGCAAAACGTGGTGGTTTATCCTGGAGATCAGATTTCTAATGGGTCGCGAATTAAGCCGATAGTGGTCGCGTATTGAGATTAGCCCTACCCTATCCTGCCCTACCCTACCCCACCCCACAACGATGCGATGCGCGCGGTGTGGTTAGCCTCGATGATTTAGGGGAATAGCCAAGTGGCTAGCCACAAACCGCCGTCGCTTACGAATACGCGGCGGTCGTGATAGCAGAAAGACCGTTGTTGCCAGAATTTAATTTTATCTGGCACGACGTGGTATCCATTCTAGCACGACGGGTG
>CAMDRP010000086.1 GCA_945906965.1 Opitutus sp. GAS368 | reverse complement strand
AACCAAATTAGCTTTCGCGGCATTCCCTCGATCCGCCAGCTGCGCGACGGGTTTCCATGGTTTCTGCCCGCCGACAGCTACAACACGGAACGCATCGAAATCTCGCGCGGACCCGGCGGTCTCGCCTATGGCGACGTCGATCCCGCCGGCGTCATCAATGTATCCACCAAACGCGCCCTGTTTCGCAACCGCGCAAGCGGCACGGTGCGGATGGATTCCTTCGGCACTCAGCGCTACTCGGTGGACGTAAACCAGCGGCTCGCTCCGCGCCTTGGCCTGCGTTTCAACGCCCTCAACTCCGAGACCGAGCAAGACCGCCAGCGCGGCGGTTTCGATTTTCGCGGTTTCGCCGGCGCGCTGAGCTGGGAGCTATTTCAAGACGGAAAAACCCGCGTCGACCTAAACTACGAGCAGGGAACGACGCGCAACCACATTGCAGCCCTCCGTATTAGCGATCTGAGCGTGGCCTACGTTCGCGGCTCCGCGACCAATGATACCGACGGCAATCCAAACCTCGCCGGCGTGCAGCCCAACGGCATCGGCACGCGCCGTATCGCCGCTCCGGGCAACACCCGCGTCTTCCTCAAAATCGCCGGTACGTTCTACGACATGCAGGCAACCGCGACCACCACCTATCGCAGCTCCTATCTGCCGGTCACAAATGTGGCCGCCGACCCCGGCAATCCCCTCAACCACCCGCTGCTCCCCGCCTCCCGCAGCATCTTTCGCGAGGGTATGGATTGGGGCGGACCCGACAACCGCCACGACACAAAATTTAACGCCTACAACATTGAGCTCACTCACCGGCTAAGCGAAAACCTACGCCTACTCATCGGGCACAATGCCCAGGTTGACGACACAACCCGGCTGCAAACTCACTCCAGTGCCGGCGTTTTCGGCGGGAATGTCCGTGCCATCTTTATTGATGTGAATCGCGTCCTGCCGCACCCAAACGTACCCAACGCCACGATTACTAATCCTCGCTTCGAGCAATACTTCGTGGTTCACACCCCCACTTTTACCACCGACGGTAACAAGTCCACGAGCTGGCGAACGTCGCTCGTGCACGACACCAAGTTGCCATTCTGGAACTCCTCGCTGCGCACCATCGCCGGCGGGATCTACCGCGACGAAAGCAATTACAACGACGTCTTCGGTTTCGCGTTGGACCAAAAGGAAATCGCCCGCCGCGGCCTGACTGGCGCCGCCGCCACCTACGGCAACAATCTCGTCCATCCGGTATACTATATCTCGGAGGGCAATGCTGACCAAACTCTCCGTCTCCCCGTCGATCCCGGTGTCACCACCTTTTTCCGCCAAGGCGTAAGTCAGACGCGCTTCAATAACACGCTCGGCTCCGCGAATCTCACCTCGCTCGGCGCGTTCTTCTCTGGCCGCCTTCGCACCACCCTCGGGTTCAGCCGCGACTACTTCCGGCAAAACCGCTCGCGAGCGCCTGTCGCCTTCGCCGCCACCGGCGAAACCCGCCTCGTGGATCTGAACAACCAGCCGATCCTAGACGCCAACGGCTACAATGTGCCTTACGAGCGGTTCAACCGCGCTTACACGACGAACCAATCGTTCGGTGGCGTCCTGCGTCTGCTTCCTTGGCTTTCACTCGGTGGCGGCTACTTCGAGTCCGCGCTCTTTACCGACAGCGTCAGCTTCGAAATGACCGGCCTTCCTCGCCTCCCACGCACCGGCGAGGGCATAGAGTCCAGCCTGCGTTTCAATTTCTTCGACAACCGCGTCAACGCCACCCTCACACGCTTCAGCACGACGGCGGAAAACAACGCCCTCGGCCTTAGCGTCCAGGCGCAGAATGAGCTCAACGCGCTCCTCCCCGTGGGCAAAGGCCTCCTGAGCGGCGGCGACTATCGCGACCAAGTGACCGACGGCTGGGAGTTTGAATTACAGTCAAATCTCACGCGTAAGTGGACCATGCTTACCACCTATTCGGTCAACTACGTGAAATTTGGCCGACTTTTCCCGCTCGTGCGCCCCTACCTCGCGGAAGCCCGCGCCGCTGCGTCGGCTCAAGGTCTCGAACCCAACGCAGCCACCAGCATCACCCAACTCGAACTCGACACCGCCGAGGGCAATATCTCCATCATTCGGCGCGAGACTGCCGCTCTGACCTCGCGCTACAGTTTCACCGAGGGTAAATTCAAAGGCCTAGCAGTCGGCGCTTCCTTCCGCTACGCGCTGGGCAAAATCCGTAGCTCCGTTATCGTAAACGGCGTGACCGTACTCCCAAAAATTCGCACCGAGAGCTACGTACTCATGAACCCGTTCATCAGCTACCGGATGAAGCTCTTTAACCACCACTTCACGGCCCAGCTCAACGTGAACAACTTCTTCGATAACGACTCCGACCAAGGCAACGGCTACACGTGGCAGCGCCGGGTCGAGCCGCGGAGTTACGTGACGAGCGTCACGATGGAGTGGTGAGTCCTGCGCATTTCCTGAGGCGAGTCTAGGCCAGTCCACGCGTTCGCCAACGAACGCTTGCAAGAGGCGCCGCGCTTGCACGACTTACTTTACCGTTCATCCCAAACCTCCACGACCATGCACCGTCTGCTCATCTCCTGCCTCGTCCTCGTTTGCACCGCACTCCGCGCCGTCGTCGTTCCGGTCCCCACCGGCGTCGTCCCCGAACGCATCCCCGGCGCGAAGCCCAAGAACGTTATTCTTATCCTCACCGATGATCATCGCTCCGATGCGATGAGCTTTATGGGCCACCCCATCGCCGAGACACCGCACCTCGACGCCCTCGCACGCAACGGCGTTCACTTCAAAAACGCCCTCGTCACCACCTCGCTGTGTTCTCCGAGCCGCGCCTCCATACTTACGGGCCTATACACGTTTCGTCACCGCGTCATCGACAACAATCGCCCCATCCCCCCAGGCACGCTCTATTTTCCGCAATATCTTCAACGCGCCGGCTACGCCACCAGCTTCTTCGGTAAATGGCACATGGGCGGCGAGGACGATAAACCGCAGCCCGGCTTCGACCGTTGGGTCAGCTTCCGCGGCCAGGGCGAATATCTCCCGCCGACTCCCAACTACACGCTCAATGTCGACGGCCGTCGTGAAAAACAAAAAGGCTACATCACCGACGAACTCACCGACTATGCCGTCGAGTGGATGAAGCAGCAAAAACCCGCCGAGAAACCATTCTTCATTTATCTCTCCCACAAAGCCGTTCACGCCAACTTTACGCCGGCCGCCCGCCACGAGGGTAAGTTCGCCTCCAAGAAGTTCGTCCGCCCCGCCACGGCTGCCAACACTCCGGAGAACTACGCCCTCAAGCCCCGGTGGCTCCGCGACCAGCGCAACTCCTGGCACGGCGTCGATTTTCCCTACCACAGCGACCTCAACGTCGATCAATACTATCAGCGCTACTGCGAAACCCTCTGCGCCGTCGACGACAGCGTCGGCCGCATCGTCGGCGAGCTGAAAAAAATGGGCTGCTACGATGATACGCTGATCCTCTATATGGGAGACAACGGTTTCATGTTCGGCGAGCACGGCCTTATCGACAAACGCGTTGCCTACGACGCCTCCATCCGCATCCCCATGCTCATGCAGTGCCCTTCGCTCTTCTCCGGTGGCCGCACCGTCGAGCAGGCCGTCGCCAACATCGACGTCGGACCCACCATCATGACCGCGATGGGACTCACGCCGCCCCCGCACATGGACGGCCTCAATTTTCTCCCGCTTGCGCGCGGCACATCCACGACATGGCGCGATAATTTTCTCTACGCTTATTACTGGGAGAAGAACTTTCCCCAATCGCCCACCGTTTTTGCTCTGCGCGGCGAACGCTATAAATACATCACGTATTACGGTCTCTGGGACCTCGATGAACTCTACGATATTCAAGCCGATCCTGGCGAAACTAAGAATCTCTTTTACGACCCCGCGCACCGGAAAACTGCCCAGGCGATGGAGGCGAAACTCTACGCCCGCATGGAGGAGCTCGGCGGCATGAACATACCGCTCAACGCCCCCAAGGGCGGTATTAACGACAAGCGCCTCCGAGACCGCGGCGGACAGACCGGCGCCGATTTTCCCGCCCCTTTCGTCGTTGAAAAACCCTTGAATCAAAACGCGAAGTAGTCGCGCGGCACCGCTGGAGCAGCTGGGTTACGACCTAATCTTAAAGGGAACAGCGCGGCGAGGGCGTCCACCCAGCCCGGCCACCGGTCTCATGGATACCAACGACATCGTAACCACGAATCTGAGAAGACAAGTTACCGACCTTCTCAGGTACTGAAGGACACTCATCCGCGGCTAGTCACCCCGCTTGCGATGCCATGTTCAACCCACTCAAGGTAAGTCACACTGCGCACGCTCCCAAGTGCCACACAGGCTGACAGCGCTTCGTTGATGACCCACCGAAACCTAATGGCGGTCTCGATGCCCAACTGCAGGCGGAAAAAGGCCCAATAGGTGCGCCTTGTTAACTGCGCCCGGAGCATTGCGCACGCCGAGTCGTTCGTAAATATGGGCAACGTGTTCGTCGACCGTCGCGTAGCTGATCCTAAGTCGCTCCGCTATTTCCTTCTTCACTAATCCTTCGCCCAGCAGGGCGAGGATTTCCGTCTGCCGATCGGTTAGCAGACCGTCGGAGCTGCTCTTGGGTAGCCGAGTTTTTAGCGCATTCAGGACAAAGCAGGCCACTCCGGCATCAAGCGAGGCACCGCCCTTCATCACCGATCGGATTCCGTCGGTGATCGTGCTGACAGTGGAGGATTTCAACAGATAGCCGGAGGCTCCCCGCGAGATCGCCCGCAACACATCGGCCTCATTGTTCGACTGGGTGAGGATCATGATCTTGGACTCGGGCGCGGCAGAGAGAAACTGAGGCAGTGCTTCGAGTCCGTCCATGCCCGGCAAGTGCAGGTCCAAAAGCACGAGGTCGGGCAACTCACCACTCAACCGAACCTTCAAACTGCGCAACGCAATCTCAGCGGTGCCAAACTCGCCTGCGAGCTGGATGTCCGGCTCTTGTTTGAGAGCGAGGGCAATCACCTCGCGGTAGCGAGGATTGTCCTCCACTACCATGACCCGGATTTTATTTTTCATAATAGGAATCCAAACCAACGGCGTTTGAGCCGCAAAACGATGCAGGCTCCTTTCAACTCCGATGGACCAGCTTTGACCTCGGCTCCCATTAGGCGCGCCCGGCGATTCAGGGACGCGGGCACTTGGCCATCTAGGCCGCGACCGTTGTCCGTCACCGCGAGAATGATCGCACCTCCGGCCGCCGACAGCCGCGTGTGTGCGCACGTCGCACCGGAATGACGGATGATATTGATAAGGCTTTCCTGATAAAACAGGAGCAGGTCGATCCGTTTGCGGGGACTGAGCTGACGTAGCTCGGCCTCGCCCTCGAATTCGATTTGGTGCTCTAAGTCCGCCAGGATGCGCGTGGCCGCGTGGCGCATGTCGTTCACCAGATCTCCGTGCAAGTCCACGGCTTCGAGCAGATTGGTACAGTGGCGCGCCGCCTTGCCGGTGCGCTCGGTGAGCGACCGCATCCGTTGCAGGAGCTCGACCAGTCGCTCCGGTGCTGCCCGGGCCGAGAGCGCAAGATCGCTCAGTAGGCCGATGGCGTGCAGGTCGGCCCCAAGTTCGTCGTGAAGGTCGGCCGCGATCCGCTTGCGAGTTTGCTCGATGGCACGGTTCTGTCGTATGCGATTTACCAAAATGATGACGACGACCCCAAGCGCGAGCAAGACGGTCAGCCAGGCGAGTCGGGCTAGATTGGCTTTTTGCCGGACGTAGCGCTGGGTAAGCTCCGTGCTCACCAACGGGCGCTCGCGTTCGAATTCGTGCCGCATAGCCAACTGATTCAGCCAAGCGCGAATGGGCAAAATTGTGCCATAGAAATTCCGGCCATCCGTCAGGCTCGTGAGGGTGCGGGCAGGATCTTCGGACTTGAAGTTGGCGACGATTGGTTGATGCAGCGCGACATTGCGGCCATTGGAGAACAATTCGATCTCGGCAAAACCCAGCCGTGGGGTGCCCGAGGGAAAGAGTTGGTCGTGGTGCATTTTGACGGCGACCATGCGCACGTAGCGACAGTTCGTGGCGGGAAACGTCGCAATCAAGATCGGTCCGACGTCGTAGAGGGTATCGTGGCGCAATTCAACAAGCACCCGGGCATCCGAAAAATCCGCCGTGTTGGCCCCCTCGACGCGGAGCACACGCGGGAAGCCGATATCGCCTGCAAATGCCTGAGGCACCGTGTCGCTTTGGTCCACGGCATGGAGGTGCAAACGGGAAAGTGAAAAATTGCTACCGAGATCGACGGTCAGAGCAGGCTGGTCGCCCAACTCCGAAGAGCTGAGGAAGGCCACGCTCTTGTTTCCCGAGGCGGCCACCATCAAATACGGCAGGAAACCATCCACGACCGCCGCATCTGGCCAGCCCGGTGCAGTACTGCGTTCATGATTGCCGGGGAAGCGCACCGATTTATGCAGGGCCACGTTTTCTTCGCCGCTGAAGGCGAGGATCTCCGCAAATTGGAGAACAAAATTGCCGTCGAATTCCCGTCGGGAAAGAATCGTGGCTTCGATGCGTATCCAGGAAACTTTCATGCCATGGCAAGGTATGACCACAGGGGCGATGCGGGGCAGCAGGCCATCACGGCCGTTAAATTCGGCGACGATTTTTCCGGTGCGGTCTCCGCTACTTCCAGCCCGCAAACGAAACGCTACGGGAAAGCCATCCGATTGGAAGCCGTTGACCCCATCGCGCCGGATCGCAGGCACCAACACGACTTCATCAAGTGGCACCACATCGCCGAACTCGATTTCCACCCACTCGTCCTGCTCGGCGGTGTCGTAGCCATTGGAGCGGGAGCCAATGGCCCCGACACCGCCGCCGAGATGGTAATTGGCCAACTGCGCCAGCCGTCCGTCGATTTCCTGCAAACGCGCCTCGAGCAAAGTTAGGGAAAGTTCCTCCGGCGCGACTGAGGCCGATAAGGTCGACAGGATCCCGGCCATCAAAATTGGGGCAAATTGCCGGGCCTTCAAACGCATCGACCCTTACAACACCTCGCCGTCTCAACAGTCTAGCCGTTTCCGTTGCAACGGGCTGCAAGCCCCTTCACCACCCTGTAAACACAGGGTAGGACCGCGCTCGTTTTCGGGATAGTCTTCAGACAATAAATGGACCTGCCTTATGCTGCAGGTGAAGCCGCAGCCGATCCCGGCTTCGATCTTTTTCAAGTATCCCCCGCTGGGTTACCCTCCACCCCGCTCAGAACCCCATGATAAAACGCCCCTCACTTCGCTACCCTCTCACCCGCCTAACGGCGATGCTTGGCTGCGCTACGTATCCAGCCTCCGCTCAAACCACCGCTTCCCAAGCGAGCGCGGGTCACGAGACCGAGGCAGTGAAGCTCTCAGTGTTTGAAATGAAAACGACACGTGACGAAGGATACCAATCGCACAGCACACTTTGGGGCACGCGCAGGGGTAAGTTGCTGTTCAATATTCCCGTTTCCTAAAGCATCCGACATTAGAAGCACTATTTACACATCTCACCATGAAAACCCCTACCAAAACCGCGAACGTGACCACCGTAATCGCTGCTTGCCTCACGCTCGCCAACATCGCCCTAGCCCAGTCGGTCCCGACTCCTCCGGTTAAGGCCGTAAAAAGTGACACCATCGTTCTGACGCCGTTCGAGGTCGCCTCCGACCAAGACAATGGCTACGCTGCGACCGAGACGCTCGCTGGTACCCGGATGCGCACGAGTCTCCGCGACGTTGGCGCCTCCCTCACGATTCTCACCCCGGAATTTCTCCGCGACCTCGGCGTCAACTCCTTCGAGCAGGCGCTCCTCTACACGCCAAGTGTCGACTCGACCGAAGGCGACAACACCGACGCCAATCGCGCGGGCGGCACCCAGATGCGCTTCGGCACCGGGCAGTCTTATTCCATTCGCGGCTTCAACACCAATGCCGGCAACCAATCGATCTCCCACGATTTTTTCACCGCCCTCGAACCCACCGACAACTACAACCTCGAACGCATCACGCTCTCGCTCGGGCCGAACGCTCTGCTGATCGGCGTCGGTAATCCCCAGGGCACCGCTGTTACGTCGACCAAACGCGCTCAATTGCAGCGCCGGAAAACCGCGGTGCAAACCCAGGCAGACACCAACGGTTCGCTGCGCCTGGCGATCGACCACAATCAGCCACTCATTAAAGACAAATTGGCGTTCCGCCTCAACCTGCTGCATGATGAGTCGCGTGAGTTTCGAAAGTATGAGGGTAAAAACCAAGAGCGTCTCACCCTCAGTGTTTCGGCCAAACCCTGGGCCAACACCAAACTCACGCTCAATCACGAGAGCTACTCCCTCGGCACCAATGCTTCGAGTCTGGTGTGGGGCTTTGATGGCGGTGCCTTGCGCTGGGCGGCGGCCGGTAAACCGACGATTGATTTCGTGCCGGCCGGACAGACTTGGACCGATACGCGCCCTTATCTCGACGCCACGGGTAAACCCATCTCGGTCGCCCGCGGCGCCGTGGATTCGGATGGCCTCGTCGATTCCCGCAATGACTTCGATCCCAACCTCGTGCTGGCCCAAATCACCGGTAACACCCAAGTCTACACCGTCGGGCTGAATCTTCCGAACCCGATGATCAACACCCGCTATCAGGGCCAGCTTTCAGGGGCCACGTTTGGCGGTGTCTCGAGTGCCAACTACCAATCCGCGAATCCCTGGGCCATGTTCGGACTGAGTAAGAGCACCAACCTCAACGGAGGGACGTGGAAAGATCCCTCCTCGGCGCAACACGGTCGTTGGAGCCAGCTCATGCTCGAGCAAAAAATCGCCGAAGGACTCTACCTCGAACTGGGCGGCAACCTAGCGCTCTACAACCAGTCACAGGCGCCCAATTTTTTCACGACCGTCACGATCGATCCCAATCGTTATCTTCCCAACGGCTCACCCAACCCCGGCTACCTCATCCCCTACGCCGACAACGCCCAGATGCAGTTTCGCCCGATCAAGAACCGTTCGGCTGAATATCGCGCCACACTTTCCTACGAACTGGATTTGACCAAGCGCCATAGCTGGTTCGGCAAACATAACTTCGCCGGACTCTACCAAACCACACGCTCCGACGCAGACCAGGATCTCACGCGCGTATTTAACCTCGCAACCGTCGGCCTGCCGGCGTCCGGGGGCTGGTCCGGCGATGCGGTCAATGGTAGCAACGGACTGCAGACACGGGCTTATTTCGTGAATGGTAACGTACCCGTGCTGCCCGACTCCGTGCAGGTTCTGAACAATCTCGCGCAGCTCAACAGCTACGGAAGGTTGCTAGGTGCGACAGCCAACGAATCCGCCCCGCTCAATCTCAGCCGCATCTCTTTTCTTAATCCGCTCAAAAGTAAATTCACCTCCAAGGCCTTTTCCCTAGGATGGCAGGCCCGGTGGTTTGACGGCAAACTGGTCACCGTGGTCGGTTATCGGAAAGACGACACCAAGAGCTACGGCGTGCCGACCGTGCGCAACGTCGCCAACCCCGCCATCCCCGGTTCCGCCACCGATCCGCTGAAAAAGACCTTCGCGCTCGCGCAGGATATCCCCTACAACGACCAACCATCGATCGTGGCCGACGGCCAATCCCGCACCTATGGCGGCGTGTATCACGTGCTGCCGTGGCTTTCGCTCACCTACAACCGATCGAGCAATTTTCTGCCGGTGCCCAACGCCTCGTGGGTCGATCCGTTGGGCCGTCCGGCGCCCAATTCCCTCGGTAAAACTGTCGACTACGGCGTGCGTTTTTCGCTTCTCCAAGGCCGACTGGCACTCGGCGTAAACCAGTTCACTACGTCAGCCGATAATCAGTCGCGCAATGCCAACGGCAGCGTCGGTGGCACCCGCAACATCCTCTCGCGCCTGCGGACCAATTACAAAGTTCCCGGCGACCCCTATTTCAGAGACCTGGCCGAAGCCGGCGGCTATCCCGTCGACACCGGCAACACGTCGGACACCTGGAGCTACGTCGCCGAGGGCTACGAAATGAACCTCATCTACAACCCGTCGCGCAACTGGCGGGTCTCGCTCTCAGGCAGCGTCAACACCAACAAGCTGGGCACCCACCTAGAGGCCGTCGGAGCTTACCTTTATGCCGACTCGAAGTATCAGGGGCTGGGCACGTGGAAAAAATTCGCGAGTGAACTTCGCAAGATCGAAGCCGGCCAGGCCTCCTCGATTTTCAACCTCAATCCCACCGCTGCCACAGCAAAGGCCCAGGCCGCCGCCGACGCGCTCTACCTTGAACAACAGACCGCCGCCCAAGAGAAAAGCTACCTCGACGACGTTGCGCTCAATGGCGTCACCACCGCGCGCAACGGTAAGTATGCGTTCAACGGTCTCGTCACACGGGTGTTCAACGCAGGCCGACTGAAAGGTTGGACGGTAGGTGGTAATTACCGTTGGCGCAGCGAAAATACCATCGGTTACCAGCGACTCACAGACGCCGCTGGCGTGCCCAACGGAAGAGTCGATGTGAAGCGCCCGCTCTTCGGCAAAGAGCTCTGGGACCTCGGCGCGATGGTTTCCTACCAACGACGCATCTTCAGCAATGTAAACCTGAGGACCCAGCTCAACATTCAGAACCTGCCGAACTGGCAAACGCCGCGTCTCGTGCGCTCCGACTACGACACCAACGCAATCTACGGTACCACCAACGCTATCGTTCCCGTGCTCTGGGAGCTCCGCCGCCCCCGCAACTACGTCCTCTCCGCGACGTTCGAATTCTGATCTTCAAGTAGGGCCGGCTCTTCGATCAGCCCTACTTTCAATTCCTCTCATGAAGCTGCTCCACCTCGACCGTTTTCTTCTCTTCATTCTCACGGTCGTCGTCGCCTCTACGGCTCATGCCTCAGCTAATCCGCGCCCCAACGTTGTTTTCATCTTCGCCGACGACTGGGGCTGGGGCGATCTCTCTTCGCACGGACACCCATGGCTAAAGACGCCACACCTCGATCGTCTCGCCCGCGAGGGCACCGATTTCCACCAGTTTAATGTGCTCAATCCCGTCTGCTCGCCGAGTCGCGCCGCTGCGATGACCGGGATGTTTCCGTCGCGTTTCGGCATTCACGAACACTTTGCCGCGCCTGCACAAAATCTCGCGCGCAATATGCCTGACTGGCTCGACGCGCGGGCCCCCAATTACGCGCGTTTTTTCCAGCAGGCCGGCTACCGCACCGGCCATTTCGGTAAGTGGCACCTCACCAATCGCAACACCCACGGCGCACCCGCGCCCTCCGCCTACGGCTTCAATGAATTTGCCGTCTTCAATGGCGGTGCCGAAACCGCCTCTGCCGATCTGCACGCCACGCCCGAAAATGCCGTTAAGTTTATCGCAGCCAACAAGGCCCAACCGTTCTTCCTCAACGTCTGGCTCCACGAAAGCCACCTCCCCCACGTCCCCACAAAGGCGTCGATGGAAAAATGGAAACACCTCGACGAACAAAAACGTGTCTACGCCGCCGTCATCACCGATGGCGACAATGCTGTCGGCCGTGTGCTCGATGCCCTCAAAGCCGCCGGCGTCGAACAAAACACCATTGTGATTTTTTCCAGCGACAACGGCCCCGAAACCACCGCCGCGAAGACGCAGCAATCCTCGCGCGACAACGATGCCAGCGTCACCGGTTACGGCGGTTACTACAGCGTCGGTTCCAGTGGCGGTTTGCGCGGGGAGAAACGCAGTCTCTTCGAAGGCGGCGTGCGCGTGCCCTTCCTCGTGCGCTGGCCTGGTCACACACCCGCCGGTGTAATCAATAACACCACCGTGCTCACCGCCGTAGACCTTCTGCCGACCCTCTGTGCAGCCGCCGGCGTCACGCTCCCGCCCGAATACCGCAGCGACGGTGAAAACTTACTTCGTGCACTCAACGGCGATTCCGTCAGGCGCACGCGGCCCATTTTCTGGGCGTGGACCGGCAAAGCCGCCGAGCCCAATTGGTGGCCGCGGCTCGCTGTCCGTGACGGCGATTGGAAGCTTGCGCTCACCTCCGACGCCAAACGCGTTGCGTTGTACCACCTCACCTCAGATCGAGCCGAAGCCATCGATGTCGCGAAAGATCATCCTGAAATCGTCGCTCGCCTGACCCAGCTCGCGCTCGCTTGGAAAGCTACCCTTCCCACCACCGTCGATCCGTCATGCATCAGCACCGTCGATCGCAGTGTCGCACCCGTCGCGTCGCCCGCGCCGAACTCTCCCGCCAAAAAATCCCCGATAGACCGCGCCGCCGCCTTCACGCGCATGGACACCAATCACGACGGTGTCCTCGCCTTCGACGAATACCTCGCCGGCTTAAAGGACGCATCAAACCTCGAGCAGCGCTTCAAGAACTTGGACAAAAACAGCGACGAAAAACTAAGCCGAGAAGAGTTCGTCACTCCGGCGGAAAAATAATCCAATCACCACCCCCGCGTCGCACGCCTTTTCGATGATCTTTTCTGTCCCCCGACTCAGCCGCCTCATACTGGCCCTCGCCGTTCTCGCGCCGGCTTCGGCCCACGCCGCCTCCATTCAGGGCAAAAATGCCCCCGCCACGGAGCTGTCGATGGACCAGATGTGGGGCGCTACAACCGTCCTGCCGGGCCTTGAATCCTCCGACCGCTTCGCCCTCTTCCGCGACGGTAACTACGGCATGTTTATCCACTGGGGTATCTACTCGCACCTCGGCGGCCAGTGGAAGGGTCAGACGTTTTATGGCATCGGCGAATGGATTAAACGGCAGATGAAAATCTCCGAGCCCGACTACATGGCCGAGGCTAAGAATTTCAACCCGACCGTTTTCGACGCCCGAGAAATCGTCCGGGTCGCGAAAGCCGCCGGCATGAAATGGATCATTATTACTTCGAAGCACCACGATGGCTTTGCGATGTTCAAGTCAGCGCATCCGTTTAACATCGTCGACGCCTCGCCGTTTGCCCGCGATCCGATGAAGGAGCTCGCCACCGCCACCCGCGAGGCCGGCCTAGGTTTCGGTTTTTATTATTCGCACAATCAGGATTGGACCGCATCCGGCGGCAACAATGGCCCCAAGCAAAACGCCGACGGCACGCCCGCCTCCTTCGATCAATATTTTCGCGAGAAATGCTACCCGCAGGTGAAAGAAATCTGCACGCAATACGGGCCGCTAAACTTCATCTGGTTCGACACCCCCGACAATATGCCTAAGGAGCACGCTGAAAAACTAGCCGCGCTCGTACGCGAGACCCAACCCGGCGCACTGCTCTGCAGCCGCGTCGGCTACGGACTCGGCGACTACCTGAGCAAGGGCGACATGGAAGTGCCGCCCCGCAACCTGCCCGGCCTCTGGGAAACCTGCGACACCACTAACGATTCGTGGGCCTACGCGTGGTATGATCAAAATTGGAAAGACCAGAAAGAGATCCTCCATCGCTTAGTTTCTACCGTCGGGCGCGGTGGCACCTATTTGCTGAACGTTGGCCCCGATGGCTCGGGCCGCATCCCCGCGCAAGCGACAAAATTTCTGCTGCAAGC
>CAMDRP010000085.1 GCA_945906965.1 Opitutus sp. GAS368 | reverse complement strand
TGGAAACATCGCCTTCATCGCGGGCAGTTGCGCGGCTTGATCATGGTAATTAATCCGCACTCGGCCCTCGCTTGCTTGGTACGCATCGCTGCGCTGCGCGAGCATCCAGTTCCAGAGGAAACGTAAGGAAGGAACCCAAGCCCGCAACGCGGCCTCCTGAGCCTGGGTCGGCTCGAGGGCGAAACGAAAGGCTTTGAGGATCGTCGCCATTTATTGCGGGACGTAGGAATTATTTCGGGGAGCGACTCGTAAAGGCTGAAGTGAAGTTTTTTTCCGCTTGAGCTCAAAAATCAAGGAGGGCGGCGCTTCATCCCGGCCCTAAAGGGCCAGGTTTTCGCGCCGTCCGCTGAGATAAAATCTTAGCAGGCGGACCAGTTTGATTCCCTCTTGCAGCTGCGCCGGCGACAGCAGCTTCTTAGCCTCGCGTTGGGTTATAGGAAGCGGAAGCAGGCGGTAGCGCTTAACCCGAGGCGGAAGATTCATCAAATTTTAACGTTAAATTTCAGGCGCCGGGGTCAGTGGAACGGGGCCACGAACGCCCCGGGTTTTCTCTGAGCCGGAATCATGCCGTTGAAGAGCTAGGCGCCCAAAGGCTAACCGTTTTTTGTCGTAGATTTTGTGAAACATGGAGGAAGTGCCACGACTGATGATGGGCGAATAAATTGCGACGATGAGTCAACTCCAACCTGTGGTGAGAGCTTCGATTCAACGGGCGCTTGGGCGGCGCACCTCTGTCGCTCATCGATTACGTGGTCGTGTATGAGCTCTCTCATCTGCTTTGTAGAGAAACGGCGCGCACATTGAGCGAAAACTGCATCGCGTGATGTCCGACTAGATGGTCCGCGAGCAGGCGCTTACATAGATCGACGCGGAGATGATTTTCTGGATTTCAAGCAAGGCTGCTTACTTCAAGCTGAGATTGCCGCCGGCTAAACCTCTCGTAGCATCAAATCCCCCCATGTCCGCGCCGCGCCTCATCAATCTCTACGACCTGACCCGCGAGCAGTTGCGCCTGCAACTGGTGCGCTGGGAGCTGAACCCGGTCCACGTCGCCCGGCTCTGGAATTACCTGTATATCGAACTCGCCGCCTCGCTCGAGGCGATGCCCGAGCTCCCGCCTAAACTGCGCGCGCGGCTCGCCGCCGAGACCCAACTCGGAGTTTTGCCCACGGCACTCGAGACCGCTTCGGGTGACGGCTTCACCCATAAATTTCTCCTCGCGCTCGAGGACGCCGAAAAAATCGAAACCGTGCTCATGCGTTTTACCGGCCGCGTGACCGCGTGCGTGAGTAGCCAAGTGGGTTGCGCGATGGGCTGCGTCTTCTGCGCGACCGGCCAGATGGGTTACACGCGTCACTTAACGCCGGGCGAGATCGTGGCCCAAGCCGTGCATGTCGCCCGAGCCTTACGCACCGCGCGCGACCCGCAACGTCTCCGTAACATTGTGCTGATGGGCATGGGTGAACCGCTCCACAATTACGATGCCGTGATGACGGCGATCGACATCTTGCGCGACGAAACCGGCCTGGCGCTCGGAGCCGAGCGGATCACGTTGAGCACGGTCGGCGTCGTGCCCGGTATCTTGCGCCTCGCCGCCGAAAAACGCCCGTTGCACCTGGCCGTCTCGCTCCACGCCGCCACCCAAGCGGAACGCGCCGCCCTCGTGCCCGCCGCCAAAAAATGGCCACTCGACGAACTCATGGCTGCATGCCGCACGTACAGCGAGACGACGGGGCGCCGGATTTTTTACGAGTGGACGCTAATCGAGGGGAAAAATGATTCCGAAGCGCATGCGCGCGCGGTGGGCGAACTGCTCCGCGGGCTTTCGGCGCAAGTAAACCTCATCCCGCTCAATCCCACGAGCGGCTACGCGGGCGCGCCCACGCGCAGCGATGCGGCGAAACGTTTCCAAAAAATCCTCGCCGACGAATTCCAGCTGCCCAGTACCGTGCGCCAACGCCGCGGGATCGATATCGCCGCGGGTTGTGGTCAACTTGCCGTGGCGGAAGCTAGCGGCAGCTAAAGGCGCGAGCGACGGACGCCGCGCGTTATTTTTTAAGCACGCTGAGTGCTTCTTTCGAGATCCAGCGAGCGGCGGGCGCGGTGAGTTTACCGATGCGTTTCGCCTCGGCCGTGGCGGCTTTGTGAAGGGCAGGATTACGTTTACCGATCTGGCTGAGGGCCCAGGCGACGGCTTTTTTGACGTAAAGGCGTTCGTCGATCGCTTCGCGCGTAAACGCAGGGAAGAAGGCGACGAACACATCGTCCGGGAGATCTTTGCGGTGCACAGCCATACCGGCCATGGTGGCGAAGCCCGCGCGTTTCATGAACTCGCCTTGGCGCGTGGTCCAGAGTTGGGCCTTGGTGGCGGCGAAGGGAGTACGATCGACTAAAAAGGCCAAGGCGTCGGTGAGGGCCCAGCTGTCGCACTCGCGCACCCAGCGCTCGGATTGATCGCGCGTGAGACGCGCGGGATCAGCGATCAACGTGGCCAGGATGCGAGCGTCGTGGATGTCAGAAATCCACAGATCGAGCGCGAGCGGATGATTGGTACCTTGCTTGCGGGCGAGGTCGCGGAGCACCGGCATGCCGAGACCGAGGGTCTCGGTGCGCGGCTCGATGCCGGAGCGTTTTTGCGCCGCAATGCCACTTTCGCTACGAAGCGAACGGAGGTGAGAAATGAGTTCAGGAGCGGTCATGGGCGGACAGGAAAAGCTGGATCATCGTGATTTAGAGGAAACACGCAAGACCGTGAAATCAGGTGAAGCAAAAAAAACCGGGGTGGCATTCGGCCAATTTATCGCAAAATCTTAATTTTGGGCGGTTTTTTGGTGAGCAATTTTGCCGACCGAGCGGACCGTTTAGCTTAAAATCGCCTGTGCTTCGGCGATAACGGAGTGCGCGGATAGAGGCGTCTCCAACGCGGCTGGCGAGAGACCGAGGGCGCGCGCGCGATGCAACGAAGTCAGCCAGGCAAGCGAAGCGCTAGCGTGCCCAGTGGTGTGCGGCGCGAGGGCTTGGAAGGCGGGCGCAAGGGGCGGGAGAATTTCTTTTGGCAGCAGGGTTTTTTCGGCGAGAAACAGTCCGAGGGAAGCGCCGAGGGTTTCGAGCCAAGCGCGGGGCGCGGCGGGCGCGGCGTAGGGCAGACCGTTTTTCTCGGGCGTCCATTCCATGAAGAGGCGAAGTTGCTCGTGGAGTTTACCAAGTTCGGCATCGGCGGTGGCGGGGGTCCAGCGAACGAGAAATTGTTTACGTTCGCGGAATTTTTTCACCTCCCAGACACGCAGGAGCAGTTCATAATCGCCGGCTTGCTGGCGCAGGGCGCCGGTGAAGATGTAGTCGAGGCCGTCGCCGTTGGGCGAATCGCAGAGTTGGCGGAGGTTGTCAGTCGTCCACTCGGCGCCAAAAATGACGGGTTGTTTGACGGTGGTGCCGGCGGGTTGGAAAAGGCCGATCGCGGCGATCGGCGCGTAATGTGGAGAAAAATAAAAGGTTTCCGCGAACCAGAGCGGGATCGCGCGGGAAAGGCGGCCGAGCTCGTCTTCGGGCTGGGCTTGGGCCGCAAGGAGGTCGGTGTAGGCGCCGGGCAGGGCGAGTTGAGCAAAAGCGATGCGCCGAAGGCGACTGCCTTTGGCGGGGAGTATTTTCTCGGCGAGGGGCTCGAGGCCGTAGAACCAGATGGGTTTACTGATGCTGACGAGGTCGACCTTGGCGACGATGGGTTCGGCCGCCGCGAGGGGCGAGGAATCGGTGGTGGAGCCGTGCAGCGGAAGTGGCGGAGCACCGGAAACGATGAGCTCGGCGATAGCGTTAGAGAAGCCATGAAGCCGGTCTTCGAGTTCGGGGCGGTTAAGCTCGAAGAGAATGTCGAGGACGTGCTGCGCGGCGTCGGCTTGGCGGAGGGCGAGGTAGGCTTGGAGGAGATTGAGGCCGGTAGCGGGGCCGTGTTTCTCGGCATCGTAACGCGGGGCGATGAGTTCGACGATGCTGGCGACGTTACCCGTAGAGCCGAGGTCACCGGAAATGGTGACGAGGATATCGGCGCGATCGCCCGCCGCAGCGAGGATCTCTTCGTAGATCGAAAGGGCACCGGCAAGATCACGAGCATCGAGCCGTTCGCGCGCCGCCGTGAGGCGCGGGAGCAGATTGCCCGCAGTGACACTGGCTACGGGTGTGGCCGGCGCAGCGGGCGGGGCGGCCGGGGTCGAAGCGGATTGAGCTGAAGTTTTTTTGCCAGCGAGGCGGTCGAAAAATCCCATGCCTTGAGAAAAACCGTCTGCCGGCCAGAGGCGACGAGAAATCTCAACCGGTGTGACGCGGTAAAAACCGGGGGCGGAAACCGCGGAGATTGCGGTGCATGATGGTGGCGACCAAGACCCCGATCAAATGCGCCAGCGGCACCGCTCGTATACCGGCGGGAGCGAAGCGGGTGAAGAGGGGTTGTTCGAGGGCGAATTCGGCGCCGATTTTTAGTAAGACCAGAGCAAGCACCGCGCGCCAAAACCAGCGATCTGATGTCGGGGACGAGGCCATGGGTTCATTTTTATTGGTGGTCGCCGGAGCGGCCGCGAGACGCGCGAGTTGCGTGTAGCAAAGAAACACGAGCATCGAGGTGGCGACGCCAGAAAGGCCGCCGTAGGTAGCGAGCGCAGGCTCGAGCCCAAAAAGCGCGAGCCCGATTAAGCCGGGTGAAGCGACGAGCAAGAGGCGTGTACGAGCTGGGGCGAGGCGCTCCGACCAGATGCTCGCGACCGTGAAGATCGCGAGATTCCAAAAAAGGTGGCTGGACCCAAAATGCACGAAATGGCTGGTCCAAAGGCGCCAATATTCACCGCGCAGGAGCGCGAGGCGTTCGTAAAGCAGCGTCGGCGCGAGCGCGGGTTGCGCCGCGACGCCGAGGGTGAAGGCGATCACGCAAACGCTCGCCCACGGGAAAGGTTGAGTAAGGGCTGGTGCGGCGGTCGGAGTCTTCATGCGCGATGTCGCACGCCGACGCGGGCAATAAACAGTAAGCCGAGAATAGAGGCGAAGCAGGCCCCTAAACTACCTCCACCGGTGTAGCCGGGACGATGTTCGATGCGGACTTCACTGGGCGCGTTTTTCACGCGCTCGCGGAAGGACTCGAGCTGGAGCTTGAGGTTGGTGATGAGCTCGGTGGTGGCGGCATCGAAGCCCGCCGTGCTGTCGGTGCGCAGCCGTTGCTGAACGTAGGCGGCGGCGGCCCCCGCCTCGACGCGACTGGCGCCGGGTGCACGGAAGAGCAGGTGGCGACTCGCAATATCGTAAACGGCAGCCTCCATGAGCGTCTGCGTGTCGTTTTTGTTGCCGCTAAAAATGTAGGCCCCGACGATCGTCCAATAAGAGAGCGAGAGCAGATTGTTGCTCGTAAACTGGACTTGGTCGTAAGCGACGAGCGCGATGACATCGACGCCGAGTAACGCGCGGACTTGGTTAAGATTGGCGAAACCGCCGCCGGCGCGGAGGTAGGTCGTGGGAACGAGCTCGATGCTCTGGATATAATCGCGGCCCTTGAATTCGGCGGCGACGCGCTCGAGGAGCACGGATTTTTGCTGTTCGGAAATATCGGATTTACCCGGCACGAACGCGATGCCGACGCGCAACGGGAGCCGAAGCACCGGAATCGACGTGGGTGGCAACGGGTTGGCCTGATCGGGATAAAGATAACTTACCACGCTGCTCGAGCGCTCGGTCTTGCGCGGGCCACGTGTAGATAAACAACCGCCGAGCAGCAACGCCGCCCCCAACAAAGCCACGAAGAAAGCAGGCTGAAAGCCGCGAGCGCGAGAAGATGAAACGTGGGGCATGGGGGGAATGTTTGGGAGCGAAGGCGCGGATACAACGCGATTTAAGGCGGAGCTGCCAACGATTGAGTAGGTACCGGTTGCGACGACGCCGGCCGAAGTTGCTGCGGCAAAACCACGACCGTATTAGCGTCGATTCGCGCGGCGGCGGGCTGCATGCTAGCGCTCGCTTATTATGGATCATCTCACCGTCGGGGAATGTTGGAACGGTAACGCCGAGGCGTGGACGAAGCTCGCGCGCGCAGGCTACGACACGTACCGCGATCACTTAAACACGCCGGCGTTCATGACGATGTTGCCGCCCGTGGAAGGCTTGGAAGGTCTCGATATCGGCTGCGGCGAAGGTCACAACACGCGGCTCATCGCGCAGCGCGGTGCCCGCATGACCGGGATGGATATCGCGGAAATTTTTATCCGCCACGCGCGCGAAGAAGAACAACGGGCGCCGCTCGGGATCACGTATCACCACGCGAGCGCAGTGACGTTGCCGTACAAAAACGCGTCGTTTGATTTCGCTGTCGGGTGCATGAGTTTGATGGACATTCCGGAAACGCAGGACGTGGTCGAAGAAGCGTTCCGCGTGCTGCGGCCGGGCGGATTTTTACAGTTTTCGATTTTACACCCGTGCTTTAATCCGCCGCACCGCCGCAACTGCCGCGACGAGCGGAAGGTCACCTACGCGGTGGAAGTCGGAGATTATTTTTCGGAAACGCGCGGGCAGATCGATGAATGGATTTTCGGGACCGCGCCCCTCGCGCTGCGGCAACGCCTGCCGCTGTTTAAAGTGCCGCGTTTCCATCGTCCGCTGAGCCAGTGGATCAATCTGTTAATCGCGGCCGGTTTCATGATCGAGCGCATCGAGGAACCGCAACCGACCGAGGCCGCGGTCTTGGCCAACCCGAGCCTGCAAGACGCGCAAGTCGTCGCGTATTTTCTCCACGTACGCGGACGAAAAGCGCGGTGAGATTTTTTATTTATCCCCGATTAAACCCGACGCGGTGCAGGAATTTTCTCAGGGGCCACACCCGCGCGGGTGGCGACGAGAGCGCAGACTTTGGGCACATAGAGGCGCGTCTCGGCGGGCAGGGCGGCGGCGATGCCTGCGTAGGTCTTGATCGAAGTTTTTTCGAGCAACCGCGTGACGCGACCCGCGCCCGCGTTATAGGCGGCCAGAGCGAGCGGCCAGGAACCAAATTTTTCGTGATGCGCGCGGAGCAGGCGCGCGGCAGCGCGGGCCGATTTTTCGGGATCAGTACGGTCGTCGGGCAAAAACGTGCTCAACCCGAGCCCACGGGCGGTTTCGGGCGTGAATTGATACAGGCCGCGAGCCCCCGCGGGACTGCGGGCGGATGGGTTAAAGGTGGATTCGGCTTCGGCGAGCCAGACGAGCTCGGGCGGAATGCCTTCGGCGCTGAAAGCGGCGCGCAGGAGCGGCAGCAACGCGGCGGCGCGAGCGGGGGCGGTTGAACTACGAGCCCGCGCGAGAAAAAGGTCGTAGTGCGGAATGAATGACGCGGCGGGTGCTTTAGGCGGAGCTGGGATGGGGCGCGGCAGCGGTGCCAGTGCCAGTGCCGGTGCGGGCGCGGGCGCCGCAGGTCGGGCCGGCGCACGCGCAGCAGGCGGGGCGACGATCTGCTCGGCGGCTTCAAGTTCATCGAGGCGGGCGGTGAGCCAATCGGTGTAATCCGCGTATTCGGGAAAAAGGCGAAGGGCGGGCAGCGCCGCGCGGGCTTGCGGAGCGTAATCGGCGAGGGCCGCGAGGTCGTCGCCTTCGAGGGCTTTTTGAAGACGGACGGCGAATTCATCCCACTGTTGTTTTGAGGGAAATTCGTACTGGGCCTTGATCTCGGGCGGGGCGAGTTGATCGAAGAGTTGTTGGCCGAGTTGAAATAGTTCGTCAGCCGTGGGCTCAGAGCGCGGCGGTGTAGCCGCAGGTGGCGCAGCAAGAATGGCGGGGACTAAAGCACCGGATAAAAGATAGCGAAATGAGCGCATGGCTCAGGGTGCGACCGCGCCGGCCGCAGAAAGTGCGGCGGTGGCGAGGCTTTTGAGCCGAAGGTTCGGTTGCTCAACGAAGCCCAAAGTTTCGGAACCGAAATAAGTGCGGGCGTTTTTGGCGCCCCAATCCGTCGTCGCAAGACGATAGCGGCGCGCGGGGTCGAGTGGCAGGGCGGGCCCGACGGCGACGAGGTTTTCGCCGCGGCGCGCGGAAAAGAGCGTGGCAGGATCTTGGTTTGATTTAGCCAAAATGGCGGTGAGTTCAGTACCGGAGATTTCGGCGACGAAGATCGTCCCGTCGAAGCGCACGCAGGCATCGAGGGCGACGCGAGTGACCTCGCCGGCGGGCAAGCCGGCGCCAAATGTCGTGGCACCGATCACCGCGGCATCTGCGCGAGCGGCCGTGCGCAGAGCCGCCACGACAAAACGCGCGGCCGCGCCGGGCGCGAACGCGGTGGAATTGCGCCCGAGGACGACAAGGTCTTCTGAAGTGAGGTACTGCGCGGAAATTTTTTGAATCAAGGCGGCTAGTTCAGGATCGACGGGATCGGTGACCGCGAGGGGGAATTGGGCGACGCTCCAGCGTGGCTGGCCGGCGGCGTCCGTGCGCAGCGTAGCGAGGGAATAACCGTCGTTCCATGAGCCCGAGTGAAAATAAATGGTGCGGCCGGCTTGGTGGACGAAACGGAGGTGATCGTGAGCGCCGGCGAAGAGCGTGCCGTCGGGGATGAGTTCGAGGAGGGCGCGGTCGGCATTGAGACCGGTGTGCGTAAGCAGAATTGGGAGCGCGGTAGCCGGCGGAAAAAACGAGGTGAGATTTTGTTTAGCCCAAACGACCGGGTCGGTAAGGTCGAGCGACGGGCGGATGGCGGCGCGGTAAGTGGTAATTTTATCCGTGGCCAGGCCGACGACGACGGCTTCGCGAGCACCGAGCCGCAGCGACGTGGAAACCGGGGCAAACGCTTGGCCCGTGCCGCGGTTGACGAGGTTGCTGATGACGGTGACGCCGGTGGCTTGGATGCGCGCGACCGTGTCATCAACGGCGTAAAATTCCGGCTCGTGGTTGCCGAGATTGAGAATCGTGGGAACGCGGCGGGCGAGCGCGGCGAAAAACGCAAAATCGATCGCCCCGGCGCTACGGCGGGCGACGATGTTGCCGTACTCGAGGGAGTCACCGTTGATCAGGACGGCAAAGGGCACGCTGGGATGCGCCGCGCGGAGTTGGTCGATGCGGGCGACGAGTTGCGCGGTGCGTTCATAGGCAGAGTGTTGGTCACCCACGATGAGCACCAGGGCTTCAGGCTTGGGGTTTAGGTCCGCGGCGCAGAGACGCGCGAAGTCTAAGCAAAAGAGCGCGAGGAGGACGTCGAAACGGCGCATGATGAACCGAGAATTACGACCTAAGACGCGATGCGGCAAGCCCGAGGGCTGGGTTTACCGTTTGACGCTCAGGAAGGCGTGTTTACTTAAACCCCTCCCACGGATGAATCGGGTCCACATCAAAACCTACGGGTGCCAGATGAACGAGCGCGACAGCGAGGCGGTCGCGGCGATGTTGCGCGCCCGCGGCTACCGGATCGTGGCGAGCGAGGACGATTGCGATGTGTTATTATTGAACACGTGCAGCGTGCGCGATGCCGCGGAGCAAAAAGCCATCGGTAAAGCCGCCAACATCGCCCACCGCAAACGCCACCAACCCGACTTCGTGCTCGGGATTTTAGGCTGCATGGCGCAGAACCGCGGCGCCGAGCTTTTGGACAAGTTGCCCGACGTGGACTTGATCGTGGGCACGCAAAAATTTCATCAGGTGCCTGATTATCTGGAAAGTATCCGAGCGGCGAAAGCCGCGGGCGTGCCACTGGCCACGAGCATCGTAGACATCGCGGAGGAAGCGGGTTCACAAAACACGATCCGCGATCATGTACTCTCACAAGACGTCGCGGCCGAAGGGGCCGTAGACGGGGTCATGGATGCCGCGCCTCAAGTGAGTGCGTTCGTGTCGATTCAGCAGGGCTGCAACATGGATTGTGCCTTCTGCATCGTACCCAAAACACGCGGCGACGAACGCTCGCGCCCGATGGACGACATCGTGGCGGAATGTCGCGCGCTCGCCGCCCGGGGCGTGCGCGAAGTGACCTTGCTGGGACAAATCGTGACGAGCTACGGCCGGCGCGACTACGTGCACACGGATGGGATTTCCCCGTTCGTGCAATTGCTCGAACGGGTCAGCGCCATCGAAGGGATCGAGCGCATCCGCTTCACCTCGCCGCATCCACGCGGGTTTAAGCAAGATCTGGTTGAAGCCTACGGGCGGCTGCCAAAACTATGTGGCTACGTCCACCTGCCGATGCAGTCGGGCAGCAACCGAATTTTGAAGGCGATGAACCGGCCTTACACGCGCGAGCGTTACTGGGAAATTGTGGCAGCGCTCCGCGCCGTGCGGCCGGACATGTATTTCTCGACCGACATCATCGTGGGTTTCCCGGGTGAGACCGACGAAGATTTCGAACACACGCGAGAACTCTTCGAACGGGCTAACTACGACATGGCCTATGTTTTTAAATACTCGATTCGCTCCGGCACGCCGGCCGCGGCGATGGGCGACCAGATCCCCGATGAAGTAAAAGAGACGCGCAACGCCACGCTGCTCGGGTTGCTCCAGCAAAATTCGGTGCGCCGCAACGCCACGCTCATCGGCACGGTTGAAGAGGTGCTCGTCGAAGGCCCGGATAAAACCGGTAAAAAATTTACCGGCCGCACGCGCGGCAATCGCGTGTGCATCTTCGAGGCCAACCCACGTCTGATCGGCCAACTCATCTCGCTCAAAATCGACCGCGCCAGCGTGAGCACGCTATACGGCGAAATTGTGCTCGCCGGCGTCGAAGCCTAAGCTGCCAATCTCTGTTCTATGTCACTCACCGTCGCCACGCTCATCCCCGGCTTGATTTTGCTACTGCTGGGCATGCCATTGCTGCTGGGTAATTCGATCGCGGGCGCGGCGCTAAAATCGTTCCCGCGTTCCAAGGCGGCCTCTTATCTTTTCTTTAGCGTCGGAGCGGCTTGGTTTTTGTATAACATTTGGAACCTCTCCATGGCCGACATGGGCGAGTACCGGAAACTGTTATTTGTCGGATTTCTATTCGTTGCGGTGATGGCATTTAAATGCGTGCCAGATTTTTTGTCGGTGCGCGGGTTGTGCGCGATTGTGTTGTTGGGGGCAATGCCGTTGCTCGACGCCGCGTACATGGAATGGGCGCGGCCGCAACGGTTGTTCATGGTGAGCTTCGTTTACGTCTGCATCGCGGCCGCGATCTGGCTCGGAGCGCAACCCTGGCGGCTACGCGACTGGATTAATTGGCTCTTCATTGTACCCCAACGCGCCCGCATCGCCGGTGGCGTGTGCGCCGCGTACGGACTACTCCTATGCGGTGTGGCGTTCAGTTATTGAGCGCCGGCGCCGTTTCTTATTTTAAGTAGCCCGCCCCTTTTTCGCATGACGGTCCCCTCCCCTGTTTCACCAAAAAACATTCCGGTGTTACTTGTGCTCGCTGGTCCGGCGGGCTCGGGCAAAAGCACCTTGTGCGAGCGCATCGTCAAAGAGGAAACGGGTTTCGAGCGCGTCATCACGACGACGACGCGCGCGCCGCGGCCGGGCGAGGTGAATGGCGTACATTATCATTTTCTCACGCCGGAGCAGTTCGACACGAAGATCGCGGCGGATGAGTTTCTCGAATGGGCGTGGGTCCATGGCGACCGGCGCTACGGCACGTTGGCGGCGAGCGTGTTGGAGCCGCTCAAACGCGGCCAAAGCCTCGCGATCAATCTCGATGTCCAAGGTGTGAACAGCCTACGGCGTGAGGCGGAGCACTCGATCGTGCTACAACGCGCGATGGCGACGATTTTTATCCTGCTCGATCACGAGCAATTGGTGGCGCGCATCCGCGGGCGCGGACAAGACGACGATGCCGAAATCGCGCGGCGCATGGCGACCGCGGAGGCGGAATTACTCGAGGCGCCAAAGTTTGAGTTCGTAATCCAGAGCGGTTCGCGCGACGAGGATTTCGCGGCGTTACGGAAAATCTTGGCGGCGGCGCGCGCTCGGGCGGCCTAATCGACGACGAAACGTTTCGCCCCGATCGCGGTGGAGGAGCGGTGAGGCTCCGCTTGATCGGCGACCAGACAACTCATGCCGGGGGTGAGCGCGAACGTCCGGCCATCCGCCAGTTCCTTGTCGAGTTGGCCTTCGAGGCAGAAAAGAATGTGGCTTTTCACGCACCAATGATCGGCGAGCTAGCTAGGCGTGTATTTTAAAAAACGCGCCCGAATGCGGCCAAATTGCTGAGTGGTGGTGCTGGGTTGCTCGGTGACTTAGCCGGTGCTCCCGTCGGTGGTGCCGAAAGGGATATCGGTGAGGCCCGCGAGTCGCTGGGGAAAATTTTCAGCCGCCGATGTAGCTCATCTCGATCTTGGCGCGGGATTCGCCGGCGGCGAGCAGACCGGCGCGTTCGTCGCTGTAGCGATCTTCACGGCCGCGCCAGATGCGGGCGAGGTAGGCGGAGAGTTCGGTGTCATCGGCACCCGCGCGCAGGCAACCGAGCACGTCCCAACCCAGCGACGCAAAAAGACAGGTGAAAAGTTTACCGTCGGCGGAAAGCCGCGCGCGGTGACAGTCGCGACAAAACGGCTCGGTCACGGAACTGATCAGGCCGATCTCGCCGCGGCCGTCTGTGTAGCGGTAACGCGCGGCGACTTCGCCGCGATAAGCGGGACCGACAGGCTCGAGCGGCCAGCGGGCGGCGATGCGCGCGACGAGTTCACGCGCGGGCACGACGCGTTCGGCCGACCAGTGGTTGGTGTTACCGACGTCCATGAACTCGATGAAGCGCAGCGTGTGGCCGCGGGTACGGAAATATTCGCAGAGCTCTAGAAGCTCGCCGTCGTTCACGCCGCGTTGGATGACGCAGTTGATTTTTACCGGTAGGCCAAGGGCGGCGGCGGCATCGATGCCGCGCAGGACGCGGGCGACGCTGAAACCGAGACCGTTGAGTTTTCCGGCCGTGGTATCGTCAAGGGAATCGACGGAGACGTTGATGCGATCGAGGCCGGCGGTGCGGAGCGCGGGGGCTAGTTTTTCGAGGAGCCAACCGTTGGTGGTGAGCGCGACATCGGGGAGACGCAGGTCGTGTTTCAACGCCGCAACGAGGTCAGGCACATCTGGGCGCAGGAGCGGTTCGCCGCCGGTGAGACGGATTTTTTCGACGCCGAGCGAAGTGAACGCTCTGGCGATGCGGGTGAGTTCGCCGAGGGACATGAGCTGCGGATCGCGCAGAAACGCGTGGCCGGGGCCGAAGACCTCTTTCGGCATGCAATACGGGCAACGAAAATTGCAACGGTCGGTCACCGAAATGCGTAGATCGCGGAGTGGGCGTTGGAATTGATCGCGGAGGCCAGACATGAGGGAAGAACAAATGTGGCGCAGGTTTGAACGCAAAGGAAACGACGAACTTTTCCTGATGCCGCGTTGGGATCGAATGCGTTTTAAGAATTTGCAGTCGCCGCCACGGCCCTTCCCGGCACAGAAACGCGTTGCCCATGCTCACGCCCAGCGCAGCCGAGCGGTTAATCCGCGAAAATATGCCCCTCTTTCTCCGAGAGGATTGTCCGCTCGCGGCGGCGCATGGTCGGATTTTAAGAGAAGATTTGCGCGCGGATCGCGATTTGCCGCCGTTCGATCGTGTGACGATGGACGGCTACGCGGTGAAGGCCGCCGCGCTCGCGGCGGGGACCCGGCAATTTCGCATCGAGGGTGTGCAAGCCGCGGGAATGTT
>CAMDRP010000084.1 GCA_945906965.1 Opitutus sp. GAS368 | reverse complement strand
CGCCATAAGCCTTGCATCAAGGCTAAGGGAAATGCCTATTATGTGATAAGTGCGTCATCTTAAGCTTCAACCCTCACTCCCGGCTGAACGCCCAAAACCCTGATTCCGCGTGCCCTTGGATCGCATACTTATCGTCGATGACGACCTGGTCATTGCCAAGCTGTTGGAAGAAATCTGCACGCGGGCGAATCTCGGGTTTGAACACGCGCCCAATCTGACCACGGCCAACAGCCTGATTTTGCGGGAAACCTACGATTTAGTGTTCCTCGATGTGCGGTTACCCGACGGCGATGGCCACCAATTTTTGGAACGCCTGATGACCTTACCCGACCGGCCGATTGTCGTCATGGTGACGGGTGCCGGCACGATCGAGAGCGCGGTCGCCTGCATGCGCGCGGGGGCCTTTGACTACGTCGTTAAGCCCTTCAACGCCTCGCGCATCGAAGTCCTCCTCAAGAAAGCCGACGCCTACAATCAACTCGTCAAAGTAAACCGCTACTTGAACGACCGCGGCGCCGGCGGCGACGAATTCTTGGTCGGCGGCAGCCTCGCCATGCGCCGGCTGCGCTCGCACGTCGAACGCGTCGCGCCCACGGAAGCCACCGTCCTCATCACTGGCGAACATGGCTCCGGCAAAGAAATGGTCGCCCGCGAGATCTTCCGCCTCTCCTCGCGCCGCCGAGAACCCTTTATTAAGGTTAACTGTGCGGCGTTGTCCGAGACCTTGATCGAGAGTGAACTCTTCGGCCACGAACGCGGCGCCTTCACCGGCGCGACCGAGAAACGCGAAGGCCGCTTCGAACTCGCTAATCGCGGCACGCTGCTCCTCGACGAAGTAAGCGAGATCCCGCCCAATTTGCAGGCTAAACTCCTGCGCGTACTTCAGGAGCGCGAATTCGAACGCGTCGGCGGCAGTAAGCCGATCAAGGTCAACGTGCGCATCCTCGCTACGTCCAACCGCGACCTTTTGCGCTACGTCGAGCAAGGCAGTTTCCGCGCCGATTTGTACTATCGCCTCAACGTGTTTCCGATCCACGTGCCGCCGCTACGCGAACGCGGGGAGGAGATTCCGATGTTGGCCGAGTCGTTCTTGCGCTTAAGTGCGCGCCGCAGCGGCATCCGCATCCTCGGCTTCTCGCCGCAGGCGATGCATGCACTGCGCTCGTACCGCTGGCCCGGCAACGTGCGCGAACTCCAAAATACGATCGAGCGCGCGGTGATTCTTTCGGAAAACGACCGCCCGATCTCCGGCGCCGCCCTTGGCATCGAGTTGCCCGAAGGCGCCGTTGAGGATGTTGTGGAATCTGATTGGCAGCCCCCGGCCTCGCCGGTGACTGGCCCCGATGCTCAACCGCTGACGCCGCGCGTCGCGTCGGCTTCGCCGCCGCCGCCCGCAGCGGCACCCGTATCGGCGCCAGCCTTACAATCGCTCGCTGAGATGGAGAAACAGGCGATCTTGGCCGCCATGAAAGCCAACGACGGCAACCGCGCGCAAGTCGTCGAGTTACTCGGAATTTCGATTCGGACCCTCCGCAATAAATTGCAGGAGTACCGAGAGAGTGGCGATTTTTCGGACGAGTAAACGTCCCGCCCTGTTAGTCGCGGCGAATTATTTTCGTTGCTCACACAGATTGCCCTTAAGCTTTCGGTCCCGGCTCCGTTTTAGCAAGGAGCGGATTGTCGCTTACGACGCGCGAAAAAAAGAATTTAGCGGACTTCGGTCCGCTACCAACGCGAACTGCCCCGCGCTTCTTCGAAGGAAGCGCGGGGCCAGTTGCCTCAGCCGGAATGAATCTAGGAATTTTGCTTTAGCTTTCGTCCTTGGGAGCCGTTGATACGTTATCCATACTTATTTTACGGTCTTCGTTATGTCTCGTTTTCTCTCACTCCTCGTTTTGCTTCTGGCGACGTGCCTCCTCGCGGTGGGCCCGGCGGCGAGCCTGATCGCGGCCGAGAGTAATCGCTACGGCGCCGCGGATTTTCCCGAGAGTAATCCGCTCACGCCCAGTTCGGTCCCTGCCGTCGCTGCGCCGCGGGCGGAAATCCCGCCGGTCGTCGCCCCTCGGCCCGTTGCGCCGGAAACCCAAGCCGCCAAACCCGGCGTCATCGCGGGGATTATCCCAGCGATTCGGCGCATCTTTACATTCAAACGCGGCAGCAACACTGCTGTGGAAACGCCGCCCGTCGTTAAATCCCCGCCGCCCGTCGTCTTAGAAAAAATTGGTGTTCCCTCCGCTCAAGCGGCCGTGCCCGCCCCCGCACCTGCGGTCGTGGTAGCGTCTACGCCGACGCCGGCCACCCCGGCGATCGCAGCCCCCCCGCCGGCCCCGGTGCCCGCCGCCAGGTCTCCAGCTAGCTTCCCTATCGAAACCCCGCAGGTGATATCCGCCGCCCCGGCTGTTTCTTCCAGCCGTTTCAATTGGCTTAAGCGCAACCGTGAACCCATGGCCTCCGTGCCGGCGTTGGTGGCGGGCGCGTTGCCGAGTTTGCGGGCGGAAGCGCGCCGGGGCCGAGCGCCTAATCTGCCTCGCCAGACGCGCTTGGACATGGATCAGCGCATCGAGCGTCTCGGCCCCGAGCTGGAACCGGTTTCAGGTTCTGATGTGCTTAGTGGGGTGAGTCTGTCCGCCGCGCCCATGGTCGCGGGGATCGAGGAAACGGTGCTCACGCTCGAAGCGGCCGCCGTGGTGCAAGCCAAGGCCGGGGGTGGCGTCGGCCCGGGCGGAATGGCAGGCAAAATCTCGCGGCGTTCGGATGAAATTAAGTTAATCCCCAACGATGCGAAACAGCGCGAACGCTTCCGCGAAGTGAGCGTCTTCTTTGATCCGCCGCCGCCAAAATCTTCGAAGCCGGCGGTGAAGCCGACCAGTTCCGCGACCTATGAAACTAAGTAAGCGCATGGGGGCGCTGGGCGCGGGATGGTTGTTGGTTGGTGCCCTAGCCGCATCTGCCGCCGACGCATCGTCCGCCGCGCCTGCGGTTGCACCGGCCCCGGCCCCGGCAACTGTGGCCTCGAAGACGACACTGGTCGCGCCGGCGGCGGTGACGGAGGCTAACTCTCAGGCGCCAGCTCATGCTCCGACGGAGCCCGCCCATGCGCCGGTTGCCGAACTTCCCGTTATGGCGAAAGCCGAGGTTCCGCCCGTGGCTGCGCAGGGCGCGGTACCAGCACCAGCACTAGCACCAGCACCGTTCAGCGGGACGGAGCACGAGCACGCTCCGGCTAAGGCGGCTCCCGCGGCCCATAGTGCGGCCGCAGAGGCTGCCTTGGTCCACGAGGATAATCCCGGAGCCAAGGCGAAGGCCGCCGCGGCGCTCGCTAATCTCACGTTGGCGCGCTCCTTCCGGCGCAACCTGGAATGGGGCCAGGCGATCCCATTGTACGAGGCGTATATTTTGGAGAATCCAAATTCGCCGGAGTTGCCCACGACCTTACTTGAACTCGGGCGCACCTATGCGCAAGCGGGGGCCAATGAGGCGGCTTTGAGCCGGTTCTACTCGGTGCTTGATTTGGCGGTGAATCAGGAGGGGGCTTCGCTCACCCAGGGGCGGGAAGTGGCGTACTCGGCGCAATACGAAATCGCGCAGACGCAAATGGCGCTCGGGCGCTACGCGCAGGCGGCGCGACTTTTCCGCGGTATGCGCAAGTTGCCGCTCATCGATGTCGATCGCGCCAATATCTACCTCTCGTGTGGGCGGGCGCTCAAACTGGCCGGAGACAAACCCGGCGCGGCGGAGGAATATGAGGCCTTGTTGCAGTCGTTTTCGGATAGCCCGGTCGCACCGGAGGCGCGTTTTGAGTTGGCGGTGGTTTACGCCGAACTCGGGCGGCGCGATGATGCGTTGCGGGAAGTGTTGTCGTTGTTTGAACGGCAAAAAAGTTCCGGCAGTTCCGATGAGACGTGGCGGTATTGGCAACGCCGTGCGGGCAATCAGTTGGCCAATATGTTTTACAGTGCGGGCAATCTACCGGAGGCGGCGGAGCTTTATGGGAAATTGCTGCAGTTGTCGGGGGACGCGCGTTGGCGTTGGCCGTTACTTTATCAGGTGGGTTTGGTCGCCGAGCAGATGAAAGATTTCGCGAAGGCGAAGGTGACGTACACCGAGTTGGCGGCGGCGAAAGCCGAGGGGTTGAGCGCTGAAGTCGCCGAATTACCCAAGTTGGCCCAGTGGCGGCTCGAGCACCTAAAATGGGCCGAGCGCATGGATGCGGAGCTCAATAGCTTGAAGCCGAGCGCGTGAGTGTTCTAGCTGGCGCTCATTCATGAAGCGCATCGAAGCTGTCGATACTCACCTTAAGATTTGCGAAGAGTTGCACGCGTTGGTGATGGAGGAGAATCGTATCTTGCGCGAAGAGCAGCGACTCCCCGGAGCGGAGATCAGCACGCGCAAGGAAGGGCTGTTGCAGCGCCTCAACGAAAGTGTGGCGGCGTTGAAGACGGCGGATAAAGCGACCGGCGGCGGTCCGCGGTTGGCGTTGGCAAGGGAGCGCTCGATGCAGATTTTGCGGCTGGACCGGGAAAATGAGCAGCTCTTGCTGCGGCACAGTCTGGGGACGCGGCGGCCGGTGGTGGCGCAATCGCTCTCGGCGGCGGCGCAGTTGTACGCGACGCGCCGGCCCAAGGAATAGCCCGGTCGGGCGGGTGGGAAGGCGCGCTCAGCCCAAAGTTTGCAGGCGCTGGCCGAGTTGCGTGCTGCGGTCGACGGGGGGCGCGAGTTTTTTCACGAGATCTTGCGTCGTAAGACTGGTATCCAAGTTAAACGTGCTGCCCTCTAAACTGTAGAGCGGCGTGGCCAGAGGTTGACCGGCGCCGGGGTGGGGTGCGCGAAAGAGCGCGGCATCGCCGACGAGATTCGGGATACGGCAAAATAGATTTACAGCGGCGGGATCCAGCGTGCGGCCGGCTTGCGCCAGCAGGTGCTCAATCGCAGCGGGGTGGGGCACGGGTTTCTCAACGAGGTGCAAGGCCACCGCGAGACAGCGCGCTAGCCACGGAATCGCGTCGCCCTTGATGCCGGCGGGAAAGCCGCTGCCATCGAAGTGTTCGTGGTGATTTTTTACGATTTCCGCGACGAGCGAATCGGGGTCGAAGTGGCAGGCGAGGTTGTGGCTGAGGATAGGGTGCGTCTCGTAAGTCTCGGCATCGGCGTCCGACAGGGACGCGAAATTACCGAGGACGCGCTCGAGCAATGCCGGTTCGAATCCAATCATACCGAGATCGCACACGGCGGCCGCGAGCACGAGCCGGCGCGCGGCTTCGGGGTTAAACGCATCCAATCGCGCGAATTTACGCACGATCGTTAGCAGGTGCTGGCTGCGCACGGCGAGGGCGGGGTGGCGCGAGGCGAGCAACTGATGGCAAAAATGTTGGGCGTCTTCGAGGCTGCGTTGCCGGAGGTGCCCCTGGACTTGGAGCGACTGGAGCTTGGCGCTTAATTCGGCGTCGAGACCCTCGATGCGCAGTTGGAGTTGCGCGGCATGGTGGTTTAAGTCGCGCAGTTCTTGCTGGAGGGCAGCGTTTTCTTTGCGCGTGCGGGCGGTGGCGGCCCCGGCGGCGATGGTTGCGATCAATTCTTCGCGCAGCCATGGTTTGGTGACGAAGCCGAAGAAGCGGCCCGCACTGACTTGCTCCATGGCCTGGTTGACGGCGAAAACGCTGGTGAGGGCGATGATCGAGGCGTAGGGCTGACGGATCGCGGTACGGATCAATAAATCACTCTGATCGCGTAGGAGTAATTCGTGGTCGGCGAGAACGACGGCGAAATCTTGACGTTCCAGCAGGGCGAGGGCCGGGGCGGGGGCGGGCGCTTGGTGAACCGTAAAGCCCTCAAATTCTAAAGTAAGCTGCAAGGCCTCGAGCGTCACCGCATCGGTATTCACCACCAGCACCAGTGGGCAGGCACGATCCTCCTCACGGCCGCGGGCAGGCGGCACGCCCGGGATCACGATCGGATCCCGTGCAGCGAGCTGAGTTTGAGTGGACACGTTTAAGCCCAATGAAGGTAAACGTATAAACGGCCCGCTTGGCCCCTTACTTAAGTAAAAAAAACACCGCTCGTTTCGCGGCAAAAATTGCCTGTCCTTTTCGGGGTTAAAACCGGGCTCGGAATCAAATTTCGTATATTTTAATTAATTTAATGTCTGATGTTTATGTAACATGAGTTTAGGCTGGAACCGCATGTGCTTAATCGTTGGCATGATCCAAGGAATCGAGCCCAGCCTCAACATGCGCATTGCGCAAAGGTCCCTGGATGCCTGCGTCCTCCGCCAGGAGGCCCTGGCGTCCAACATCGCCAACGTCGAAACCCCCGGCTACAAGCGGATGGATGTCGCTAAGGATTTTGCCGACCGTCTTAAGACCGCGGTGCAACGTGGCGGCGCCAAAAACGCGCTTCCGGCGCCGCGCCTCGCGGAAGATAGCCAAGCCCGCGCCCTGCGCGCCGACGGCAACACGATCGATCTCGAGAATGAATTGCTGCAGATGAACAAAAATCAGGTCGACCACGAGTATCTCACTCAGCTGATCGGCTCCAACTTCAAGTCGCTGAAAATGGCCATCACTGGCCGTAGCAGCTACTAATCCTCCTTCGCCCGACCATGGAACTCATTACTGGCGTAGGTGCCACCGGCAGCGCCTTGAACGCTCAGAAAACGCGGCTCGATCTCATCGCCCAAAATATCGCCAACGCTCAAACGACGCGCTCGGCCGACGGCGGCCCGTACAAGCGCCAGGTCGTCACCTTCGAAGCCCAACTCGCCAACCGCATGGCCCGCGGCGGTCAAGGTGCTGGCGCCACTGGCGTCAAAGTCGCCTCCATCAGCAACGATCCGACCCCTGGGCAAAAAATCTACGACCCACGTCACCCCGATGCCGACGCTCAAGGCATGGTGGCGATGCCCAACGTCAATGTTTCGACTGAAATGGTCGATCTGATCACGGCCTCCCGTACTTACGAAGCCAACCTCTCCGTCGTTAAAGCCGCCCGCCAGATGGCGCAGAAGACGATCGATATCGGCCGTTAATTTTTTCTAACCCATGTCCACCATCGGAGCCATCACTGCGAGCGCAATCAGCCCCCAAGCGACTACGCGTCTGCCTGCGCTCGACCTCAAGGGCCTCAACGCCGGCGGCGCCAGCGACAAGGCCGCCACGGGAGCCTCGGATTTCGCCGGCGTGCTCTCGCAACTAGCCTCACCGCTCATCGACAAACAAAATGAAGCGGCCGCTTTGACCAAATCGGTGCTCCTCGGCCAAGGCGCTCCCCTCCACCAGAGTGTGATCGCGATGCAGGAAGCCTCGGTGGCGTTCAGCCTGATGGTCGAAGTTCGCAATAAAGTCGTCGAGGGCTTCCAAGAGCTCATGCGCATGCCCGTATAATTTTTTCCTCTTACGTCCGAATAAATGAAACCTTTTATTGATTCCTTCCTGCGCGTCTGGCGCGAGTTTACCGTCGGCCAGAAAACATCCATCCTCCTCGCCGCTTTTTTGGTGCTGGGTGGTCTTGTCGGCGTGGCCGTCTGGTCCGGTCAGCCCGATTACCAGCTCCTCTATGGCCGGCTCGCCCAGAAGGACGCCGCCGTCATCATCAGTTCCCTGCAGACGCAGAACATCAAGTACCGCACCAGTGCGGACGGCAGCTCCGTCTTCGTGCCCGCGGAAAATATTCACCGTCTGCGCATGGATCTAGCCAGCAAAGGGCTCCCCAGCGGCGAAGGCGTGGGCTTTGAAATTTTTGATAAAGGCCAGTTTGGCCTCAGTGATTTTGCGCAGCGCACCAACTACGCTCGCGCCCTCCAAGGTGAATTATCTCGCACCATCGCGCAGCTCGACGGCGTCGCCGCCGCGCGCGTCATGATCGTGCAACCCGAAAACCGGCTCCTCTTAGTCGGTCAAAGTATCAAACCCACCGCCTCGGTCTTCGTGGAACTCCGCGGTAATCGTCTCCCCGTCGAAGCCGTTAACGCGATCCGCAACCTCGTCGCCAATTCCGTCCAAGGCCTCGTCGTTGATGAAGTAGCGGTCATTGACCAAAAAGGCCATGTGCTCTCGGCCGATTTGAAAGATGACCCGACCTTGGGTGCTGCGACCAGCCAGATGCGCTACCGCCAACAGGTCGAAGATTACTTTGCCCGCAAAGTGGAATCCTTGCTCACCCCCGTGATCGGACCCGGCAACGCCGTCGTGCGCGTCTCCGCTGATATCGACAGCGAGACGGCCAATCGCAGCGAAGAACGTTTTGACCCCGAGGGCCAAGTCGTGCGCTCCCAAACCAATATCGAAGAAACCTCCACCTCGGTGGAAAAGAAAAAATCCGGCGTCGCCGGCGTGACCAGCAACACTCCGGATGCCGCGGGCAAAGAAGAAGGCCCGCTCGTGGCCAACGACCAGAACACCAAAAACCGGACCACCAGTTACGAAATCAATCGCGTCCTTACCAACTCGTCCCGCACGCCGGGCACGATCCGGGGACTTTCCGCCTCGGTCTTTGTGGCCCAACGCATCGTGGGCACCGGCGCCGACGCCAAGCCGCAACCCCGCACGGCCGAAGAACTCCAAGGCTTGCGCAAACTCGTCATCAACGCGATCGGCCTTAAAGCCTTTGCCGGCGCCAACGCCAATGCCAATGTCGAGGATCTCGTGACGATCCAAGAAGCTGCGTTCCAATCGTCATTCCCTGCCGCCGTCGAAGAAGCCGCCGTGCCGACGAAGGTGCGCACCTGGATTGAACTCGGTGCTAAATATGTCCCCGTGCTGATCGCCGTCCTCGCTTTTGGCTTTTTCTTCCGCCTCCTGCGCACCCAACGGCCCGAGACGGTGCCGATGGAGGTGATCAATCCTCCGCGCGTAGAAGAAGAATCCGAGCTCCCTGCCGTCGTGACCGCGGCCTCGCTCAACGAATTGCTCCGCAAAAAACCTGGCAACATCGGCGCCGCTCTGCGCGATTGGTCCGCCGAGGCTAAGACCTAAATTTGACCGCCCGTGACTTCCACCGACTACAGTAAACTTAGCCGACCGCAAAAACTCGCCGCCCTGCTGATCGTGGCAGGCCCGGACGCCGCGGCCGATATCCTGCGCACCTTCCCGGATCGGGAAGTGGAGGAAATCTGCCGCCTGATGGGTGAATTTGAAGTCGTCTCACAGGAGCTGAAAGATTTTCTCATCGCGGAATTTGAGCCGCTCATCATCGGTGGTTTGAAATCGATTGAAGGCGGTTTCGATTTCGCCAAAAAAGCCCTCGATCTCTCGCGCGGTGAATTCAAGACCGGCGCCATGTTGAGCCGGATCGGTGCCAGTGTGAGCCTCGCTTCCGCCAAAGTGCTCGAACGTATTTCTGAAATGGAAGGCCGCGATGTGTTTTTGCTCCTGAAACGCGAGCAGCCACAAACGATCGCCTTCGTGCTTTCCTACATCGACAAGGTTAAGGCCCGCGATGCCTTTAAATTATTTTCCCCTGAGTTGCAGTCGGATATTTCGCTGCGCATCGGCCTGATTGATAGCACCTCGCTCAAGTATATCGAAAAGATCGCCAACCAACTCGGCGCTCACGTTTCGCAGACCGAGGTCCCCGCGTTCCACCGCAGTGGCGGCGCCGAAACGGTGGCCAATATGCTGAAGGGCGTTTCCAAAGACGCCATCCGCGCAGTCATGGCCCAGATGGAAGAGAAAAATCCCCGACTCGCGACGGCCGTCCGGCGGAAACTGTTCTCGTTCGAAGATCTCTCCCGCCTGCGCCCCAGCGACATGCAACGCCTTATGCGCGAAGTGGATTCGGCGCAATTGGCGCTCGCCCTCAAAGGTGCCTCCGAAGGCATGCAGGAAAAAATCTTCGCCGCGCTCTCGAAACGCGCCGGTCAAGGTTTGCGCGACGATATCTCGATGCTCAGCAACGTCCGCCCCAAGGAAGTCGCGACGGCGCAGGCCTCCGTGGTCGACATGCTCCGCAAGCTCGAGGAATCGGGCGACATCATCCTCGACGAAGACGACGCGGAGGGCGGCGCTTAATCCCATGGCGGTCTCACGTCATTCGATTTCGTTTACCGGACCTTTCGTGCTGGCCGCCGAAGCGGTCGAGCCCGTGCGCCATTACACGGCGGCGGAATTCGCGGCCGAGTTTGAACGGGGCCGCCGTGAAGGTGCGCGTTCGGCCGATACCGGCGTGGACCGTCGTTTCGTGGAATTTCGCTCCGAGGTGAGTGCGGTCCAGAACGGAATTTTTTCCCGACTCGGTGAGGCGGAGAAGATGATCGCCGATCAAATCCGAGTCGTTTTGCCCGATCTCGCGGTCGAAGTCGCCAAGCGTGTCCTCGCCGGTTTTACGCCGCCACCCGAAGTAGTCGCGCAACTGTGCCAGGAAGCCTTGGTCGCACTGTTTCCCGAAGTACAGAATCTCGAGTTAGTCGTCGGCGAACGTGATCATGAGATCATCGCCAGTCTGGTGCCCGAGTGGAAAGTGACGTATCCCGGCATCTCGGTGACCATCGATCCGGCGTTTGCTGCGGGCGAATGTCAGGTGCGTAGTCGTTTCGGCGTGATTGATGCGCGCCATGGCGCGAAGGTGGAAGCCTTGCGGCGGGAGCTCTCGCGTAAATGAACCCCGGCGTGGCAGACATCGTTTCTTTGGTGCGTGGTCAGGTGCAGCAGGCACCGACGTTTAGCCGCTACGGTCGGGTGGCCTCTATTTCTGGGCTCATCGTGGAGTCTGAGGGGCCGAATGTTGGCCTCGGCGAACTCTGTGTGTTGCGCAGCCAGCGCAACGCGTTCGAGGTGCTGGCTGAAGTGGTGGGATTTCGGGCGGAGAAAATTTTATTGATGGCGTTGGGCGATGTCGGCGGTTTGCACGTCGGTTGTGAAACAGTCGCCATGGATTCGCTTTCGTTGCCCGTGGCTAATGATCTCTTGTTGGGCCGCGTGCTCGATGCGCTGGGTCGGCCGATGGATGAAGGGGCGACGTTGTCGCGCCAGCGTCAGGCTTGGGCCGCGCAGACCCCGCCGCCGCATCCGTTGCGCCGGCAGCGGATCTCTGAACCTTTTTTAACCGGCGTGAAGGCGATCGATGCTTTTACGCCTCTTGGCCGGGGCCAACGCATGGGCATCTTTGCCGGTTCCGGCGTCGGTAAATCGACGTTGCTCGGGATGATCGCCCGCGGTTCCTCGGCCGATGTCGTTGTGATCGGGCTGGTGGGCGAGCGTGGTCGTGAGGTGCGTGAATTTATTGAGCGTGATCTCGGGCCCGATGGTCTGAAAAAATCGGTCGTCGTGGTTGCGACTTCGGATGCGCCGGCGCCGATGCGTTTACGCGCGGCATTTACCGCGACGGCGTTGGCGGAAAGTTACCGCGATCAGGGCCGCAATGTTTTATTGTTAATGGATTCGGTGACTCGTTTTGCGATGGCACAACGTGAGATCGGGCTCGCGGTCGGCGAGCCGCCCGCGACGCGCGGTTACACGCCCTCGGTGTTTGCGTTGTTGCCGCGGTTGCTCGAGCGATCCGGCGCGGGTGAAACCGGAGCGATCACCGCGTTGTACACCGTCTTAGTCGAAGGCGACGACATGAACGAACCGGTGGCCGATACGGTGCGTGGTATTTTGGATGGTCACTTGGTGTTGTCGCGGGCCTTGGCCCACGCAAATCACTATCCAGCCATCGATATTTTAGAAAGCATCAGCCGTTTGGGCCGCGAAGTGGCGCCGCCGGCGGTGTTGCAAGGTTCGGCCGCGGCGCGGGAACATGTGGCGCTGTATCGGCGCAACGAAGATTTGATCAACATCGGCGCATACAACAAAGGCTCGAATCCCGCGCTCGACCACGCGATCCGCGTGCATGGGCCGTTACAGACTTACCTCCGGCAGGGCATCGATGAGGTGGTTTCGAGCGAGGTGATGGCGGCCGGATTGAAGGGGGCACTCGTATGAAGCGTTTTCGTTTTAGACTGCAGAGTTTGCTGCTCTTGCGTGAATTGCGCGAGACTCAGGCGGCGACCGTGCTGGCGCAAAAACTCGAGCAACAACGGCGCCTCGAGCAAGAATTGGCGCAGGCGCAGGCTCGTTCTGAGGCGGCGCGGGCGAACTTACTCCAAACGGAAGGCAAGAGCTTCGCCCCGCAGGATCATTCCGCGGCCTTGGCTGATTTTGATCGCACGCTCGCGCAGGAGCGCGGTGCGGAAAAGGCGGTGCTGGCCCACACTAAGATTCTGGAGCAAGCCCGACTCGCTTGGGCCGAAGCCGGTAAAGATCTTAAGGCGGTCAATAATCTCCGGGGTCGGGCCGAAGATCGTCATTTCCAAGAAGCGGCTCGCCGCGAGCAGGCGGAGATGGATGAAGCCGCCAGTCGGATCGCCGGTGCCTCCTATTCTATTCTGTCATGAAACTGCTTACCTCCCCTTTAGTAATTATTCTGGTGGCGACGTTGCTGGGCGTCGGGCTTTCCAGCTACGTGGTGCTGAAACGTATTCCCGAATATGCGGCGATGGCCGCCGCGATGCGGCCGAAGCCCAAGATCGTGCCTTCCCACTTGCCGGATCGTCCGCCCCCAGTGGACGTCACGAGCAAAGCCGTCAGCGAGTTGAAGTTGGCCAAAGATCAATTAGCGGTGCGTGAGGCCGCCATGCTCGAACAGCAGAAACGCATGGGATCCGAGCGACTCGAGCTCGAACGCACGCGAGCGGACATCGATTTGATGCGTAAACAGGTCGAGGGTTACTTGACCGAGGCAAAAGGCTTAAACGACAAAGTACGCGCCGAAGACGCCGTGAGTGAAATGAAGAATCTAAAAACACTCGTGCAAACCTACTCGGCCATGTCGCCCAAATCCACGGTCGCGATCATGCTCCAAATGGAGGATGCCAGCGCGGTCAAAATTCTCGCTTTGATGAAAGTGGATGTGGTCGCGGGTATTTTTGAAGAGATGGGCAAGCAGGCCGCGGGCGATCCGCTGATGGCCAAGCGCGCGGCTAAATTAGCCGAAGGGGTTAAAAATTACCGTTCACCCAAATGATGTCTCCTTTTCCATTTGAGCCCAAAATGTCGGGAGCTGCCTCGTCGGCTTCCGCTGGTCTGCCGGCAGGAGCGTTGGCCTCGGAGGCGGGGGCCAAGGCTGCGCGCACTTCCACCGAGCTGAAACGCTCGTTTGCGAGTATGCTCGGGCAGGTTAAAAAAGAAGCTCCGGCTGCGTCCTCGGCCGCCCCCGTAGTTAAGTCTTCGCAGGGCTTGGATACTCATCACCAGGCGCAGCAGGCGGCAGAGGCCGTTAAATCAAAATCTCCGCATTCGATGCGTCCGAGCGCTGCTGAAACGCACGCCCGTGCCACCCGCGATCCCCAGGGACGCGTGGACGACTCCGGCGAGCAAGAGCTGTCGACCGATCTTCCCGCCGATCAGCAGGAGGAATCTGCGGTGGTTTCGTCGGATGCCGGTGATGCCGCAGGGTTGGTCTCGGCCTGGGTGCCTCAGCCACTGCCGATCCAGGAAGCGACTCCAATTAATTTATGTGCATTCGGGACGCCGTTTGAATCTGCGCCGGCCGAGGCGGAAGGGCTGGCCCTCGCGATCACCGCTGAAGCCAGCCCAACCTTGGGTGGTGAAGGTGTTCGTGCTCCGGTTCAGGCGATGCCTGCGATTATGAAACAAATCGGAGGTGGGCGCGAAGCAGCGCAGCCTACGGCAGTTGCAGCCGCGCAAACGCC
>CAMDRP010000083.1 GCA_945906965.1 Opitutus sp. GAS368 | reverse complement strand
AGTGGCGGACTATGAATTCGGCGTTATCGCAACTGTTCCTGCGTTGGGCGATCCTCGCGCTCGGCGTCATGCTCGCAACCAAACTTGGGATCGGCATTCGCTGCGACAGCGGTTCGACGTTGTTGGTCGTGGTCGTGTTATTGAGTTTCTTCAACGCGATCCTGAAGCCGTTAATGGTGCTGTTTACGCTGCCCTTCATTTTGCTCACCTTGGGCCTGGGGATGGTCGTGATCAATGCCTTGTTGTTCTTGCTGGTGGCGAGGTTGGTGGACGGTTTTTACGTGGCGAGCTTTTGGTCGGCGGTGGGGGGAGCGATCGTCGTGAGCGTAACGAATCTGATTTTGAACATGTTTACACGCGGACCGCGGGGGCCGAGTGGAGGTGTTGGCGGCTCGATGCGGCCCAAAAAGGAAAAGCCGGCTGACGTGATTGATATTTAAAGAGGCGGAGTTTCCGTTTGACGGAGGTGAAGGCGATTGCAGGTTGGCGAGATGGCAGAATCCATGGAATACGATCTCGTTGTCATTGGCGGTGGCCCAGCGGGCTACGCGGGTGCGATCCGCGCTGGACAACTCGGCAAGAAAGTCGCGTGCATCGAGATGGAGCGCGCGGGCGGCACGTGCCTCAACTGGGGCTGTATCCCGACCAAGGCTTTGCTAAAGAGCGCGGAGCTCTTCCAGAAAATCAAGAAGGCTGATGCCTATGGTATTTCTGTAAAAGACGTGGGTTTTGATTTCGCCAAAGTCATGGAGCGTTCGCGCGGCGTGGCCGGCCAGATGGCCAAGGGCATCGAGTTTTTGTTTAAGAAAAACAAGGTCGATTACTTCGTCGGTCGTGCGCAGGTGACCGCGCCGGGTATGGTGACGATCACCGAAGGCGAACACGCCGGAAAATATCTGAAGGCCAAAAACGTGCTCGTCGCTACGGGTTGCAAGATGCGCCGGATTCCTGGGCTGGAATTTGATGGCGTGCGGGTGATGACTTCACGTGAGGCTCTCGCTAATCTGCATCTGCCCAAGTCGATCATCATCGTGGGCGCGGGTGCGATCGGCGTGGAGTTCGCGTACTTTTATAATTCCTTCGGCTCGAAGGTGACGCTCGTCGAGATGTTGCCGCAGATTCTACCCGTCGAGGACGAAGAAGTGGCCAAGACGCTCGCGCGCTCCTTTGAGAAACAGGGCGTGGCGTTGCACACGAACACTAAGTGCGAGAATTTCCGCGTCGGTAAAAACTCGGTGAAGGTCGATCTCGTCGCGGGCGACCAGAAGACCGAAGTCGAGGCCGAGGTGTTGTTATCTGCGATCGGCGTAGTGGCGAATCTCGAAGGCGCATTTGCCGCCAATCTCAAACCCGAGCTGGATCGCTCTTACCTAAAAGTCGGCGACGATTATCAGACGAGTATCAAAGGCGTCTACGCGGCGGGCGACATTATCGGGCCGCCCTGGCTCGCGCACGTGGCGACGTTTGAAGCGATCAACGCGGTCAATGGTATGTTTGGCCACGGCCATCCGAAGCGGGTAAAGAATTTCCCGGGCTGCACGTATTGTCAGCCGCAGGTCGCGAGCACGGGACTCACCGAGAAAGCCGCGAAGGAAAAAGGGCTTTCCTACAAGGTTGGTAAATTTCCGTTCACGGCCTCCGGCAAGGCCGTCGCGGCGGCGGAGAGCGAGGGTTTCGTCAAAGTCATCGCCGATGCGAAGACGGGCGAGATCTACGGCGCGCACATCATCGGTTCCGAGGCCACGGAGTTGATCGCGGAGTATGGGTTGGCGATGGATCTCGAGGCTTCGGTCGATGAGATTCACCACACGATCCACGCGCATCCTACTTTGAGTGAAGCCAACATGGAGGCCGCGGCGGCGGTCACCGGCGAAGCGATCCATATTTAAACGCGTTTTTTGCGCTTGGGCCGCGTCCGTGCTGGATGCGGTCCGCTGGCTAGACGGCGCGAGCTCACTTGCGTTTGGCGGATGTAGCTTTGCTGCGAGTGTTGGGGGCGTTGCCGTCAGCGCCCATTTCTTTGAGCAGGCTGGTGAGGTAGGGGATGAGTTGCTTTTTACGACTCACAATGCCGGGGAGGTCGAAGATTTCGTCCTGTTCGACGTGGGCGTAGCTGATGCGTTGGATGAAGCTGGCATCGCCTTTGACCAAAAGAAGGGAATTCTGGGTGTTGATGTCGGTGACGAGGAGGGCGGCGAAGGCGAGACCCTCGTCTTCACGTAGACTGAGGAGGGCGGCGGAGATGGGGTTGGCGTGTTGCCAAAAATTGCCGAAGCCCAGTTCTTCGACTTGGGAGACGGCGAAGCGTTGGCCTTCTTCTTCGTAGATTTTAAAATCGGAGCGGACGATTTTCTCGGGGGGATTAGCGAGGATGACGGAGCCCGAGTTAAAAATTTCGTCGGCGAGTTGCTTGGAGTTTACACCGGCGATCTCAGCGAGCCAGGCGAGGAGGATCGCGTCTTTGCGGGTGGTGGTCGGGCCGTTAAGGTGGAGGGTATCGGAGATGAGTCCGGACATCATGATGCCAGCGATGGCGGGGGAGGGTTGGAGATTTTCGCGGCGGAAGAGATCGGCGATGATGGTGCAAGTGGAGCCGACCGGTTCGTTGATGAAGAGGATGGGTTGGGAGGTGTTGAGCGAGCCAAGGCGGTGGTGGTCGATGATCTCGGTGATGGTGACCTCTTCGGCGCCGCTGACGGCTTGGGTCATCTCGTTGTGATCGACCAGGACGAGGCGGGTTTCGACGGGTTTGAGAATGTCGCTCTTGGAGAGCACGCCGACGAGGGCCCCGTTATCATCGAGCACCATCGCCGCAGGGGCGGACATGGCGGAGATTTTGCGGCGGATATCGGCGAGGCGGGCGTCGGGGTGAAAGGAAGTGAATTGTTTCTCAATGACGCGGTCGATCGTGGTTGCCGTGCGGACGCCGAGGGCGGTGGTGGCGGAGTCCCACGGACTGCTGATGATGCTGACGCCGGCGCTTTGGGCGAGGCGGAGGATGTCGTCGTCGACGCCGAGACCGCCTGTGATGATGATGGCACGGACGCCAAGGGTGATGGCGCGGGCTTGGATGTCGCGGCGGTCTCCGACGATGATAAGGGAGCGGTTGGCGGGGATGTTGTCGCGTTCGGAAATGGTCCAGAAGGAGGCTACGTCCATGGCGCCGACGCGGATGAAGTATTCGTCGATTTGCTCAGGGGCGACGAGGTGAAGGGCCTTAGCTTGGATTGAGCGAACGATATGGGTGAGGGAGGAGTTTACCTGCCGGAGGGTCCGCGGATCGCTGAGGCGGGGAATGAAAATACCGCCGAGGTGGGCGAGGGAGATCGTTCCGATGACTTGGCGGGCGGAGTCAATGACCGGTAGCTGGCGAATGTCGTGGCGGTCGATGAGTTCGAGGGCTTCGGCGCAGGTGGCGTCGGGGGAAACGGAAACGAAATCGGCAATCATCAGATCGCGGACGCGGGGTGAGACATCGCTCACATAAACAGGAAGGGATTGGCCGAAGCGGGTGAGGATGGTGTCGATGCGGGCGTTGCTGTTGCCGCAGCGGGCTGCGATGTAGCCTTTTTCCCCGCGGGCCTCCTTGAAGGCCGCATAGGCCAGCGCGGAGCAGATCGAATCAGCATCGGGATTTTTGTGGCCGATGATGTAAGTGGTATTGCTGGTGGGCGCGGAGGCGGCGGGCGACATGGGGCGGTAAAGTGACACTGATCGTCGATTGGCTGCGGGGAAAGCTGTAAAATAAAAAACCCGGCGCTTGGGAGCGGCCGGGTTGGAAAAGGATCGGAGCGAAGGGGATTACGGGCCTTGCACGGCGACGGTGCCGGCGGCGCTGCCGATGAGAGAATTCACCCCGTAGATGCGGGAACGATTAGCTGCGACACTACTGTAGGGAATGGCTTGCAGGATGTTGGTGGGTTTCGAGTTACCGTTACCGTTTGAGGTGAAAATGCCGGTGGTGTTGGGGTGAAAATTTACGTTGCCGCCGAGGTAGGCGATGTAGCCGCCGGTGTCTTTGTAGACGCCGATGTTGGTGGCGTTGGTGGTGCCGTTCCAGGTGCCGGCGGTCTGCAGCCCACGGGTGTAAACGACGGGCGTGGTAGCCGTATCGCTCATTTTAACTCCGCCGACGAATTCCAGCGAGATCGTCGAAGCGATGAAGGTCGTGTCCATCTGGTTACGCGCGGCGACGCCGGCCCGAAGAATCACGGTGGGGACGTTGGCGGGATAGAGCGGATCGTTTTTCGCGAAGTAGAAAGAGGGATCGGTGAGGATATTGTTTTTGGCGAGGATGCCCGGCCAGCGGTAGACGGCAGTGCCACCGGTGATCAACGTCGCGCTGGTCTGTGGGTCAGGGAGGCGGTCGTTGTTGTCGCCAGCGTAAATTTGAGCGGCCTTGAGGACTTCGCGGATATTATTAGAATCGACCGCGCGTTGGGCTTTTTCACGTACGGTGCCTACGGTGGGGATGATGATAGCCGCGAGGATGCCGATGATCGCGATGACCGTGAGCAACTCGATGAGGGTGAAGCCGACGGTCTTATTTTTAGCGGTGATACGCATGGGAGGGTGATTATCTGATTTAGGGAAAAAAGTGCTCTTGAAAATTACCCGAACTCTAAAGAGCTCAAGCAGAATATCGCGCACTCGGACTGGACAAAGCTTTTACACGCGCCCTACGCTGAAAGGATGAAGATATATCTGGATGGTAAATTCGTCGATTCCTCCGAGGCCAAGGTGTCCGTGTTTGATCACGGTCTGCTTTACGGCGACGGCGTCTTTGAGGGCATTCGGTTATATGGTGGTAACATTTTCCGTCTGGATGAGCACTTGGAGCGCCTAGAGTATTCTGCCAAGGCGATCATGCTGCAGATGCCGCATACCCGCGCAGAATTACGTGAACTCACCTGCGAGACCTGCCGCCAAAACGGTCTCACGGACGCCTACATCCGCTTGGTGATCACGCGCGGCGTGGGTGATCTCGGTTTGGCGCCTTGGCTCTGCCCGAAACCCTCCATTTTTATCATCGCCAGCAAGATTTCCCTCTACCCGCAGGAACACTACGACAACGGTCTCGCCATCGTCACCGTACCCACGCGTCGCATCGGCCCGGCGGCGTTGCCGGCTACCATTAAGTCGCTCAATTACCTCAACAACATCCTCGGTAAGATCGAGGCCAAGCAGTTTGGGGCGCTCGAGGCGATTATGTTGAACGAGCAGGGCTACGTCGCCGAATGCACCGCAGATAACGTCTTCATCGTGCACAAGGGTACGATCATCACGCCCTCCTCCTCACAAGGCGCACTTAAGGGCATCACGCGCGACACGGTGATTGATATCGCTGCTGAAATCGGCGTCCCTCTGCGCGAAAGTGACATGACGCGCTATGACATCTGGTGTGCCGACGAATGCTTCCTTACGGGATCCGGCGCTGAGGTCATCCCGGTGGTGAAACTCGACGGCCGTGTGATCGGCGACGGTAAGCCCGGTTCTATCACGCAACGTGTGCTCGCGGCATTCCGCCGGCGCGTCTTGGTCGAAGGCACCCGGATTTGATGCCATTTCCTCCGCCTTGCATTTCTCGGGACGCCTCGCCCGCGTGAAGTTGATCCCTAGATTCTTCGTGCCCCGCACTTGCCAGAGTGCGGGCTCACGGCATATTCATAGTTAGATTCTTTATTCGAGCCATGGCCAATCCCTTAAAATGCGACCTCTGCGACAAGCCCGCCACGGTGCACCTCACCCAAATCGTGAGTAATAAAGTGCACAAAGTGGACCTCTGCGAAGCCTGTGCGCAGGCCAAGGGCGTCACCGATCCGAGCGGCTTTTCGCTCTCCGATCTTTTGCTCAAAGCCTCTTTAAACCCAGAGGCTGCCCCTGGGGCGCTGCGCTGCGAATCTTGCGGTTTTACTCAGGCTGACTTTAAGAAGCACGGCCGCTTCGGTTGCCCCGCTTGTTACGACGCCTTCAAGGGCATGCTCGAGCCGATGCTCGACGGCATGCACAAGGGTACCAAACACTCGGGCAAAATCCCTCAAGCCGCGCTCGCCCGCCAGACTCTCCACGAACGCCTCTCTAAACTCGAACTCGACCTCAGCGACGCTATTAAGTCCGAGCGTTACGAAGACGCCGCCCGCACCCGCGATGAAATCAGCCAAGTCAAACAAGCCCCCCACCAATCGCCGCCGCGCTGAGTCACCCATGACGATCGCCTCGCTCATCGCCTCGCCCTCCGAGTTGACCGATGCGGCCAGCAACAAGACTGCGATCGTCTTGATGACCCGCATCCGCCTCGCGCGCAACCTTGCGGCCCAACCATTTCCCGGCTGGGCGAAACCTGCGCAACGCACCCGCATCGCCGAAATTTGCACCGCCGCCGTCGCCGCCGCGAACCCGCTTAAGCGCAGCCTCAATGTCGACGTCGACCAACTCGGTGAACTCGAAAAACAAATCCTTGTCGAACGCCACTTGATTAGCCGCGAGCTCAGCGGCTCCAAGCAGGGCAGCAGCGTGATCATTAGCAAAGACCAGACCGTCTCCGTCATGGTCAACGAAGAGGACCACCTCCGCATTCAAGTTCTCCGCGCCGGCTTCCAACTTAAGAAAACATGGAATGTCATCAACGAGCTCGATACGGCCCTTGAGGCTAGCCTCGACTACGCCTTTTCACCCACGTTTGGCTACCTCACGGCTTGTCCCACCAACCTCGGTACCGGCATGCGTGCCTCCGCGATGATGCACCTGCCCGCGCTCGTCATCTCCAGCCAGATGGAAAAAGTCGTCCGCGCCGTGAACCAACTCGGCATGGTCGTGCGCGGCCTCTTTGGCGAAGGCTCCGACGCCAGCGGTAGTATTTTTCAAATTTCCAATCAAACGACCCTTGGTGAATCTGAAGAAGAAATCCTTAAGCGGCTCACCAGCGTTCTCCAATCCATCATCGAGCACGAACTCAACGCCCGCGAAAAACTCCTCGAGGCTGATGCCGGCAAATTGTTCGATAAAATCGGACGCGCTTACGGCATCATGCAAAATAGCTACCTAATCAATTCCAGCGAAGCGATGAACTTGCTCTCGCTCATCCGTCTCGGTATTGACCTCGGTGTTTTCCCCGATGCCAATCGCTCCACCATCGACCGACTCTTTATCGAAGCGCAACCCGGACACCTCCAACACGCCCAGAAAGGCGAATTCGATCCCGCCCAGCGCGATCTGCTTCGCGCCGCTCATCTGCGCTCCGAGTTTGCCAATTTTGTCCGTCCGGACTTCTCTTTGATCAATAGTAACGGAAAGAACTAAACCAGGACCCCCTTTACGCTCATGTCTCAAGAACCGATGAATAACTTCACGCCTCGGGCTCAGCAGGTGCTCGCGCTCGCGCGCAAGGAAGCCGATCGCTTTCACCACAACTACGTCGGCACCGAGCACATTCTCCTCGGCCTCATCAAACTCGGCCAAGGCGTCGCTGTTAGCGTTCTTCAGAAAATGGGCCTCGACCTTGAGACCGTGCGTTCCGCCGTCGAGAAACAGGTCGGCACCGGACAGGAAACCAAGACCCCCGGCAGCATTCCCTATACCCCGCGGGTCAAAAAAGTTCTAGCCCTCGCCGGTAAAGAAGCGAAAACTCTCAGCCACTCTTACGTCGGCACCGAACATATCTTGCTCGGCCTCCTCCGCGAAGGCGAGGGCGTCGCGGCCCGCGTCCTTAAATCGCTCGAAATCGACATCGAACGCACCCGCAACGAAATCCTCCGCGAACTCGATCCCCAATTCTCCGGCAGTGGCTCCGGTGATGCCGGCACCCCCGGCGAAGAAGCCGCCGCCGGCACCCCACAACGTGCCGCCGGTGCCGCCGACGATAAAAAAGAAGTCAAAACTCCCGCGCTCAAAGCCTTCGGCCGCGATCTCACCGAACTCGCCCGTAAAGGCGAAATGGACCCCGTCGTTGGCCGCAAAAACGAGATTCGCCGCGTCATCCAAATCCTCTGCCGCCGCACAAAAAATAATCCCGTGCTCATCGGTGAAGCCGGCGTCGGTAAAACCGCTATCGCCGAAGGCCTTGCTCAAGAAATCGTCGCCGGCAACGTCCCGGAAATTCTAGCCGATAAAAAAGTCATCACACTCGATCTCGCGCTCATGGTCGCCGGCACCAAATATCGCGGCCAATTCGAAGAGCGCATCAAAGCCGTGATGGACGAGGTGAAACGCGCCAAAAACGTCATCATCTTCATCGACGAGATGCACACGATCGTCGGCGCCGGCGCCGCCGAAGGCGCCATGGACGCATCTAATATTTTCAAGCCCGCGCTCTCCCGAGGGGAGCTCCAGTGCATTGGAGCGACCACGCTCAATGAATACCGCAAATACATCGAAAAAGATTCCGCCCTCGATCGCCGCTTCCAGAGCGTGAAAGTCGAGCCGCCCTCCGTTGAAGATACGATCACCATCCTCAAAGGCATCCGCGGTAAATACGAAGATCACCACAAAGCCACATTTAGTGACAAATCCCTCGAGGCTGCCGCCAAGCTCTCCGATCGCTACATCACGGCCCGTTTTTTGCCCGACAAGGCCATCGACGTCATGGACGAAGCCGGCTCGCGCGCGCGCATCTCAGCCCTCGTGCGCCCGCCTGACATCGAAGGTCTCACGAAGGAAATCGAGGACGTCTGCGCCCTCAAAGAAAAAGCCATCGCCGAGCAGCACTTCGAGGAAGCCGCCAAACACCGCGACACCGAGAAGCAACTCCGTGCTAAACAAGACGAAATCACTGCTGAATGGCGGAAATCTCGCGACGAGAAACGCATCTCCATCGATGAAGATTTGATGATGCAGGTTGTCGCCGATTGGACTGGGATTCCGCTCTCCCGCATGGAGAAAAAAGAAAGCGAAAAACTTCTTACCCTCGAACTCGAGATCCAGAAAAACGTGGTTGGCCAAGAGATCGCCGCCACTGCCATCGCGCGCGCCCTGCGTCGCTCCCGCGCCGATCTCAAAGACCCGCGCCGCCCCATCGGATCCTTCATGTTTGTCGGCCCCACGGGCGTCGGCAAGACGGAGACCGCCAAGCAACTCGCCATGCAGATGTTCGGCAACCAAGACGCGCTCATCCAGATCGATATGAGCGAGTACATGGAAAAATTCGCCGTCTCGCGTCTTGTCGGTTCGCCTCCCGGCTACGTCGGTTACGAAGAAGGTGGTCAACTCACCGAGGCCGTCCGCCGTCGCCCTTACGCCGTCATCCTTTTCGACGAAGTCGAGAAAGCGCATCCCGATGTGCTCCAGATTTTGTTGCAGATTCTTGAAGACGGTCGTCTCACCGATTCCCTCGGTCGCACCGTCGATTTCCGCAATACGATCATCATCATGACTAGCAACGTCGGGGCCGCGCTGCTCCAACGCCAGACCTCGATGGGCTTCGCTGCCGCAGCCACGAGTTTCAACGACGCTGAGAAGATGCGCGAAAAAGTACTCGAAGAAGCCAAGCGCGTCTTCAAGCCCGAGTTCCTCAATCGTATCTCGGACATCGTATTCTTCCGGCCGCTCGACAAGAACGACCTGATCAAGATCGTTGAGATCGAGATCACCAAATTCGCCAAGCGTCTGGTCGAGCGTAAGATCACCCTCGAGTTCACCGCCGAGGCGAAGTCGCTCCTCATCGATAAAGGCTACGACGAGAAATACGGCGCAAGACCGCTGCGTCGTGCCGTCGAACACTACGTTGAAGATCCACTCGCTGAGGCGTTGCTGCGCGGTGACGTCAAAGAAGGCGAAGCTGTACTCGTCGAACGCGACGGCGAGAAACTCACCTTTAAACAAAAAACGCCGCCCGAAGCGACCGAAGTGAAGCCTTAATTATCTTGGCATCGCCGCGATGGCGAAGACCCCGTGCGTCAGTTAATTTTGCGCGGGCTTTATGTTTTCACAGTGAAAGATCGTCTGGCTCAGGCAGCAACGGATTTTCTCCTTACCATCATATATGTCCGTGGTGTTCGAACATTTCGAGCAGCCACTCAAAAAAATCATCGACCAGTTTTCAATATTATTTTAATATATTATTAACCAATAGTTTATGATGTTATTGGAGGGTCTTTTTTTCGGCTTTTTCATGATTAAACCAGCCTAGCGAGCCTGAATTTGGGAGCTCAATCGAGTACACCAGCTGCCTATAATCGGCTATCCGACGTCGAAACATTTAATGCCGCCGCAAGTTATCGATGCGCCGATGTCTCCGGCTTGAGGTCTTAGGCCGATGCGATTACGCCGGTTGTAGGCGACGACGGCGCGGGACGAACCGAATTTCCACACGACGTTCCACCGCGGCCGCAATTCGATTGAGCATCACAAGCGAATGGCCTTTGTAATCGGCATCTTCTAGCCGCGAAATCACGGACTGAGTGGTGCCGACGCGCTTGGCCAACTCCGTCTGAGAAAGGCCGGCGTGCTGCCGCAGTTCGTAGATACTTTGGGCTACTTCGCGGTTGGCGACTTCCTGCTCAAAGGCCTGTTGGCGGATCGGGTCATGGCCTGCTATATCCGCCAGAATCTTAGTGGCGTCGGTGGTGGTTTTTTTAGACATCGTTGATTTCTCCTTTGTAAGTGTGGGCGACTGGATTCGTGCTAAACGCAATTTTGCGAATAATTGCCTGCTTGATTTCAGCGGCGGGTACAGCGGCTTCCTTTGTCAGTCCATGTGCGAGGACTGAAACAGTGCGCCCGTGAAAAAAATAAAGGAGTCGGTAATTGATCGATCCCAATCGAACGCGCAGCTCATAGATATCGTCGCGTAGGTAGTCGGCTTCAGGTCGGCGAAGTTCATGACCGAGGAGCTCGAGTCGCGCAATAGCTGCGCGGCACTTATCGAAGGCTTTAGGGTTTGTCGCGTTAAGTGTTCGCAGCCAGCCAACGACAGGCGAAACCCCTGGCTGTTCTTGGTAAATGACGACGTTGATGGCAGGCATTGAATAGCATTCCTGATATCGCATAATTGCGATATTTTGTCAAGGTATTGTAGCCGTGGAGATTTGATCTATCGCCCTCAGACAAAGGTTACTCCTGCAATCCACGCACCGCGTGAGAAAAATGATACAAATTCAAGACCGAAGTTCGGGCTATTGGGTCCGAATTTGTCTCACCGCGGAATTCGTAAAAGGCCATTTTGGTCAGGACTTTGCGTTAAAAATAGCCGTGCTCAATCAACAATCAACACGTGATCGCCGCAGCGTACCTCTTCATAGAGTTCGACGATCTCGAGATTGCGCATGAGCACGCAGCCCGAACTGAGTGGCTCACCGATGCGCACTTCGTGATTGGTGCCGTGAATGTAAACGTAGCGTTCGTAGGTATCGACTTGGCCGCCGAGATTTACGCCCGCCTCAAGCCCGCGGAGCCAAAGAATGCGACCGGTGATGAGATTATCGTGAATACCGCCATCTCGGAATTCGTGGTAATCGCGGCCGGTGGGGACGCGGGATTTGAAGACCATGCCCGGGGGTTGGCCGGCACCGATGCGCTCGGCGATTTCGTGGAGACCGCGCGGGGTGCCGAGGGAGTCCTTGATGTTAGAGGGTGGGCGTTTTGAGGTTGAGATGGCGTAGCTTTTGACGAGCTGATTTTGGCGGTAAAATTGCATCGTCGCGGTGCTGATGCGAACGAGCAACACGCGGTCTGCGGGCTTGATGCCGAGGCGCTCGCGGGTTTGGTTATACAACTCCCAAGGACTTTTTATGGACAAGACGGCATCTTTCACGGTCGGTATCGTCGGCGCCACGGGCGCAGTCGGTCAAGAATTGCTCGCGCTTTTGCTCGGGCGTAATTTCCCCTTGGCCTCACTGCGGCTGTTCGCCTCGGCGCGTTCGGCGGGCAAAGTCCTGGAATACGCCGGCCGTAAATTCACGGTCGAGGAAGCCAAGCCCGGAGTATTTGCTGATGTTGATGTGGCGTTTTTCGCCGTGGATGGCGCGACGACTCGCGCCCTCGGACCCGACGCAGTGAAGGCTGGCTGTTTGGTTATCGATAAGAGTTCCGCTTACCGGATGGACCCGGCGGTGCCCTTGGTGATCCCCGAAATCAACCCTGAGGCGTTGCGCAATCATCAGGGTGTCATCGCCAATCCCAATTGCTCGACGGCTGTGACGCTGATGGCGCTGTGGCCGTTGCATCGGCAGTTCGGCTTGAAGCGTTATTTTGCGGCCACGTATCAATCGGTCTCGGGCACGGGCGCGGACGCCATCGATGAGCTAGAAGCGCAGGTTCAAGCGCACGCCAAAGGTGCGCCGATCACAAAAAAGGTTTATCCTTATCAGATAGCGTTTAACGCTATCCCGCAGGTCGATTCGTTTGGCAGCGATGGTTACACGGGTGAGGAAACGAAGATGCGCGAGGAGAGCCGTAAGATCATGGGCTTGCCTGATCTCAAGGTCTCCGCGACGTGCGTGCGGGTTCCCGTGGTTCGGGCGCATTCGGTGGCGGTGAACGCTGAGTTTGAGCGGCCGGTGAGCGTCGAGGCGGCGCGGGCGGCGATCGCGGCGTTTGGCGGTGCGCAATTGGTGGATGATCCGGCGAAGCAAGTTTACCCGACGCCGTTGGATTTCAGTCGGCAGGTGAAGTGCGGCGTCGGTCGCATCCGCGTCGATTCCGCGCTCGATAACGGGCTGTCTTTATGGGTCAGCGGCGACAATCTCTGGAAGGGCGCCGCCCTCAATGCCCTGCAAAATGCTGAACTTATGGTGCGCGAGGGCTGGCTGCGGCCTAAGGCCAGCCGATGATTTTCGTTCCCACCTCGGCTTGACCACTGTGAGGGGCTCAGGGTGGGGCGGAGTCGATTTGGAATAATTCCTTGTCATGGCCGCCGCCCGCAGGTTCTCCTCCACCCTCAGCTCGGACGCCTAGCTCAGTTGGTTAGAGCATCTCGCTTACACCGAGAGGGTCGGGGGTTCGAGTCCCTCGGCGTCCACCACGCTTCACCGCTTTCGGGCGGTTTTTTCGTTTTACAGAGGAGAAATCTATTTTTTGCGTCAGCCAAGATGATTCAATATTTGTTGTTTTGACATTAAACACACAACCAATGACAACCAGAAATGGTCAACCAACGGCAACCAGCATTGAGGCTTCCACGCGGTATCCGTTTGATCGATCGCCCTGACCGTCCCAGTAAGTTTGGCGTACAGTGGCGCGTGGATGGCCAGCGCAAGACCAAGGTCTTCGAAACCAGAGAGGATCAAATTACCTTTGCCCGTCAGTTGGCTGGAGGCGTCAAGCGTGATGGACTAATGGCTTATCGGCTAAACGAAGATGAGACCCGACAGTGGCGAGCCTTCCGAGCGACGATTGGGCCTAACATAAATCTTGATGATGTCGCTCGGTGCTGGGTGAGGCATGGAGTCACTCTATCTTCAATGCCGCTTTCTGAAGCGATTGCAGCCTTTCTGGAGGCCAAAGCAGCCGAGGGTGTCTCGAAGGCAAGCCTCGGCCATCAGCGGCCTATCTTAAGGCGATTTCAGGTTTTTTTGAACCCTACGACCAACCTCGCGGGAATTGGAGCGTCGCAGATCGCAGCCTTCATGCAATCGATCGCCTCCAAGGCCACCGCCACGCGACGTTCTTATCAAAAAACTCTGGCCTGCTTCTTTAATTGGCTTAAGAGTACGCGGCGCATCGCTGATTCTCCGATGGAAGGAATGAAACTGCCTAAGCCCACTAGGGCTGAGCTTAAGTCCGTGACAGTCTTAAGTGTCGAAGATGGCGTCAGCTTATTTACCAAAAATTTAAGTGCGGATTTTGGGCGTGAGCTTTTGGGTCGGCTAGCCTTGGAGTGTTTTGCTGGTATTAGGCATGAAACGGCAGCGCAGATCACGCACGAAGCCTTTGATTTCAAG
>CAMDRP010000082.1 GCA_945906965.1 Opitutus sp. GAS368 | reverse complement strand
ACCAGCCGATTCAGCAAAAAACAACCGCGCATTACGGGCTCACTGATGTACGGTTTTAAGGGAAATCTCCTTTACTCAACCGCGGGGCGGCGGGTTTGATCTAGGACGTTTCTCTTGTGAACCTGCGTCGCTTTATTTCCGCCCTTTATCTTACGTTGATCGTGGGCATCGGTCTCGCGGGCGGGCTCTATTTTATCGAAGCGCGGGAGGAGTATGGCCGCCTCAAGACGATCCAAGCCGAAAGCCGTCGCCGCGTCGCCGAGGCCGAGGTGCGTTTGAAATACCAAGAGCAGGTCTTGGAGCGCCTGCGCACCGATCCTTCCTACGTCGAAAAAATCATCCGCCGCAAACTGGGCTACGCTCGGCCGGAGGAATATGTTTTCCGCTTCGAAAACTAAAGCACCGCTTTTTTCGTTCCATGCCATCCGCTCATCCGCTCATCACCGAATTTCAACGTGCCGGACAGGCGCAAGTTTTTGCGTTTTTTGATGAACTCGCGCCCGACGCTCAGGCTCACTTGCTGGCCGAGGCGGCCGAAATCGATCTCGCTGAAATAGATCGGCTGAATCGCACGCTGGTTGCCCAGTCTGGGGCGGCGGCGGGTGTGAATCTTAGCGGCTTGGTGCCTGCGCCTTATGAACCGCTGGTTGGCGGTGATGCCGTGGCTTGGGAGCGAGCCAAACGTGCCGGCGAAGAGGCCTTGCGCGCCGGTCGAGTGGCGGCCTTCACGGTCGCGGGCGGTCAGGGGACGCGTCTCGGCTACGACGGGCCGAAGGGTACGTTCCCGGTCACGCCGGTTCTCGGAAAAACCTTATTCCAAGTGTTTGCCGAAAAACTGCTCGCGGCGGGCCGGCGCTATGGTCGGCCGCTGCACTGGTTCATCATGACCAGCCACCAGAATCACGCGGCGACCGAGGCTTTTTTCGCGGAGCATAATTTTTTTGGCTGCGACGCGGCCCGGGTGCATTTTTTTCGCCAAGGTCGGATGCCGGCCGTGGATTTTTCGGGTAAAATTCTGCTCGAATCTAAAGGCTCAATTGCGCTCTCGCCCGATGGTCACGGCGGTTCGTTGCGTGCTTTGGATCGTAGTGGCGCACTCGAGTTGATGAAACGCGAGGGTATCGATACGCTGAGTTATTTTCAGGTCGATAATCCGCTCGTGCGTGCGATCGATCCGTCGTTCATCGGCTGGCACCTCCTGCGCGGATCCGAGATGTCGAGTAAGATGGTGCCAAAGGCTTACGCTGAGGAAAAACTGGGTCATTTCTGCGCGCAAAACGGCCGTTTAGTCGTCGTTGAATATTCGGATCTGCCGATGCCGATGCAGCGCGAGACCGATGCTTCGGGCCAGTTGCGGTATCGCGCCGGCAGCATTGCGCTGCATCTGCTTGATCGGGAATTTATTCGACGCATGGCGCGCTCGGATGGGTCGGCCGTCGCGTTGCCGTTTCACCGTGCCGACAAAAAAATCCCTGCCATCGACGCGGCCGGTCAGCCCGTCAAACCGGCCCAGGCTAATGGCGTGAAATTTGAGCTTTTCGTTTTCGACGCACTGCCCTTCGCCCAGAATCCGCTGGTGATCGAGACCCTTCGCGCAGGCGATTTCTCGCCCGTCAAAAATGCTGAGGGGCTCGATTCACCGCAAACATGTCGTGATGATCAACGCCGCCAATTTGCCCGCTGGCTTAAAGCGCACGGTGCCGCGCTTGTGACGGATGCGACCGGCTTGCCCGCGATCAACCTCGAGGTGGCGCCCAGCTTCGGTTACGACGAAGACTCGTTCGCGGAGTCTTGGGCCCGTCAAACGGTCCAACCCGCCCTAGTGGACGGACTCGTTCTGGTCTGAAATTTTTGCACTTACGACATGACCACTCTTGCTAAAATTCAATCGGCCACGGCCGCTGGCCAACTCATGCCGAGTGCGGCGGATAATATTACTGCCTTCCTCGCGGCCGGTCTTCCGGCTTGGGCAAAAGACAGCATCGATGAACTCATCGCCCAGGCCGCGTGGGGCGAATTGAATGACCGGTTTTATCGTTATCTGGAATTCGGTACAGGTGGGATGCGCGGCCGTACGATCGGCGTGGTGACCGCCACCGCCGAGACGGGCACGCGCAACGCGGCCGGGTCGCCGGAGCATGCCGCCATTGGGAGTAATTTGCTCAACGATTTTACGTTGGCGCGCGCCGTGATCGGGCTTTTTCGTTACACCCAAAAACACCTCGTTTCGCAACAGATCACCGCGAAACCGCGTCTGGTGATCGCTTATGATGTGCGGCATTTTTCGCGGCATTTTTGTGAACTGGCGGCTTCAACCTGGACGAAGCTCGGGGGTGAAGCGTTTATTTTCGATGGGCCGCGGCCCACGCCGCAGTTGAGTTACAGCGTACGCTGGCTCAAGGCGCATGCGGGGGTCGTGATCACCGCGAGCCACAATCCGCCTCACGATAACGGCTTCAAAGCGTATTTCGAAGACGGTGCGCAAGTCGTCCCGCCGCACGACAACGGTATCGTCACGGAAGTGAACGCTGTGCCCCTCGCTGAACTCGGCGCCTTTTTGGCTACGGATTTGTCGAGTGTGACCACGCTCGGCCGCGATGCGGACGATGCGTACCTGGAGGTGGCCGCTCAAGCCGTGATCGATCCGCGCGTCTTGCAGCAGACGCAGTTAAAAATCGCGTTCACCAATATCCACGCGACCGGCTCAGTGCATACTATTCCGTTGCTCATCCATGCGGGCTGCGAAGTGAAACCGGTGTTGGCCCAACTAAATTTCGACGCCAATTTCCCGACGGTCAAATCGCCCAACCCGGAAAATGCCGAGGCCCTCGCTCTTGCGGTGGCGCTCGCCGAGCGCGAGAATTGCGACGTCGTCCTCGCTACCGATCCGGATGCGGATCGCATGGGTGTCGCGGTGCGCAATCGCTCCGGTAAAATGGAGCTGCTCACGGGTAATCAAATCGGAGCGTTGCTCGCGGATTATCGGCTGACGAAATACAAAGAGCGCGGCTGGATTCCGGCTACGGGCTCGGATCGCGCCTGCCTCATCAAGACATTTGTCACGACGCAGCTCCAAGATGCGATCGGTCGGGCGCACGGCGTGAAAGTCATTAACACGCTGACCGGCTTTAAGTGGATCGCCGCCAAGATGCGCAGCTACGAAAACCAACTGCGCGCCACTCAACCCACGGGCTTCGATTACGAGGCGCTCCCGCTGGCGCAGCGCGCGAAGTTACTGCTGCAGTTTAGCACCTTTTATGCGTTCGGTACGGAGGAAAGTTACGGTTATTTGCCCAACGATTTCCTGCGCGATAAAGACGGTAATGCGGCGTGTCTCATGTTTGCCGAGGTCTGCGGTTGGGTGAAGAGTCGCGGGCTCACGGTGCCTGAGTATCTCGATGAGATTTTCCTGCGTTGCGGTTTCTATTTGGAAGGCGTGATTAACCTCTACTACGAGGGCGCGAGTGGTAACGCGAAGATCAAGCGCATCCTCGACACCTATCGGGCGCAGCCGCCCAAAAAATTCGGCGATGTCGCGGTGGTAAAATTCCAGGATTTTGGCCGCGAAGATATCCGTGATGCCGATGGCGAGTTGATCCCCAAGCAAGATCTCTACCTGGTCACGCTCGCTAACGGCTACAGCTTCGCGGCGCGCGGTAGTGGCACGGAGCCCAAGATGAAGTTTTATCTCTTCGCCTACGAGAAAGTCGGCAGTGCTGAGGCGTTACCTGCGGTGAAGGCCAAGGTGCGCGCCACGCTCGATGCGTTGAACACGCTCATCGAGGCTGACGCCAAGGCGCGCGCCGAGGCTTGAGTTTCAGCGCACGCGCGCGGATGAAAATAAAAGCGCCGACCCCTTTAAAAGGTCGGCGCTGAAATTGGGTGCGTCGGGCGCTGTGGTTAGAGCAGCAACAGCGAGGGGCTCTCGAGGTGGGCTTTGACCGCGTTAAGGAATTTCGCGCCGAGCAGGCCGTCGACGACGCGGTGGTCGCAGGAGAGCGTGAGCGTCATGCGTTGACCGATGACGATTTCGTCGTCTTTGACCACGGGTTTTTTGACGGTGGCGCCGACGGCGAGGATGGCGGCGTTGGGTGGGTTGATGATCGCGCAGAAGCGATCGACGCCGGCCATACCGAGATTGGAGACGCAGAAGGTGCCGCCGGTAAATTCAGCCGGCTGGAGCTTCTTGTCTTTGGCGCGGCCCCCGAGGGATTTGGCCTCGGTGCTGATTTGGAATAGCGTCTTGCCGTCGGTATCGCGGATGACAGGGGTGATGAGCCCATCTTCAATCGCGACGGCGAAGGAAACGTGAATCGCGCTGTGGGATTGGATGCCGGTGCCGGTCCACGAAGTGTTGACGCCGGGGATGGCGCGCAGGGCAGCGGCGGCGGCTTTAAGGACGAAATCGTTGACGGAGAGTTTGACGCCGTCTTTGGCGAGGCCGGCGTTGAGCTGTTCGCGGAGGGCGAGGAGCGGCGCGGCATCGACTTCGATATCGAGGTAGAAATGCGGGATGGTGGTCTTGGCCTCGAGGAGGCGGCGCGCGATGGTGGCGCGCATGTTGGACGCGGGAGCGAAGGACTCGGCTTGCACTGGGCTCTTGTCGAGGACCGAGCGGTAGCCCCAAGCCGGAGCAGCGTCGGCGCGCGCGGGTTTCGCGGTGCTGGGCGGCGGGTTTTTCTCGGCGGCGAGGATGTCGGCGCGCACGATGCGGCCACCGGGGCCGGTGCCTTTGACGCGGGTGAAGTCGATGCGTTTTTCCTCGGCAAGCTTGCGAGCGAGGGGAGAAATTTTCACGCGGCCGGCGGGGGCGGCAGGCGCAGCAGCGGGAGCGGCGGGTTTAGGCGCGGGGGCTGGAGCGGCCACAGCGACGGGCGCTGGAGCAGGGGCGGCTACTACGGGTGCGACGGCGGCGGCTTTGGGGGCCGGGGCTTCGACTTTCTCGCCGGGTTTACCGATGGCGCAGAGGGCCGCCCCGATGGGGAGTTGGGCGCCGGCGGGGCTGAAAATTTTGAGGAGCGTGCCGTCGAAGTAACTTTCCAGCTCCATGGTGGCCTTGTCGGTCTCGACTTCGGCGAGCATGTCGCCGGTCTTGATGACGTCGCCTTCTTTTTTGAGCCATTTGACCAGCGTGCCCACCGTCATGGTGTCGCTGAGTTTGGGCATTAAAGTGATATTAGCCATGAGAGTGAAAAATGAGCTGAAATGAAGAGGGAAGGAAGAGGCGGCGATGAGCTTAGTCGAGTAGCGCCAGGGCGGCCTTGAGGATGCGTTGCGGGTTGGGCAATTGCTCGGCTTCGACGGGCGGGCTGTAGATGGCGGGCGCATCGATGGTGCAGAGGCGGCCAATCGGCGCGTCGAGGTCGTCGAACGCTTCGGCTTGGATCATGTAGGTGAGTTGAGCGCCGACGCCGCAGAAAGGCTTTTGTTCCTCGACGACGAGGACGCGGTGCGTCTTGCGCACGGAGGCGAGCACGGTGTCGATGTCGAGCGGGCGGATGGTGCGCAGGTCGACGACTTCGACGGAGATGTCGTGCTCTTTTGCCAACAATTCGGCGGCGACGAGCGATTGGATGACGGGGCGGCCGTAGGTGACGATCGTGAGGTCCTTGCCCTCGCGTTTGACGTCGGCTTTGCCGAGCGGGATCAGGTATTCCTCGTCGGGGACTTCGCCTTTTTCGCCGTAGAGCACGGTGTTTTCGAGGAAGAAGACCGGATCGTTGTCGCGGATGGCGGACTTGAGCAGACCCTTAGCGTCGTAGGGCGTAGAGGGGACGACGACCTTCACGCCGGGGTGAGCGGCGAGGATGTTTTCGGGCGTGTGCGAGTGGGTGGCGCCAACGTTGGTGCCGCCGTTGGCGGGACCGCGGATGACGATGGGGCAATTGATCTGGCCGCCGGACATGTAGCGGACGTTGGCGGCGTTGTTGAGGATCTGGTCAAAGGCGACCGAGTAGAACGACCAGAACATGAGTTCCATGACGGGGCGCACGCCGAGCATCGAGGCGCCGATGCCCATGCCGATGAAACCGGCTTCGCTGATGGGCGTATCGGCGACGCGTTTGGGGCCGAATTTCTCGAGGAGGCCTTGGGTGACTTTGTAGGCGCCTTGAAACTGGCCGACTTCTTCGCCCATGACGACGACGTTAGGGTCGCGGGTGAGTTCTTCGGCTAGGGCGTGACGGACGGCTTCGCGGTAGGTGAGTTGGGACATCGCGGAAAAAGTTTGAAGTTAAAAAAGAGCGACTCAGTTGAAGAACAAGCGGCCTTGGGAGGTACGTTGGTCAGGATTGTCCGATTCCCAATAAACATCTTTTTGGATGTCCTCGGGCGTGGGGTAGGGGCTCGCGTCCGCGAAATCGGCGGCGGCTTCAGCTTCGGCGCGGGCCGCTTCGTCGATTTTTTCGGCGGACTCGCTGGAGAGAACGCCTTCGGCGATGAGAGCGGCTTGGAAGACTTGGATCGGGTCTTTAGTGCGACGGTAGTCTTCAACCTCAGTCTTGGTGCGGTAAGTATTATCTGGATCGGCGACGGAGTGTCCGCGGTAACGGTAGGTGCGGATCTCGACGACGGCGGGTTTGCATTCCTCGCGGGCGATGTTGAGGAATTTATCCATGGTCGCGCGGACTTCGTAAACATCGTGGCCTTCGCAGACGCCCCACGCCATGCCGTAGCCTTCAGCGCGTTTGGCGAGGTCGCCGGCGGAGGAACGCGCTTGGCTGGTGCCCATGGAGTAACCGTTGTTCTCGATGACGAAAATGCAGGGGAGGTTCCAGAGCGCGGCGAGATTATAGGCCTCGTGCACGGCGCCTTGGTTAACGGCACCATCGCCCATGAACGCCATGGCGGAGCCTTTATGGCCCTTGTATTTTACGCCGTAAGCCAAGCCGACGCCAAGAGGAATTTGACCGCCGACGATGCCGTGGCCGCCCCAGTAATTGCGCTCGGGCGAGAAGAAATGCATCGAGCCGCCTTTGCCTTTGGAGCAACCGGTGACCTTGCCGTAGAGTTCGGCCATGAGGGCCTTGGTATCCATGCCGACGGCGATGGCGTGACCGTGGTCGCGGTAGGCGGTGATGACGTGGTCGTGTTTGCCCATAAGCGAACAGCAACCGACGGCGATGGCTTCTTGGCCGTTATAAAGATGGAGGAAGCCGCCGATATTGGGCCCGCCGGCGGCGTTCTTGCCGGTGTAGGCGCGGTGGCTGCGCTCTTCAAAGCGGCGGATGCGCACCATTTGGCTGAAGAGTTCGATCTTCTGGGCCTGGGTCAGCGCGGCGTTGATGGGGGCCTGGCCGTGGCTGGTGCTGCTGGCGTTGGGTTTCTGCTCGATGGTGGCGCTCGGTTTCTTGCTCACGGGTAAGTGGTTTTCAGGTTAAAAGGTAAAGTGTTCGGCGGAAGTTTTGGAAATCAAGCGTTGTTTCGCGGTGGAACTTACTTGGTTGGCGGGGTGATTTGCTCGATCTCGACGTGAATCGGTCGTCCGGGTTGGCAATCGGCCTTCAGCGCCACGAAGCGGTCGCGGTACTGGTCGTAGATCGGCCAGAGGGCGTTGCGATCGGTTTCGGGGATCGGTACCGTGGTCCCGATGGCAGCGCGGCTGAAGAAACCGAATTTGCCCTCTTCCATATCGGCGGGTTGCGCCGCGATAGGACGTCGGCAGCGAAATAAAAACATGAGCCAGTGCGCGTGGCCTTCGTAGGCTTTCTCGGCGATCATGGCGAAGAGATGAAGATCGTCCGCGGTGATGCTGAAGCCAGTCTCCTCCTTGGTTTCGCGGACGGCGCATTCAAAGGGCGACTCGCCAGTCGCGGTTTCGAGTTTTCCGCCGATGGGGCTCCAAAAACCGAGGTTCGGCGGCTTCGCTCTTAATAAGAGCAGGTGTTCGCCCGCGGCGTTTTCCAAGAAAACGAGGACGGCAATTTTGTAGGCGAGGGGAGGCTTGGCGAGTGTGGTCATGGGCCGCAGCGACGCGGAAGAAAATTAAATGGTGATTTAATTGATCGTGACGCTCAGCCTTAGCTGCACAACTTTTTTTACCGTGTTGCTGCTGCGTTCGAAAGTTCTCGGATGGTTCTTGCTGACCTTGGGTTTGGCTTGGTCGCACGTTTTATGTCGGGCCGCTGAGGTTGAGGTCGCGGCGGTGCGTTTTGCGCCGGCTCGACCCTCTACTAATCCCTCCGCGCCCTGGCTCGAGGCCACGGTGGCTATCAACGTCGTCCCTCCGCCCGATGCGCATGGGCGCATGGTGAGTCGCGTGCGCGTGCAACTTTGGGTCGGCGTCGAGTCGCCAGCGCTCACGGGCTCGCCCGCGCGGACTGACTATTATCGGGCCGAAGTCGAATGTCTGGCTTTGCCCTCGGGTCGCTCGGAGGTGCGTTTTTATTTTCCGCCCGAGTGGGTGAAGCGTGATCAACTGCAAGGCGCGCCCCGCAATTGGGCCGTGGAGCTGGCCGTAGCGGGCCGGGCGGTGCCCCCGGCGCGCGCGGCCAGTGCGACGGCGCTCGGGGAGGCAGCGTCGCGTCGGGCCTTTTTTGTCGCCGCCTTAGCCGGTGCCCCGGCGAATGATGGCTGCCTGCAACCGCAATATCTTACACCCTTCGCGCAAGAATACCCGCGTAACACCGTAACTTTCGTGCGCCGTGAACCGTCTTTCGCGTCACCGGCGCGCGCCTCGCCCTAAGCGATTGCGCTTGCCGCCCAAACTTATCTTAAATCGCATCTTCCTATTCACGTAATGCGAACCCCGCGCGTTTTAGCCTTAGACCCAGGAGCAAGTCATGTATCTGCCGGCATTTTTGCCGCCGGGTCATCGGGTCGTCTTAGTTTGCAATACTTCGCTCACGAGGCCCAAGACGCTGATCCCGCGCACGAAGCCCGCTGGTCAGAACATCTTGCGCAATCGTTCGGGGCGATTGCGGCCCGCGAGCATCTTTCCGGTCCCTGCGCCCTCGTCGTTCCCGGGCACCTCGCGCTGACTAAGTTTGTCAAAACACCTGCGCTCGATCGCGCCAAACGCGCCCAGAGCCTCGCCTTCGAGGCTTCGCAACATATCCCGTATCCGCTTACTGAAGTGGTCTGGGATCATGTCGTCATGGCCGATGACGGCTTCGATCTCGACGTCATGTTTGCCGCGGCGAAATTCGACGCGCTCCAATCGCTTTGCGCCGCCGCCGATGCTGCCGGCTTCGCCCCCGAGCGCGCCACACCCGGTAGCCTCGCGCTTCGTGCTGCCTTTCGTTATAGCTACCCAGAAGCTTCGGCCAGCGCTCTGGTAATTAATATCGGCGCGCGCTCGACGCATCTGCTCTTCCTTGACGGTGAACGTTTTTATATCCGCACGTTTCCGCTTGCGGGCAACGTCGTCACCGCCGCACTCGCCGAAGAACTCCGCATCGACTTCGCTGCCGCCGAAACGCTTAAAGTCTCCGTCCTCGCTGGCCGCTCCGAACTGCCCGAAAATTCTCCCGCCCGCGCTGCCGTCCAACGCGCCGCCGCGGGTTTCATTGGGCGCCTCCACCTTGAGCTTACGCGCTCCATTGTTAATCACCGCCGCCAGACGGGCGCTCCGCAACCTGCGGCCATTTACGTGACCGGCGGCGGCAGTCTAATCGGCGAACTCCCGGCCACGCTCGCCGAACGGCTTAAACTTCCCGTCGAGCGCTACGATGCCTTGCGCGGCGTCGATGTCTCCCCTGATGCTCGCGCCTCGGGTGCCGAAACGCTCTCGTACGAATTAGCCGAACTCGTCGGCCTCGCCGTTTCTCTCGTCCAACCCGTCGCCGACGTCACGCTCCTGCCGCCCGCGATCACCGAAGCCCTAGCGTTTCGCAAACGCCAACCTCGCTACCTCGCCGCCGCGATACTCGCGGTCGCCGCGTTGCTCCCACCCATCTTATATTTGCACCACCGTGCGACCGGCGCCGAGGCGCTCGTCGTCCAAGCCGAAAGCCAACTTCGGCCCCTGCGCTCCCTCGAGGCGCGCAATAACGAAAACCTGGCGCAGATCGAAGCCGCAAGGAAACAGATTTCTGCCCTCGAAGGCCTCGTCGCCACCAAAGCTAACTGGCTCGATTTTCTCGCCGACACTCAAGCTCGCCTCGCGAAAGTCGGCGACGTCTGGCTCGAGCGCATTCAACTTGTCCCTTACGCTCCGCTCGACGCCAGCGCTGCACCGGCCGCTGATCCCGCGGTGCCCGTGCCTGCCCCCACGCTCAAACTCACGCTTTCCGGTCGCTTACTTGATGTGGCTAATCCCGTCTCCGAAGTGAGCCAGGAATCCAACGAGCGCGTCAAAAAACTCATCGCCGGCTTCACTGAATCGCCCTTCATCACCGCCGTCGAAAACGAACGCTTCGACACTAAACAACCCGGACTCTTGCGTTTTGATTTCACGCTCGTCGTGAACGCACGCCGCCCCCTCTAAGCCCGGACGTCCCCGCCATGTCGTTCAAGAAACTTAATTTTTTTAAACTCGCCCTCGCGCTTCTTGGGCTCCTCGCCGCCGGTGAAGCGTGGTGTATTTGGGAGCGCGCGTCCGCCGTCCGGGCGGCCGAACAAAAACTCGTTCTAGTTCGCGCGCAAATTCAAGCCGTAGCCGACGCCGCGCCCGCGCCTTCCCGTGAAACCGCCGCGATGATCGAAGCCGATCTCAAGCGAGCCCAACTCGCCCTCGCGACCATGCAGTCCGAGCTCCGTGGCCGCGGTCCCGCCGCCGCGCGCCTCGCCGCCACCAAACCGCCCGCCATGCGCACGGATGCGTTTTTCGATCTCGCTACCTTTGTCTCAAAGTCTCGCGCCTTGGCGCAAAAACAAGGGGTGCTCATCGGCTCAGGCGCCGCCAATTTTGGTTTTTCGTTATACGCCAATGAAGGTCCCGAAACCGCGCTTATCGAGCCGGTGTTTCGCCAGCGCCTCGTCGCCAATTATCTCGTCGATGCCCTCCTCGCTGCTCGGCCCCGCGCGCTTCTCGCCGTTCAACGCGAACGCCCGCTGCACGCCGAAGAACGCAAAGCGCGCAACGAAGCCCTCGCCGCCGCGGCCGCTGATCCCGCCGCCGCTCCACCCGCACCCTTGGAAAGTTCCACCACGCTCTCGCCGGATTATTTCGACCTCGATGCGCGCCTCTCCGCGCAGGCGCCGGGTCTCGTGGAAGTTTTCGGTTTTCGGCTGATTTTCACCGGCCAAACCGCGGCCTTACGCGCTTTGCTGAACCAACTCGCCAGCTTTGAGCTTCCCATCATCGTGCGCTCGGTCGAAGTTGAACCCGCCGCAGGTGAAGATCTGGTCGCCGCGCCCGCGGATGAAGCTGCGTCGGCGACTCAGCCCGCCGCGCCCGCGGTTTCCATCGTGCTCTCCGCACCCGTCGCCAAGGCCGCCAAACCGGTTGCGACGATCGCGCCTCTCGTGGCCAAATCTATTTCTAAATTCACCGTCACCGTTGAGTACGTCGAGCTCGCGCCCGTTCCTGCCGTCGCGGCTGCCACCCCATGAGCGCGTCGCCCTCTCCTAAAACCCTGCTGATCGTTGCGAGCTCGTTGCTCGTGGTCTCGTCGGCTACCTTCGGTGGGCTGACTTGGCGCGCGCAATCTGTGGCCACTCTAAGTCAGCCGGCGCTGACGGCCGCGCCCTACGTGCCCGTCGCCGTCGATGCGCCCGTGGTAAAAAACACCGTTTGGGAGGCTCCCAGTGCTCTGACGCGTGGTCGCGAATGGTTGTACGATTTATTTACCCCGCCCGAGATTTTCTACAGCACTCGCACCCGCCAATTCGCGGTGTCGGCTCCGCTCACTGGCGACGAAGCCGCCGAGGCGCCCTTTGGTCTGGAACTCGTGAGCGTGCGGCCTGAGCCGTTTCGCTTACAACTGATCGGTTATGTCGGCGGGGCGGGGGAGGCCCGCGGCATTTTTGAGAACCGTCGCACGGGCGAGGTGTTTCTCGCCTCTGCCGGACACCGCGTCGCCGATCTCGCCCTCGAAATCAAAGCCTTCAACGTCCGCGCCGAGGCCATTGTGATCCCCGAAAGCACGAGCTTCAGCCAGCGCGTCGCCACGGCCACGATTCATGACCTGCGCGCCAAACGCGACCTCACACTCACGCAACGCGAACGCCAGTTTACCGGCAACGTCTTCGGCCTCGTCGCCCTCGAAGGCGAATCGGCCCCGCGCGAAGTCCTCGCTGGCGATACCATTAAAGCCGGCGCCAGCTCTTACCGCATTGAGCGCATCGCCATCGATCCCGCGACCATCGAGGCCACAAAGACCGCGCCCGATCTTGCCGCGCCCGTGCGCCGCACTCTGCCTCTTCGCTTCGACCCCACTGAAACCGCTCCGCTTTCACCCTAATCTCTTTTTCCTGCCATGAAATCCAAGTCCCTCGCCCCGTCGCTCCTCTGCCTGTTCGTCACCGCGCTCGCGCTGATCCTCGCACTGCCGATGGGTCAACTCGTCGCGCAAACCGCCTCCGCCGAAGCCGAGGCCGACGCCCTCGTCGCGGCTGAATCCGCCCGCATCAAGTCGGCTCTGGCCAACGCCACCACCCAGCGCGCCACCGCTCGTACCCAATCCGCAAGTGGCCAGTATGCCGAAGCCCTCGCCACGCTCCAAGCCGCCCAAGCCGCGCTCCCGGTCAATGCCCTCACGCAAAAAACCATCGCCGAGCTGAAGCGCGACCAAGCCGCCGTTCTCCTCGACCAAGCCCAAGCTCAACTCGCTCAAAGTGACGCCACCGGCGCCCGCGCCTCGCTCGCTCGGGCAGCCGAGCTCGAACCCGGCAATACCCGCTTGGCTGGTTTGAATCGCCAAGTCGAGCGCGCCGACTCTACCACCGGCCTTAAAACCAACTCCTCGGCGACCCCTGGGGTCGATGCCTCCTTCCTCGCCGAGCGCGCCGCCACCAACGAGCTCATCGCCAAAGGCCGCGCCCAATACGTCGCCGGCGACATCGATGGCGCGCAAAGCACCTTCCGCGCGGTCGAAGCCCAATCGCCCGACAACACCGTCGCCAAAGGCTTCCTCCTCCGCATCGCCCAAGAAAAAGCCGAGACCGGCGCGCTCAACCGCGAAAAGACCCGCACTCAACTTCTCGAAGAAGTAGCCAAGGGCTGGCAGCGCCCCGGCATTTACCAAGAACGCGCCCGCGACGACGCCGCCACTGCGGCGACCGCCCCGCTCCAGAAAAAACTCAACGACATCGTTCTACCCAACGTCAGTTTCACCCGTGCCGAGATTGGCCAAGTCGTCGCCGCGTTGAGCGCCGCCTCTGAAGAGTACGACACCACCGGCATCGGTAATAAAGGCGCCAACATCGTCCTCATCGATCCTTCCAATAAAACTCCGACCGTCACCCTCACGCTCCGCAACGCCTCGCTGAAACGCATCCTCGATTTCGTCACCGAGTCCGCCGGTTACCAATATGAAGTCCAAGCCGACGCTGTCGTCGTGCGTCCCGGTGGTGAAACGAGCAACCTCGAGACCGCCTTTTTCCCCATCACCCGCGCCACCGTCCTGCGCATGACCGGCATCGGCGGCACCGGCAAAACTGAGACTCCCACCGAAGGCGTGACCGTTACCGGCGGTGAAGCCGGTTCGATGAAGAGCTTCCTCCAGCAAGCGGGCGTGAGTTTTACGGTCGAGGGCAGCAGCCTCGCTTACGACGGCTCCGCGATCATCGTCACCCAGACCGCGCGTAACGTCGAACGCATCCGCAATATCCTCTCCCGTTACAACGATGTCCGCCAAGTCGAGATCGAGTCTAAGTTCATGGAAGTTCAAGAAGGCGCCCTCGAAGAACTTGGCGTTAAATGGAACATGTCCCGCCGTGGTGTCGCGCAGGTCAATCCCAACACGGGTGCACCGATTCTGGATAGCAATGGACG
>CAMDRP010000081.1 GCA_945906965.1 Opitutus sp. GAS368 | reverse complement strand
CCCGCGCTCACCTTACGCGAGATCAAGACTGTCACCCGCCCGTTGCCCGTCGATGAAACGGAACTTCGCCGCGATTATCCGTCGTATTTCGCCCAACTCGCCACCTACGTCGCGCTCGCCCGCCTGGGCGCGCTCAACTCAGCCCGCGCTACCCTGAGCGCCCAACTCATCTTCGTCGAAACCGGTTCCGGCCTCGCGCAAACTCTGGCGCTTAATCCCGCCGACGAAAATCTCTTCCGCGTTCAACTCGAGCGTGTCAGCGAATTTCTCGACCTCCGTCTCCGCGCCCGCGCCCGACTCCGCCAACTCGATTACCGTCCCGCCTTCACCACGCCGCGCCCGGGCCAAGAAACCACCGCCGCCGAACTCACCGCCGCCTTCGAGCGCCACCCCGCGATCCTCTTCGAAGCCCCGACCGGATTCGGCAAAACCGGCGTTCTGCTTGAGTTTGCCCTCGGCCAACTCCGCACCGGACATTTTGACCGCATTCTTTATCTCACCAGCAAATCCACGGGCCAACTCCAAGTCGTGCGCACGCTAGCCGCGATGACGCCCATGGTCGCGCCCTCCGCGACGACAACTCCTATCGCCTCCCTCACGCACCCAGCGGCGACCACGCCCGTCGCCATCTGGCACGTGCGCAATAAATCCGAACACTGCGTCAATCACACCTTTCACTGCCACCGCGATTCGTGCGCATATTTGGCCGACCTCGAAACCCGTTGGTCCACGAGCGGTCTCTCGCGTTTTTACCTCCTCGAAAACCAAGCCCGCGATCTTTCCACGCTCCGCACGGCCGGCCAAGCCGCGCGCATCTGTCCCTACGAAATCACCCGCGCCGCCCTCGCTTTCAACGACGTCTGGATCGGCGATTACAACTACGTCTTCGCCCCCTCCAACCGCACATTGTTTTACCATCAGCCCGGCTTCGATCCTGCGCGCACACTGCTCCTCGTCGACGAAGCGCACAACCTGCCCACTCGCGTCGCCGATGCCTATTCGCATCACGTCAACGCCGCCGACGCCCGCGCGCTGCTCACCGAACTCGATCATCTCCACGTGTCGAAAAACCTCCTACGCGCGTGGGAAAGTTGGACGCTGCTCCTCTCCGCGCTCCCCGCCGCCGATGTCCTCGACCCCGCCCTCGAGGCCGACCTCGCCGATACCCTCGCGACGCTCACCTCAACGCTCGCCCAAGAGCCGATTGATTCCGCCGCCCTGGGCCCCCATTTCGCCGAACTCCTTTGGGCCACGCCGATCCTATCCGAGTGGCTCGCCAATCCGCTGCTGCGTAAACTCGTCTGGTCGCCCCGCCCCGCCGAACTTTCCTTCACGTGCCTCGATGCCGCCGATGCCCTCGGCGAAACCCTCCGCGCTTATGGTGGCATCGTCCTCGCCAGCGCCACCTTGAGCCCGACCGATGCGTTTGCTGATGCGATCGGCTTATCGACTACGCCAAACGAACCGCCCCCGATCGTCTCCCTCACCGCTCACACCCCTTGGCGGACTGGTGCCTACGACCTCGCGTACGACCTACGCGTCGACACGTCTTTCCGTGAGCGCACCCACCATCATGGCACCACGGCCGCCACGATCGCCGCGCTGCACGCCGCGGCCGACGCGCGGTGCGTGGCCGTATTTTTTCCCAGTTACGCCTACGCCGAAACTTTATCGCGCGAACTCGCCCGCTCGCACCCCGGCCTCCGCGTCGCGCTCCAGCCACGCCTCACCGACCTCGCCGCTCAGACCGCCTGGGTCGAGGAATCCCTCGCGCTCACCGATGCGTTGTTTTTGGTCCTCGGCTCCAGTTTTGCCGAAAGCATCGATCTGCTCGGCGGCCGCGTGAGCCACGCCATGGTCGTAGGCCCAGCGCTCCCCGAGGTTAACGCCATCCAGCGCGCCCGCCTCGCGGAATACGCCGAGCTCGGACGGGAAGCCGCATTTCGCCGCGTCTACCAGATTCCCGGCATGGCCAAAGTTAACCAAGCCCTCGGCCGCCTCGTGCGCGCCCCCGGCCAACGCGCTCGCATCCTCCTGCATTGCCGCCGCTTCGCTGAGGTCAGCTACGCTCAACTTCTCGCGCCCGACTACCAATTCGGCCAAAACCTCCTCGACGACGCCGATCTCGCGGCTTGGCTTAATCGTGGTTTTTGAGATAAGTCAGTCCTCGCAAGTAACCTGTTACCGATCCCTACGTCTAAGTTTCGCCTCACCCCTATGAGATTATCCTATTTCGTACGCCTGCTCGGGTTTTGCTTGTTGTTGCCCGCCCTTAGTGTCGCGCTCCACGCCCAAGCGGGAGGCAATGCCATCAATATTCCTGGCATCGGCCGCGTCGTAATTAATAACGACGGCACCGTCACCCTGCCCAACGGAGCCACTGCGAGAATCAACGCCGACGGCTCCGTGACCTTGCCCAACGGTACCACCATCACGCTACCGGCTACAGGCGGGGGGGGCGGGGGCGGTGGAGCAGGCGGCGGGGGCAATATACCAACCGCGACCGACCCACGCATTGTCGCTCCGGTGGCTATTCTCGCGGGCGATGAATCCTCCGCCGCCGTCGTTATCCCCAACACCGGCGGGGGCGGCGGCGCGGCTAACTTAAACAACGCCACATACCTTTGGTCCATCAACGGCGGCCGCTTCACCGACACCGACCTCACGCGCGCTACCATCAATTACGTCTCCGACACCGGCGGCACGGTTAAACTCAGTTGCGTCGTCACGGTCACCGGCAGCCAACCTTTCACCGCCACCTCCGATCTCACCGTCGTCGACCCAGCCAAAGCCGGCACCATCACGACCCCAGCCACCGCTGCCTCCGCTACCACGGCCACGGGCACCGCCACGCTCCCCACGGCTGAAAACGCCGACCGCACATTCCGCTGGACCATCACCGGTGCGGCTTCGCGCATCACCGCAGGCGCCAACACCAACCAGGTAACGTTCGTTCCCGGCGATGCCGGCGTCAAAGAACTCACCTGCGTAGTCACCTTTACCGCCCTTCGACTTCCAATTACAGTACGCACCTTCGTCGTCGTGCAAGGCGGCGGGCCCAACGTACTGCTCACCGTCAGCGGCGGCTACGGCAGCGGTACTTTCCCCGGCGGTACGCGCGTCGATATTTTCGCCGCCACCCCCGCCGCCGGCCAAGTCTTCGATCGCTGGATCGGCGACACCTCCGTCTTCGGCACCGGCGCCGTCACACCCCTGCTCGCCCACACCCAGATCACCCTGCCCAACACCCCGGTCACCCTTACGGCGACCTACAAAGCTGCGCCCACGTGGACGCCCGTCACCGTAACCGCGTTCAACCCCCAACCGTTCACCGCCCAAGGCTCCACGACGCCGACCACCGTCAGCAGCACCCTCTCATACTACATCCCCACTGGCGCCATCGGCCTGGTGTTTCTACTCCACGACAGCGGGGGCAGCGCTTCCGATTGGTTCAACCAACCCGAATCCGCCCTGCTCCTCCGCGAACTCGTCACCGCCGGCTACGGCGTCGCCGCCCTCAACAGCGTCAACCGCAACACCCAAATCTGGAATGGCCAAGCCACGCTCACCGCCAACCTCGACGCCCTCAACCACGTCGCCGCCCTTAATAAATTTGCCACCGAAGGGCTCCTCCCCGCCACCCGCCCCATCTTTCTGCTCGGACTCGCCGCCGGCGCCGACACCGCCGTCCGCTACGCCGATCTCCTCGTCAACGCCACTCCCGCCCGGCCGATCCGCGGCACCATCCTCTACTGCGCCGCTGGCATCGAAACCCAAGCCGTCGTCTCGCGCATCCCCGCACTCTTTATCCTAGCCGATAACGACAGCACTCTTAACACCATCGGCGCCACCACAGCCCGCGAAAACAGCGCCCTCCTCGCCGGCCGCGGACTCGCCTCCAACGTGATCAACAACGTCGCCGCCCCAGTCCATCCCGGCCGCTTCCGTGCCCTTAGCCTCACCAACCCCGCCTTCACTACCGCCGACGCCACCAGTGTCTGGAACGCCGTTAAAAACGCCGGCCTCATCGATTCCAATAACTACGTCAAAGCCATCCCCACCGACACCGCCCTCGCCGTCGCCGTGCCGACCACTTACAAATCCCACCTACCCGACATCGCCGCTCAACTCAGGGTCGCCTACGCCGAACAAAACTTCCTCGCTGACGCCAACGCTCGCGTCCTCACCTGGCTCAACGCCCGCGTCGCCGGCACCCCCGGCCCCACCGCAGGTCGTCTCACCAACCTCTCCACCCGCCTCAAACTAGCCGCCGCTGGAGACACGCTCACCTTCGGCTTTAACCTCACCGGCACCCAACCCGCCACGCTCCTGATCCGCGGTGTCGGGCCCGGCCTCACCGGCTTTGGCCTCACCGGCGTCCTGGCTGCCCCGCGCCTCGAAATCCGCCCCGCCGGCAACGCCGACACCTTGCTCGCCGTCAACGAGGGCTGGGATAAAGCCCCCAACAATTCGGCCAACATCGTCGCCGCCGCCGCCTCTGTCGGCGCTTTCGCCCTCACCGCTGGCACCGCCGATTGCGCCGTCCTCCTCAGCCTCCCCGCCGGCGGCTACACCGCCACCTTCCGCGGCATCAACGGCACCACCGGTGAAGTCATCGCCGAAGTCTACGACGTCTCCAAGAACGCCACCCGCCTCACCAACCTCGCCACCCTCGCCCGCCTAAGTAACCCCGGCGACCTCATCACTGCCGGCATCACGATCGCTGGCGACCAAGCCCGCACGCTCATCGTCCGCGGGATCGGCCCCGGCCTCGCCGACCTCGGCGTGCCCGGCACCCTGCCTGACCCCACCCTTACCGTCCTTTCTAGCACTGCGCAGAATCTCGACTCCAACAACAACTGGAGCACCGGCGGCAGCGGCCCCTCGCTCACCGCCGCTTTCCCCGCCATCGGCGCTTTCACGCTTAAAGCCGGCAGCGCCGACGCCGCCCTCGTCCGAGCGTTTACCGCTACCGCTAGCGGCTCCGGCTACAGCATCCAAACCTCCGCCGCCGCGACTCCCGCCAACGCCACCAATCCCCCTTCTCCCACCGGTCTTCTCCTGATCGAAGTCTACGAGGCGCCCTGAGCCCGAGGCTCAAGGCCGTACCACGACCTGCGTACGCCGAGTTTTCTGAAAGTAATCCCGCGCAAACGCCGAAAGATCTGCGATCGTCACCGCGTCGATCTTCGCATCGTACTCGCGCCACCCGTTGATCGGCTGCCCCTGCAACGCATTCAAACTGGCCTGCGCCGCACGCGAACCATTCGTCTGCATCGAGGCCCGCTGCCCCGCCTTCAGCCGAGCCTGACACCGCTGCAACTCCACGGGCTCGACCCCGCCCGCCTGCACGCGCGCAATCTCGGCGTCGATTTCTGCCAGCACTTCGCCTTCCTTGCCCGGCTGCGTACCCGCAAAAAAGTAAAACATCCCGGTATCCAAACCTAAGATACGCCCAGAGCGCACAAAATACGCTAACCCCTTTTCCTCGCGCACGCGTTCAAATAACCGCGACGCCATCCCGCTGAAAAGCTCGTCCGCCACCTCGCCGACAAAATAGTCTGGCGCATGCACGCGCGGCCCGGGAAAAGCCTGCAACACCACCGCCTGCTCCCGCGGTTGCTGCTCCACAAAATCGCCCACCTCCGCCGGCAAACTACCCCACGCCGGCCCCGCTGAAATCACCGGCGCCGCACCTCGCGGCAGTTTCGCCAAAAATGCCCTCAATTTTGGCGCCAGTTGCTTCGGATCAAAATCACCCGCCACCGCCAACACGACGTTGGGCCCGACAAACAGACGCTGATGCAACGCCCGCAAAGCCGCCGGCGTCAGCGCTTTCACACCCGCTTCATCACCGCTCGCATCCAGCGCCAACGCATGCGCACCGAAAAACTTCCGCCGCGTGAGCTTGCGCGCCACGGTCACCACATCGTCCGCGTCCTGCGCGAGACCCGCCAGCTGCGCTTCTTGCTCCAGCTTAAAGGTCGCTGACTTGAACTTAGGCGCGAGCACCGCATCCGCGATGACGGCTAACGCTCGCGCAAAATCAGGCGGTAACACTTCCGCCGCGACCCCGAGACTATTGTTCCCCGCGAGCGGATAAAACGAACCACCGACTTCCTCGATAAATTGAGCGACCTGCGCGGCCGTACGCTTCCCCGCATCCTTCGTGAGCAGAGTCGCCAACAACGCGGTCGCACCACGCTGCTCGGCGACCTCAAACAAAGGCCCGCCCGTGACCGCGAGACGCAGATGTAGATTCGGCAAATGCGCGTCCGGCTGGAGCAACAAGCGCGCCCCGTTGGGCAAGGTGATTTCCGAAAAATCCGGCCGCGCCGCGAGCGCCGGTGCGGCCGCAGCCGCAGCCGCCGCCGACTCGATTGGATTGAGCGAAATCGAGGTGAGTCGCGCCGCCTGCAGGTAAGTTTTTAACACGCGTTTCAAGTCCGCGGGTGTCACCGCGCGCAAGCGCTCGAAATACGCGCGACTATAATCCAGATCGCCGACGACGACTTCCGCCGCACCGAGCCGCGAAGCCTGTCCGCTCATCGTTTTGCGCGTATTGATTTCGCCGACGACGACTTGCCGCATCGCCTTGCGCAACTGCGCCGGCGTAAAACCTTTCACCGCGCACCGCGCCAACGTCGCGGCAATCGCCCGCGTGGCGGCAAGGCGTTTCGCCGGATCCGCCGTGAAGCCGATGCAGAAAAGTCCGCTCGTACCCGGATTCCAACTCGAGGCGTCGATCGAGTGCACCAGTCCGGTTTTTTCGCGAATTTCCTGCCATAACACCGAGCTATCGCCACCGCCGAGCACCGTGGCGAGCAAGTCGAGCATGGGCGCATCCGCGTGCGTGAGCCCAGGAATCGGCCAGGCCAGCGCACCGCGCGTGAGTTCGACGTTTTCGTTGCGATGCAATGCTCGAGGCGCGAGTTGTCCCGACTCCTGCGGGACGAGCACAGGCGCCAAACGCACGCGCGGCGCCGACCCAAAATGTTGTTCCACCGCCGCCCGCGTCACCGCCAAGTCGATATCGCCCACGATAACGACGACCAGATTGTTGGGCACGTAACGGGCGCGATAATACGCCAGCAGATCTGCGTGCGAAACCGCAGAAAAAACATCCTGATGGCCGATGATCGGTTGCCGATAAGGATGCTCCCGGAAAGTGGTAGAAAACAGCGCGTCCCAGAGGCGGCTGTCCGGATCGTCCTTGGTCATCGCGATCTCACGCAAAATCACGTCCTTCTCCTTCGCCGCCTCATCGGCCGGCAGCGTCGAATGCAGCACCGCGTCGGCCAGCAAATCGATCGCCACGCCCGTGTGTTCGCTCGGCAAATCGATGTAATACACCGTGCGATCAAACGTCGTGTAAGCGTTAATGTAACCGCCATGGGCTTGGACCTCGGCCGAGATTTCCCGCCCCGCGCGCCGCGTCGTGCCCTTGAACAACATGTGTTCGAGATAATGCGAAAGCCCCGCGCCGAGGTGCTCGCCTTCGTGAATACTCCCCGTTTTCACCCAGACCTGCACCGAGGCCAGCGCAGCCGAACGATCGGGTTTCAGGATCAGCGTGACCCCATTTGGCAAAACCGTGCGCTCGACGGATTCACGCCAAAATGGCGCCAAAAGTTTTAAGTCCGAGGCCAGTGCAGAAGTGGATTTTGACATCAAAATTGGAGATAAAAAATTCCGGCGTTCGTCGGCGCTGACTGTGTACCAAGCGCACCGCGCCCGTTAAAAAAACGCGCCCGCCGCTCGGATCATTCTGTCTTCACCGCCCGACGTTTTGTCGGCTGAAAGGGACGCACGAAAGCCTCATCAAAGGTGTACACATCCGAAAAATCTTCCGGCCGATCATTATCCGTCTTGGAGAAGACATTGTACTCGATAAGACTGAAAACGATGTCGCCGAAATCACGGCAACGTTTCACGCCCCACGCATTCAGCACCGTCTTCGTCAGTGGGCCGTATTGCTCGAGCGCGTAAATTCGGATACCCTGCAAAAGTTCAGGGCCAGAGACATGGCGCGAGCGTTCGGCACGCGTTGTTTCTTTTTTGCGCAGCTCCTTCACCGTGTGATCAAGCCCTTGGCGCACAAACCCGTAAGCCTTTTTATCAAAGCGCGTATCTTCCTTGCATATGAGCGTGACGATTTCTTCGAACTCCAAGTCTTGCATGATTTGTCCTAAACTACACACACCCACCCGCTCGGTGCAATCTTCTGGTCGAAGCACTCCTGAACCTTTTGCGATTTTACCGAAATGGAGTCATCCTAAATGCCTATAAATTGGAATACGCGTTCTCCGCACTAGCAATGATGCACATACATGACTATGCATTTTACGAAAACCCATGAATTCCTCGCCACAAACCAACTCTCCCCTAGCCAAAACCGATGCAAAGACCGCCGTGGCGACCGCGACCGCTCGCCTCAAAGCCGCCCACCTCCGGATTACGCAACCCCGTCTGACGATCTTGGCCGCGATGTTTCGCCGCAGCCAACCCGAGAGCATCGAAACCATTCACGAAGCCCTCGGTAAGAATGGTTGTGATCTCGTGACCGTTTATCGCTGCATGGCGGTTTTCGAAGAAATCGGCATTGTGCGCCGTACTTACTTCCACAACGGCACCGCGCTCTACTCGCTCCGCCTCGATGATGCTCCGCACTATCACATCGTCAGCAAGGCCACCAACACGGTCGACGAACTCGATCCTGCGACCGCCCTCGAATTGAACGCCGCGCTCGTCGCCGTCGAAGACAAACTTCGTGCGCTCGGTTTCACCAACGTCAGTCACATCGCCGAATTTTTCGGTACCGCGCCCACCGCGGGTCGCACCAGCGCGCCGGAAGCCAATCGCGCCGCGGCCCAAGCGATGCCCGAGGTCCTTTAAACGGGCCACATTAGATGTTCGGCCCAGTAAAACCGGGCGTATTCGCGACCTCGGTTAGCCCAGTGCCACCGAGGCCGTCTTTTGTTCGAGGCCCACGGATCCGCGTATTCAGTGGCAAGAAAACACCGACTTGCTGCGCACTTGCCAACGCCGGCTCCCTCGCTCTGTCCTTGAGATATGCCCCTCCCCATCTCCCGCCGTGACGCGCTTCGCTCCTTCGCCGGAGCCGCCGCCCTCGCCACCCTAACCCGCCCCACCCTCGGCGCTGAAGAAAAAAATCCTATGCCCACTACGACGGCGCTGACCCCGATTCGCCACTCGGTCTGCAAATGGTGTTACAGCAAAATCCCGCTCGATGACTTTGCCAAAGCCGCGAAGGAAATCGGTCTGGAATCCGTCGAATTGCTCGACCCAAAAGATTGGCCCACGGTCCAAAAATACGGCCTCACCTGCGCGCTCGCCAACGGCACGATGTCGATCCCCAGCGGTTTTAACCGGATCGAAAATCACGCGAAATACGTCCCGTCGATGATCGAGCGCATCAACGCCTGCGCCGATGCCGGCATCCCGAGCGTCATTGTTTTCTCCGGAAATCGTAACGACAAAACTCTGGGCAAAATCAGCGACGAACAGGGCCTTGAAAATTGCGCCATCGGCCTGAAACAAATTGTCAGCGTCGCCGAGAAGCGTGGCGTCAACATCATCATGGAGTTGTTGAATTCAAAGGTGAATCACAAGGATTACATGTGCGATCACACCGCTTGGGGCGTCGAACTCGTGAAGCGCGTAGGCTCGGAACGATTCAAGCTCCTCTACGATATTTACCACATGCAGATCATGGAGGGTGATGTCATCCGCACGATCCAGGAAAACCACCGCTACATCGGCCATTACCACACCGCCGGGAATCCTGGACGCGCTGAATTTGAGCCGGGCGATCAACAGGAGTTGTATTATCCTCCGATCATGCGCGCCATCGCCGCCACGGGCTTTAAAGGCTTCGTCGCTCAGGAATTTATCCCGAAGCGCGATCCTCTCACCTCACTTCGTGCGGCTGTGAAACTCTGCACCGTTTAAGCAAAAACCCCGCCCATTAACGGCGGGGTTTTTAGTTTTATGCCTCCGCCAATAAGCGACGCAACGTTTCGTCTACCAGCTTCGGATTGGCCTTACCCTTGGCGGCTTTCATGATCGGGCCTTTGAAGGCATTGATCGCGCTGTCTTTGCCAGATTTAAACTCCGCCAACGCCTTCGCATTAGCCGCGATGGATTCACGACACCAAGCTTCCAGTTCGCCGGTATCCGTTGGCGCTGCAGCCAAACCCAGTCGCGCAACGATTGCCGCTGGCGCGTCACCCGTAGCGAACATCGTCGCAAACACTTCCTTTGCGGCAGCGTTGAGCAACGTACCCGAGTCGATCAATTGGATCAGCGCAGCGAGATTTGAAGCGGAAATTTTAGATGCCGAAAGCGGAAGTTTCGCCGCGCCGAGTTCGCGCAAAAGATCGTTGGCGATCCAATTCCCGACGACTTGCGCGCGACCCGTGCCGGTAAGTTGTGCGGTCGCTTCAAAAAAATCGCTGAGCTCACGATCCGGAATTAGGACCGAAGTGATCGTGTACGGAATCTGATAGTCAGCGATCAACCGACGTTGTTTATCGAATGGTAGCTCAGGGCAAGCGCGTCGCAGTTCGGCTTTCCAGGCCTCGTCGACGTGTACCGGCATGAGGTCAGGGTCGGGGAAATAACGGTAATCGTGCGCCATTTCTTTCGAGCGGAGCGATTGCGAGGTGCCGGCCACGCCGTCGTAGTCACGCGTTTCTTGGGTGAGTGTCCCGCCGGCGGCGACGACCGCGAGTTGACGTTTAATTTCATGGGCGATGCCGTCGCGCACATAAGAAATCGAATTGAGATTCTTGAGCTCAACTTTGGTGCCGAGTTTTTTCTCGCCGACCGGACGGATGGAGATGTTGGCGTCGCAGCGAAGCTGGCCTTTCTCCATGTCGCAATCGGAGATTCCGCCATAGATCATGGTGTTGCGGATCGAGGTCAGATAGGCGAATGCCTCCTCGGCCGTGTGCATCGCTGGCTCGGAAACAATCTCCATGAGCGGTGTGCCGGCGCGGTTATAGTCGACCAGAGAATCGGTGGCGTGATGGTTGAGTTTACCCACGTCTTCTTCGAGATGAATGCGTGTGAGCGGGATTTTTTTATGCTCACCCATTACATTGCGGGCCGCGCCAGGGAGCTCGATCTCGACCGAGCCACTGAGACAGATCGGTTGATCGTACTGCGAGATCTGGTAATTTTTGGGCGAGTCAGGATAAAAATATTGTTTACGATCCCATTTGCAGGCGGGCGCGATGTCGCATCCTAGAAGGAGACCCGCTTTGATGATCGCGTCGAGTGCCGCCTTATTCATCACCGGCAATGTACCGGGAAGCGCGAGTACGACAGGATCGGTCAGCGTATTGGGCTCGTGACCAAACCCAGCGCCGACGCGGGTGAAAACCTTGGAATGGGTTTTGATCTGAACGTGAACCTCCAGACCGATGACGGCTTCGTAGTTCATCACAGTGAGGGAAATTGAGTATTCCAGCCGTGGGCCTGTTCGTAGGCGTGGGCGGTCGCGAGCAGGTCGGCCTCACGGAAGGGCTGGCCGATGAGCTGCAATCCGATGGGCAATCCGCTCGCGGTAAAACCACAGGGCAGGCTGAGCGCGGGTAGACCGGCAAGATTCACGCCGATGGTGTAAATATCACAGAGATACATGGCCAATGGGTCAGCCGATTTTTCGCCAAGTTTAAAGGCCGGGATCGGCGAGGTCGGCGTAATGAGCGCGTCCACCTCGCGGTAAGCGTTCAGAAAATCCTGACGGATGAGCGTGCGCACCTTTTGCGCCCGTAAATAATAAGCATCGTAATAACCAGAACTCAGTACGTAGGTACCGAGAATAATGCGACGTTTCACTTCGTCGCCAAAACCTTCGGCGCGCGATTTCTGGTAAACATCGAGCAAGTCTTTAGCGTCGCGCGTGCGGTGGCCGTAACGGATGCCGTCGTAGCGGGCCAAATTCGAAGAGGCTTCGGCTGTCGCGATGATGTAGTAGGTATCGAGACAGTATTGGGTGTGTGGCAGCGAAACTTCGCGAATCTCACAACCCTGTGCGCGATAGAAGGCGATCGCCTTTTCTACTGCTGCGCCGACTTCAGGATCCAAGCCGGCACCGAAATATTCTTTCGGAATACCTAATTTCCACGGGCCGCGACGTGTTTTCAACTCCGCGCGATAATCCGGAATCGTGGTATTAAATGACGTAGAATCTTTAGGGTCATGTCCGGCGATCGCGCCCAGCATAATAGCCGTGTCTTCGACGGTACGGCCAAAGGGTCCGATCTGGTCGAGCGAGGATGCGTAGGCGATCAAGCCGTAACGCGAAATCAGTCCGTACGTGGGTTTAAGGCCAACGATTCCACAAAGGGCCGCGGGTTGCCGGATCGAACCGCCCGTATCAGAACCGAGCGTCGCAACCGCTGCGCCGGCCGCAAGAGCCGCGGCGCTGCCGCCGGACGAGCCACCCGGAGTGCGCGTGAGATCCCAGGGGTTTGAGGTCGGGCCAAAGGCCGAGTTTTCGGTGGAGGAACCCATCGCGAATTCGTCGCAGTTGAGTCGACCGTGTAAGACGGCGCCAGCACGCTGCAGCTTTTGCGTGACCGTCGCGTCGTAGGGTGAAACGAAATTTGCGAGCATCTTACTCGAGGCGGTGAGCGGTTGCCCAGCGACGGCGATCACGTCTTTCAACCCAACCGGAATGCCATCGAGCGCTCCGGCTGACTGGCCGGCGCTGCGCCGCCCATCGGAGGCCACGGCTTGAGCGAGGGCATCTGCTTCATCAAAGGAATTAAACGCGTGGACTCGCGGCTCAACGGCCTTCGTGCGCGCAATTATCGCCTGCGTGAGTTCGACGGCGGAAAGTTGGCCAGCCGCGATCTTCGCCGAGAGTTCGGCGATAGTTTGAAAGTGAAGCGGAGCGGAGGACATCGGCGTTAATCCACGACTTTCGGAACCACGATCATCTGGTCTCGTTGGACGGGTGCGTTGCGGAGCGCAGCGCTGACTGCTAGAGCGGGCTGAGCGAGGTCCGTGGCCCAGACATTATTCAGCGGAAATGCATGCGCGGTGGGTTCAATGCCGGTGACGTCAACTTTGGCCAGTTGCTCGATGTGGCCGAGGATGCTGCCGAGTTGAGCAGAAAAGCGGGTCTTTTCTTCGGGCGTGAGCGCGAGTCGTGATAACTCGGCGACGCGATCGATATTAAGTTCGGCAGGTTGCGACATGGTCACTTGCGAATGCTGAAACCGGTGGATTGAACGACGTCGGCTTGGATTTTATTAAACGCGGCATTCACTTCGTCGTCGGTGAGCGTCCGATCGGGCGACCGAAATACGAGTGAAAAGGCCAGGCTCTTAGTGCCTTCAGGCAGACCTTTGCCTTGATAAACATCGAACACCGCGACGCGCTCCAAACTGAAGGCGTTGCCGGCGGCGGCGCGGGCGGCTTTGGCGAGTGTTTTTTGCACCTCGCTGGCCACAGTCGCGGCGGGAACTACCAATGCGAGGTCGCGCAGCGCAGCCGGTTGGAGACTGAAATCAGCGTAGCGTTTGCGCGCCGCCGAAGCGGCGACGAGTTTCTCGGGCAAAATAGCGAAAAAGCCGGCGTAGACTTTTCCTTCGAGTCCATAGGCCTTCGCCATCGCGAGACTGAGTAGACCAAAGCGTGCCGTCCAACCGTGCTGCAGGTCGCCCGCGAGGGCCGATTGCCCTTCTTGCCAGCCAAGATGCGGGCCGGTGGCCGCGACCAAGGGCTGCCGCTCGAGATCGAGCGCAGCCAGACCAGCGAGCGAGACGACGTGATGTTTGGCGGCGTAAAAATCAAACGCTTCGCGCTGACGCCAACGTCGCTCCGTGTCTTCGGCCACGATGAATCCGACCGCGGCGCACTCTAGATTTTGGCCATCTTTCTCGATAAATACGCGACCTGTTTCACAGAGACGTGAGAGCGGGACGCCGCGGGATTGATTCAATTTCA
>CAMDRP010000080.1 GCA_945906965.1 Opitutus sp. GAS368 | reverse complement strand
CCACCGCCGCAGCCGCCCGAGGGCGACACCCAACAAGTCGGTGGCAATCCCGACAAAAAACCCGCCGACGCGGACGCCGATCCCTCCCTCGCGATGCCTCTCCAAAAACTAGATCAGCTGCGCAATCAGGATTCTCCCGCTAAACTTTTTAAACTCATGCAGGGCGAACCTCAGCCCGCTCCCGCCCAAAAAGGTAAAAACTGGTGACCAACCGCATGTCCCGCCTCCTCCCTTCGCTCCTCTTATTTGTGCTCATCGCTCTCGGCGCGCTCGCGTCCGCCCGTGCGCAGACCGTCCGCTGGGAGCCCTTACAAGGCGCCCTCGCCTTGGGCCAGACGAGTGAACTGCTCCTGATTTTTGAGGACTGCTCGCCCAAGGAAACACCACGCCTGCCCAAGATCGACGGCCTCTCGCTCGATTTCGCCGGCCAGTCCACGAGCACCTCCATCATCAATTTCACGCGCTCGGATTCCGTCACGTTTACTTACGCAGCCCGCCTCACCAAAAAACAACGCGTCACCATTCCGTCCTTCGAAGTCGAGACCGACAAAGGTAAGTTCCGCACGCCGGTCGCGACCTATGAACCCGGCGCCGCGACCGTCGGCAATACTGGCGTCTCCCTCGAAAACGCTGCCAACTCCCGCCTCCTCGCCGCTCCCAATAGTGTCTGGGCCGGCGAAGTATTTAATCTGACCTACAGTCTCGACGCCTCGCGCAGCTACTTTCCCGATTTTGGCCGCGGCCAGATCGAGTGGAACGGCGAACCGCTCGTCTCCGAAGATTGGTCACGCCCTGAGCCTCTCGATTTTCGCAGCGGCAACGAACCGCGCACGGGGCTTTCCTACCGCACCCGCGCCATCGCCCGCACCCCGGGCAGCATCCGCCTCAACGCCGTAAGCCAACTCATCAACCTGTCCGTCGGCGTCACCGGTTTCGGCTTTTTTCAGCAACGCCAGTACCAGCAATTCTCCATCACCAGCGCCGCCCCCTTGCTCGAGGTAAAACCGCTTCCCGTTGCCCCCGCCGGTTTCAACGGCGCCGTCGGCAGCCTCAAACTCGAATCCAAAATCGTCCCTCTCAGCGCCGCGGTGGGTGAACCCATCACGTGGACGCTCGAACTCTCCGGCGCCGCCAACTGGCCCGACATCCCCGGACTCCCCGCCCGCGCCGTTTCCAAAAATTTCCAAGTCGTCTCCCCGCAAGCCAAACGCACCCCCGCCGAGGGCAAACTCTTCGACGCCACGCTCGCCGAAGACGTCGTCCTCGTCCCCAGCAAAGCCGGCACCTACACCCTCGGCCCCGTCACCTTCACTTATTTCGACCCCAAGGCCGGCGCCTACAAAACCCTCACATCCCCCGCGACCAGCGTCACGATCACCGAGCCGACCAACACCCTCGCCACCACCGCCGGACTCAATCTCAACGTCACGCCCAATCCAACTGACAGCACGCGGGCCGATACGCCCACTCCAGCGAAAGTCATCCCCGCCCCGTTGCCGCTCGGTCTTCCGCGCGAGCCCCTCAACGGTTCCGCCTTCGCTACGGTGCCACTGTCGGCACGCACCGTCGTAGCCAGCCTGTTAAGCGCTCTCGCCGGGTTCTGCCTTTTCTGGCTCATCCTCGCCTACCGCCGCGCCCGCCACACCGATCCCTTAGGGCCGCGCCGAGCGGCACATGCGCGCCTGGAAAAACTTCTACCCGCGCTCAACCTCGTCGATCCCGCCGGCCTCCGCACCCAACTCATCGCCTGGCAACACGACACTGCGCTCCTCTTGCACCTCCCCGTCGCCGCACCCACGCTAGCTGATCTCGACCGCGCTTCGAGCGCGAGTGAGACGCTGAAAACCCTCTGGGCCGAAAGCGACCGCACACTCTACGGCGAAAATGTAGCTCTGCCCTCAGATTGGTCCACGCGCGCCCGCGTTGCGCTTGCGGCGTTGCCCTTACCGCGATTCTCACCATTCCGCCTGTTTTTGCCGCGCAACCTTTTCCCCTTCATCGCCGCGCTAGCCCTTGCCGTACTCATCACGCCCGCTCAGCTACAAGCCGCCGACGCCGCGGCCGATTACCGACGCGGCGATTTTCCGGCGGCCGAAAAAGCCTACCGCGTCATCCTCGCCGCGAACCCCACCGATGCGCTCGCGCGTCATAACCTCTCCCTCGCGCTTGCGCAGCAAGATCGCTGGGACGAAGCCGCCGCCCACGCCTCGGCCGCCCTCGTGCAAGCCCCGACCCATGAAGCGATCCGCGCCCAATTCACTCTCGCCGCGGAAAAATCCGGCCACGTCCCAGCTGCCCTCGCCGCCTTCCTCGCGCCCGGACCGCTGCAACAACTCGCTCGCTTGCAATCGCCCGCCGCTTGGCAAGTCACGCTCTTGGCCGCCGCGGGCATTTTCCTACTCAGCACGGCCGGCCTGCTGGTAACGTTTTTTCGACTACCGCCGCACTCAGAGCGCGCACGCCGCCGCTCACCTCGACTCGCCTACGCCGCCATCATCGCTAGCCTACTCGTCATCGCCGGCGCCGTAACCAGCCTCTTCACCTACGGACCCGCCACCGATGCCCGCGCCGCCATCGCTTGGCGCGCCAGCACGCTTCGCTCCATTCCCACCGAAGCCGACACTACGCAGAAAACCACCCCCCTCGCCGCCGGCAGCCTCGCCGCCGTGGACCAAAAATTTCTCGGCTGGCGCCACCTCACTTTTTCTTCGGGTCAGACCGGTTGGGTGCGCGCCGAAGACCTCGTCCCACTCTGGCGTTAAAACTTGTTGCTCGCGCGCAGGGCGGCGGCGCGTTCTGCCCGCGGGATACGACGCAACAACCAACGCTGGCCGGCGTTGACGATGAAACCCGCGCACCGCGCATTGCCGCAACGGCACGGGTGTTGCCGCCACTCCTTGAAGGCGAAACCGTAATCAAACGTGAGCTCTTCACCCGCAGCGATCTCCCGCCGCGCGATAATCCAGATGTGCCCGCGAATATTATCGGCGCGACAATTGGGCGCGCATGAGTGGTTGATCAAACGCGCGACGTTACGCCGCGTGCGGCCATCGAGATCGTAGCGCGCGTTGAGCTCGAAAATATAAACACAATCATCGCCGCCACGCCGCCCACGTGCCAAGCGCAGCGCTTCACGCCGCTCTGCCTCCACCTTGGTGATGCGTTCGCCCGTGTATTCGATCACCGGCGTCCCATCGGCAATAGTTTCGCGCGCATAGACGCCGCGACCATGAATCGCCGAAGCGCGATGCTCAATCCAGCGTGAGCCGGCCGCGCGCCGACTGGGGGATTTACTCAATTTAGTTTTCAGATGCGCAGCGGAGCGGGCTGGGCGCCATCAGACAATCCCCTTCTCGAGGAAAAATGGCATTCACTCCGCACGAGCTGCGGGGCCACCCCGAAACGGAAAACAGCCACATCAAAAACGCCACGCTACGATGCGGCTCTGTTTCTGCCCCTGCGCCATCGGCAACACGCGCGACTCGGTCACACCGGCCTCTACGAGGGCACGGCTGATCGCGGGCAGATGTGCGCCTTTTGAAACCAAAATTGTAAACCATCGGCACAATGACGGCAGCTGCGCACTCTCGGCGATCAAACGCCGGACAAACGCTAACTCCCCGCCCGTGCACCACAGCTCCGTGTTTTTACCGCCAAAATTCAAAACCGGCGGCGCATCGCGGCGGCCACCCAAGTTACGGACCTTGCGCCGCGTACCGGCCGCCGCCTCCTCGGGAGAGGCATGAAAGGGCGGATTACAGATGCAGGCAGCAAACGTCTCGCCCGGCTCAATCACGCCGCGGAACATCGCCAATGCCGAACGTTGACGCCGCAATTTCAGCCGCACTGCCAGCGTCGCATCCGCGCGCACGAACCCTTGCGCATGCTGCAAGGCGACCGGATCCGTCTCCGTGCCGACAAAACTCCAATCATAATCGCGGCTACCGAGGATCGGATAAATGCAGTTGGCTCCGACGCCGATATCCAAGATGGCGGTGGCCGCACCGCGAGGAAGTTCACGCTCATCACCGCCGCTCAACAAATCCGCCACATGGTGCAGATAATCGGCGCGTCCAGGAATCGGCGGACATAAATATCCGGATGGAACATCCCACGCCTCAAAGCCGTAATCCACGCGCAGCAACGCTTGATTCAAGGCCTTCACGGCCGCCGGATTCGAGAAATCAATCGAGGCGTTGCCATAGGCGTTGACGGCGACGAAAGGCGCCAAAGCCGGAGAACGCGCCGTGAGCCGCGCAAAATCGTAGCCCGCACGGTGACGGTTGCGCGGATGCAGACCCGCTTTGATATTAGGCAAAGGATTCGTGGTGATGACTTATGGGAACTGGAAACGCCTCTAGAGGAAACTTGTTTTTAATTTAATCAGCGCAGCGCGATCGGGACCGGCCACAAAAAAGACGGAGGCGGTGAGGCCTCCGTCTTAGGTTCTAAATGAGAACGCTTAAGCCGATCAGAACGTGATGCTGTTGGAGAACAGCCAGTTTCTGGCGGGCGAGAGAGCGAAGGAGCCCTCGGAGTAGTGCTTGTCGGTCACGTTATAGAGGCCGAACGAGGACGTGAGGTTATAACCAAAGACCTTCCACGGATAGGAGAGCGTCGTATCAAACACGATGTAGTCGCCGGCTTGGTATCCGCCTGCGAGAGGATTCCAGTCGACGGAGCGACTGACCACGGTTTCCGAGGAGTAGCGAGCGCCGGCACCCACGGAGAGCCCGCGCACTTGCGTGTCGCGGAAGGTGTATTTGCCGAAGGCATTAAAGCGGAATTCGGGGACGTTTTCGATGCGGGCATTGTAATAAATGTCTGAAGCCACCTTGGCTGCGGCGCTCGCGGCATTATACGTGGCTGATCCGGGGGCCGCGCGGGTCTTGTCGTAAATGGTCTTGGCCGTCCATAACCACGAACCGTTAACCACAGCTTGGAAGTTGGGAATCGGAGTCCAAATGACTTCGGCTTCGCTGCCTTCGATGCGGTTGAGCAGGTCGGTCGTACGCCAGCGGAAGACGCGGGTGTTGTAACCCAGCGTGCCGGGAGCAAAGAGCGTGGTGTTGAAATTGATGGGCTCTTCAAGGTTGGATTGCTTCGCGGAATCATCAAGCCGTTGGTTCTTACGTTCACCCCGGAAGAAGGAGAGCGTACCGACGATCTTGTTGTCCTTGGTGGACATCTTAGCGCCGAACTCATAGTTCATGCCTTGTTCATCTTTAATGTCATCGTAGGCGCCGCGGGCCTTCATGACGGAGACGAATTGATCAACGGAGGTGATCGTCTGACCAAGGTATTGGAAAGAGCCCTTGTTTTGATTGAGGGCGCTCTGCACCACGGGGCGTTCATTACCGGTGAAGACGCCACCGACATTACCCAGGTTGAATTGGAAGGTCTTGGAAACCGAGGCGTACACGCTGAGTTCCTTGGTGACCGCGAAGGACGCACCGCCCATCCACGCATCGCCGTGGCGACTGTAGACGTTGGTTTTAACGTAATTGGCGCTATAGCCCCAAACATCTTCAGGGTAAGCCGCTGGATTTTGATAGGCGTCGACCGGCACGATGTACCAAGGGTAGTTGGACATGAGGTATTGGCCCTTTTCTTCGCGCCATTGGCGACGATAGCCAGCGATGATGTTGAGCCTGTCGTCCAAGAGGGCGGCTTGATAGTTGAGGTAAGCGGCTTGGAGCTGGGGCTTATAGCCATCAAGCCAGACACGATCTACGGGATAAAGAATATCGACCGTGGGGTAGACTTCGGCACCGGGGTCGAAGTCACTGTAAACCGCCTTCACGAGTTTGATGGCGCCATTCCGATCGCGGACCACTTGGTTAACCGTCGGAACGCCGGTGTCATGGCCGCGGCCTTCACCCACGAGGTTGTCGGCGACTTGCGTGCCGCCCGTAGTACCGTAGCCTGGATTGGCTATCGGATTGGTCGCACCCGGAACGTGGCCAAAATAAGGCGAAATTTTATTATCCGCTGCCATATAGTTTTGGAGCCACGTCGAGCTGTTGTAACCGGTGAGCACCTTGTGTTTGATGCCGCGGGTATTGAACTTGAAGATCAAATCGAGCTGGTGCGTATCCGTGAGACGATAGTAACCGGATGTGCCACCCGGGCTCGCCGGCACATTCCAATGCACGCCATCGGCGTAGGGCGTCATGACACCTTCGATCGAATTGAAACGACTGTTGTCATGCTGGAAAACATAACGACCGTCCAACCATGAAACGGGGGCGAAATCGACCGTCGTGGTGAACGCGTCAACGGAGTTGGTTGAGCGAGCTCCGCGGGCCGTGTAATTGAAGGCTTCATCGTAAACCGACTCGCCATTTTTACCCGTGTAATAAGCGCCGCGTTGCACACTGGTGTAGGCGGGCATTGATAAATTCCCGCTGGCGATGCGCTTGCTGTTGATGTAAGTGCCATAAGCCAAGCTAGGCGTATTGACGGAGTTAGCGACTTTAGCGCTACCCACCGCAGCTGCTTTCCAACCGGCGAAGTCGCTGAAAATCCAGTCGTAGTCATTTTGACTGAAATTCTCGCGGAGGTACTCGAGGTCGAGGTTGACCGTCACCATGCCGCTATCAAATGGGACCAGCGTGAGGCTTGGGGTCAGATTGATGTTTTTGCGAAATTCAAAACGGCGTTCGCCCTGGGTGTCCTCCCAAGCTCCGACAATCCGGAAAGCCGCTTTCTTAGAGAGCGGCACATTGATATCGGCCGTGAATTTCTGGCCGCTATTGTCGTTAATCGCGTACTTGAAGAGCGCGGGAATCTTAGCAAAGGAAGGCTGCTTCGTGACGTAATTGACCACGCCGCCGGGATAGCCTTGGCCGAAAAAGACCGCCGCTGGACCTTTCACGATTTCAACGCGGTCTACGTTATCCATGTTGTAGGAGATGTAGCGGAAAATGCCGTTGCGCATGAGCGTGTTGACCGGGAAACCACGCATGGTGAAGCTGCCTTGCGGGGTAGCTTCATTACCGGGACGACGCATCGCATAGCGGGTATCACCCGAAGCCGCCGCCGTGTAGCGCAACAAATCCATCAAGGAGCGACTATTGGTGTCGTCGATGAATTCACGTGAGATTACCGAAATATTCATCGGCACTTTCTGAATCTCCATACCAATACGAGTCGCCGTGGCTGCGTTGGTCTTGAGGTAGCCGTAATCCTTGTCACTCGTGACCCCGAAGGCGGTCATCACTAGCGCCGTATCATCCGTGGCCAGCGTAGACTTAGCTGGAGCGGTGACACCAGAGCCCGAGGACAGTGCCGCACTTGAACTCGTCGCCGCGGCGGGAGCTGGCGACACCGGCGCGACCGATTGGGACTGACGCAGACGGGTGTTTTCGTTACGCAGCGCCGCATTTTCTTCCATCAATTTTTTGAGCAGGTCGGATTCAGCGCCTCGGCCGGTGACAGCCGTAAGCGCGAGTAAGATCGCGCAACAGACAACGAGAGGATTCCCGAATCGGGAAACGCGTGGATGCGTAACTATTTTCATGGTATTGTAGGTGGGGTTGTGACTTAACAAAAAGCGGGGAGTAAACTAAAGTATTGGCCCTGAAAGCTTTGTGGGATGCTGAGAGGCGGGCTTGGGGACAGAACAAGCTAACGTTAAACTACTTGTTATACGAAATGAGACTTGAGCAAAGATGTCGCTGAACATCTATTGGAAGCGTTCCAATTCATGCCTAACACAACTTTAGACGCCTTAGCAAAAGCCTGTGGGGTATCGCGGGCTTCCGCTTCTCGCGCCCTGTCAGGCCATCCCAACGTGAGTAAGGCCATGCGGGAACGAGTCACCGCCATGGCGGAGGAGCGCGGTTATCACAGAAATCACTTAGTGAGCACGATCATGGGACGCGTGCGCGGAGGACGCACCCAGCATTTTCTAGGCAATATCGCCTTCGTGCACATTGCATCCGCTCGGCAAACGGAACTCAACCCCATGCAACGCCAGATTGTGAGTGCCGCCCAAGCTTGCGCGCACGCCATGGGCTATAATCTAAGTTTTTTTACCCTAGGATCTGATCGCGGCACCCCAAATCCGAAAGTCTTGGCTCGCATACTGTTAGCGCGCGGCATTTTAGGGGTTATATTTCTCCAGCCCGATTGGAATAATGCGACGACGGGATTCCCGTGGGAAAAATTCGCCACTATTCAGATCGACTATGATTCAACCAAAATAACCCATCACACCATTTCACTCGATCACTACTTCACTTTAATTGGAGCCCTCGACCGCATAAAATCTCTAGGTTACAAAAATCTTGGTCTTTTTATCGAACACTACAAAGACGCCCGAATTGGACATAAGTGGACTTCCGCCTTTCGCTCTTTTCAAGAAAACCAAGGCGGAATCGGAGCCATACCCGTTCTCAGGGCTGAAACCATCAGCAAAAAACATTTTCTAGATTGGTATCACACGTACCGACCGGACTTGATCGTAGGGCACATGGACCAAGCCCTACTCTGGCTGCAAGAAAGCGGCCTCAAATCGCCCGAACATATTGGTTTCTTTAACTTAAACTGGAACGAGCGGACCCAGCCTTGCGCCGGCCTAGACCTGAAGCCTGAACAATTCAGCATCGTCGCGGTAGAAACCTTAGCCGCCCAAATTCATCGCAACGAACGTGGTCTACCCGTGGATCCGCGCACCGTGATGATCAGCGGACGTTGGGTCGACGGACCAACTTTATTAACTCACTGATTGTTGGTGTATTAAAAAATCACAAAGGACTTCCCGAAAAGAAGGCGGCCTAGCCTGATTCGATAAGCGGCCAAAAAAAGAATAATTTCTTCGCGCCGGAAATCCTTTACCAACGTCTCCCCGCTTCACTTCTCAGCATTTCCCCTACCCCATGCTCCCTTTTGCCCTAACCATTTTTACCGGCGCTTTTCTGCTATTCCAAGTTCAACCCCTAATCGGCAAATACATCCTGCCGTGGTTTGGCGGGAGTCCCGGCGTCTGGACGACGTGTCTACTATTTTTCCAAATGCTGCTTCTGGGCGGGTATGCTTATGCGCATTTTTCCACAAAATATCTAAAAGCGCGCGGCCAGATCGGCCTCCACGTTGTTCTGTTGCTCAGCTCGCTCGCCCTACTGCCAATTACTCCCTCGGATACGTGGAAGCCCGAACTCGCCGGCGATCCTTCGCTGCGCATCCTGCTCCTACTTAGCGTGACGATCGGGCTGCCCTACTTCGTGCTCTCATCCACCGGTCCGCTCATGCAGCGCTGGTTTAGCATCACCCATCCCGGAGTCTCGCCCTATCGTCTGTACGCGCTTTCCAATGTCGGCTCGCTGCTCGCGCTGCTGAGTTATCCCGTGTTTTTCGAAGTTAACTTTACCCGCAGTGAGCAAGCGGTGATGTGGTCGATCGGCCTCGTCTTATTTGCAGCGCTTTGCGGATGGAGCGCCGGCCGCTTGTGGCGCCAGAATCCGAACGAGGTTGCAACTGGGGCGGCCTTAGATCCTGCGGCCGCGAGTGACGCACCCACCCACTGGAGTGCGAAAACCCTCTGGATTGCCTTACCGGCGATTGCCTCGGTGTTGCTGCTGACGATCACCAACAGGCTTAGCCAAGAGGTCGCGGTCATTCCATTTTTGTGGGTGCTACCCCTCGCGCTTTATCTGCTAAGTTTCGTCATCTGCTTCGACCACGCGCGGTGGTACCATCGCGGCGTCTTTGCCGCATTGCTGGTCGTCGGGCTCGCGAGCGTCGTTGTTTTGATCGAAGCCGGTAGTGACGCACCGATGAAGCTTCAAATCGTAATCTACAACGCCACGCTCTTTGTCGCCTGCATGATTTGCCACGGCGAACTGTATCAGATCAAGCCGCCGCCCCAACGCTTGACGTCGTATTTCCTCTTCATCTCCGCCGGTGGCGCCCTAGGAGGCCTGCTCATCGCCGTCGCGGCTCCGGCGGTTTTTAATGATTACATCGAGTTCCCACTCAGCCTCATCGTGCTTGGGGCCATCGTCACCCTCATTTGCGTGCGCCAACGCAGTCGCTCACTCGCCCTCGGCGCGATCGCAGGCGCCGTACTCACGACGCTAATCTTGCCTGCGCTCTTTTCAACCTTCGATGGCAGCGACGGACTGGCATTTGAGTTTCGTAAATTCTTCGAGGTCCATCTGGCCCTGATCGGCTCGGGGCTCGCCGTGGCCGTCGTCAGCGTGATCGATTTCAGGCGCCGAGCACTCGCTGCCACGTGGGGCCCGATTCTCGCACTTCCGGTCGTGTTACTCGCCGTCCTACTCGGTTACACGATCACGAAGCAACTTCGCGCCGCTGATCCAGTGCCCGTACTGCGCTCCTCCCGCAATTTCTACGGCACGTTGAAAGTTCTCGATTACTCCCGCGAAAATCCCGCCGAAAACTACCACTTACTCATGCACGGTGCGACGACTCATGGCCTGCAATTCACCGCACCCGACCGCGCCAACTCGATCACCTCCTACTACGGCCCAACCAGCGGCGTGGGCCTCGCGATCCATCACCTCACCGAAAAGGGCCCCAAACGCCTGGGCGTCGTCGGCCTCGGCACCGGTTCTCTCGCCGCGTATGGCGCAGCGGGCGATTACGTGCGCATCTACGAGATCAACCCCGCCGTCGAGCGCTTAGCCCGCGAAGCGTTCACCTATTTGGCCCAATGCCCGGCGAAGCTCGAGGTGATCATGGGCGACGCCCGACTCATGATGGAACGCGAATTGGCCCTCGGGCAACCGCAGTCGCTCGACCTGCTTGCCCTCGACGCTTTCTCTAGCGACGCGATTCCGGTGCACCTGCTCACCCGTGAAGCTTTCGGCATCTATTTAAAACACCTCAAACCCGATGGCGTCATCGCGATCCACATTTCCAACCGCTATCTCGACCTGCAACCCGTCGTCGAACGTCTCGCGCAAGAATTCGGCTTAGGCGTCGCGTGCATTTCAGATGAACCGGTCGACGAAGCCTGGCTTTACTCCACGACGTGGATGTTGGTTTCACCCAACCGCTCACTGTTGAACGCCCCAAAAATCGCGGCCGCCACGGAAACGTCGAAGTCTGATCACCCGCAGAGCATTCTGTGGACTGACGATAAAGCGGACCTGTACTCAATCATGAAGTAAGCGCTGCTTGGCTTAAGCCTGGTTTAACACTATCTCAAACCAGGTCTATTTCCCGATCATCCACTAGCTGCCCAGCGTAAAAATAAAACCAATAAATTTTAAAACAAATCAAACTGGGGTGTCTCCAGCTTCGGGCGTAATCTCCTCGATTCTGTCGGCAGCCATATCATCGCGAAGCAGATCGAGATGCTTCGCTAGAGCGTTGTTGAAGGCAGAGTTTTTCGGACTCATGTTCGCTCCGACGTCATCTAGTTTCGTGCGGTAGAAGAGGACGAATAGGTCTTTTTCCTGGACGACGAGGAGATAGAGGATCCGGCGCGGGCCTTGTTTCGTTGTGACGTAAGCCTTGAGCAAACGGGTGCCTTTGGGCAAGCCGTGGCCGGAGATACTGGCGCCCAGGCAGACCCGCGCACCCGCCAGGAGCGATTCCTTGTCGGCGGCGGAAATCCCCCGGCCGAACTCGCGCTTGCGGATACGCTCGGCTATGTAGAGAGCCACAGATTACGCCCTTCGAGGTTTCTTCTTACCCCAAAGGGTTCCGATCTGGTCCATGCGGGCCTGGGTGGCCGGATCAACAGCAAGTTCCACGACGCGAATACCAGAAGCCTTGAGTTCGAAGGGAATGCTCCGAGTTTGAACAACCTTGGTGAGAAAAAGCCGGACGGCAGAAGGAACGTCGAGGCCGATTTCGTGAAGCACCTCGTCAGCGTCAGTTCGGAGGTCATCTTCAATCCGAATCTGTAGTGTTTTTGACATAAGTATGTGTAATTTTGTAATAAAAATGCTAATAAAAGTATAGCTAGTCAATACTAGTGAAAGTCAAAACTCTCGGGACCGCTTGATATCCTGCTATGCGGCATTCGCAATGGAACAGGCCACGCGTAGGTCACCTGCGCCGGGATCACACCGCATCCAGTTGAGAGCTGGATGCGGCACCGCCTTCGAACGTTACTTCTCCGGTCAGCGCGTCGTCCGCTACACCGTCGAACGCGTGACGCTCAGGTCCCGCGAGCACCCGCTCGGCTGGGACAGCCACGCCGCCTTCATCCGGCTTCGTGACGGCCAATTCGCCGGAGTGCTTGGCCTCCCCGTCTTCGAAATCGACGTCAGCGCGCCCGAACAGCTCTCGGCCCACGCGGTCAGTGATCTCCACATCGGCGATCACACCGTCCGGGCCTACACCCTCGAACGCATCGCCGGCGAAAAACTCCGCGCCTTTCTGAGCACGCTGCCCGACTACCGCCAGAAAGTGAAAAAGCCCGGCGAAGCGATCCGCGTCAAAGATCTTTACGATCTCACCCGCATCCACCGCGCGCGTCCGCTCTACGATCAGGAGTTCTGGCGTAAAGCCGCCGAGGACTTTAAGCTGGCCTGCGCCTCACGCTACATCGACTGCGACGGCCTCGACTCCTTCCGCCAGAACTGGCCCGTCACCCAGCAAGCCTTCACCTCCGATCCGACTTTGCCCAAAGACATCACGTTTGCCGAAGTCGAGGCCATGCTCACCGCCATCGTCGAATTCCTGCTGCGGGAAAAGATCCTGCCCTTGTCGTTCCCGCTGCCCGTCTGGTCCAAAAACTGAAACGGTCACGCCGCGTCGCGGTAGTAGTAGTTGAGCATTTCGCCGAGACGTTGAAGCCGCCGCACTTTTCCCACCACGGCGCCCACGTCGGGTCGTATTTCGATGATTCTGCCATCCAGCCCCTACGTGAGGGGGAGCTACACTTTGGTTTTGTGCGCACGGAAGATGCCGCGCGGTATCCGGGAATTGAATTGAGTCGCGGCTTCGATGTCGCGGCGTTCGCCATTCTCGCAGGGAACTCAGCGGCAGCTCCCTGCGCTCCAGTCGATTTTCTGCGGTGGCTGGTTTGTCAAAAGCGTCCGTTGGTACAGCACGGTTCAACGTGGATGCATACCCGCACGGCGGTGGCGAGAACCTTAAAAACAATCGAAGTTGCTAATCGGTGGCCCGCTGAATACGACCATCAGAGTCGGGTGGATTGTTGTTTTAGAAAAAACCTCCAGCGGCACTGTCAGGGAGGGCGTGACGAGGCTAATTTTGAGCGCTTCGCGCTCCGCGCCTAATTTTTACTCACTTCCTGAGAGATAGTCCCAGAACCAAAAAACAAGGTGGTTCGCCGGTTAAAACGAAGAACTAGATCAAAGTAAGTAAAAGCGACTACTTCTACATAACTTTGACTTATAATCACTTGCCACCGATTTTTACTAAACTCGTTTTGAGTTCGCGGTTTTTTCCCACTGGCTGCACTGAACGGACGGTGAGATGAACCGTTGTAACGAAACGGCAGTCTACGAGAGGGATGACGATTGATCGTTCAAATCGGCGTGGTTAACAGAGGCGGACCATCCGACGACGTGGGGAATTTGCGTTTCAAGCATTTCATTCACGTCCTGACCGGTCCTCTTGGGCTGGTCTCAAACAGCAATAGCTTCTGCAAAACATAAGTTTAGTGAGGCTTTTGAGGTGCGCGAAACACTTATTTGCGTGGGGCTGCGGCGGGAGAGTTACGCTCCAGCCATTGCGCCAGCCAGCTCTCTCCGACCACGCCGCTGTGGGCTACGGGGGGGTGCGCGGCGTCGAAGAAATAGGTGCGGGGGAGTTCGCCGGTCCAGGTGCGGTCGACGGAGTAGCGAAGACGCTCAGCGGAATCGTCGTCGAATTGCCAGAGTGCGATGCGACCGAGGCGGTAGCTGGCGAGGAAGCGAAGCACTTGCGGGCGCATTTCCGGAGGGTCGGCGGCGACGAGAATGATTGGGAGGTGCGGGTGCTTCCGATGCACCTCCGTTATGAGCATCGTCTCTTCGCGGCACGGCTCGCAGGTGACGGACCA
>CAMDRP010000079.1 GCA_945906965.1 Opitutus sp. GAS368 | reverse complement strand
TGGATGGATGTCTCCCGGGAGGCCAGCTGGTGCGCGGCGGGCGCAAATTTCATTATCCACAGCTCCGATATCATCGCCACCCGCACCACGCTCACCGCGGAAGTGAATGCCCTCCGGCAGCACCTAAGCGACGCCGGCCGCGCCACCAGCGACGAGGGTGCGAGCACCGTCTGAAGTCCTTTTAACTTTTTTATGCATACCCCTACCCTGCCCGTGCCCGTGCCCCTGCCCGTGCCCCCCACCCATCGACTCATAGGGCTTATGAGTCTCGCGACAGCCTTATGCGCCACGGTTCTCTCCGCCCAACCGCAGATTTCACCCGCCCTGGAAAAATTTGCGGCCGCTCGTAACGTCGGACTTCCAGCTCTAAGCTTTGATCTGACCCGAGCGACGGTCATCACCCCGCCAACCGTCTCCGGCCCCGAACAGAAAGCCGTGGCCATGTTGATTGAGGAAACGGAATCACGCACCTTGGTGCGATGGCCGGTCGTGCATACGCTACCGGCCGGCGACTCAGCGACGATCGTCGTCGGGCGTTTTGCGGAAGTGCGCACGCTGCTCGGCGCCCGCGCGCCCGAGGCGGCACTCAATGAAAACGCCGTCGGCGCCGAAGGCTATCAGCTGATCACCCTAGGCGCCGCCGGTTCAGCCAAACCCATGATCGTCATCGCGGGTCGCGACGCCCGCGGCGTGCTCTTCGGCGTAGGCCACCTGTTGCGCACCCTTCATTTCGGGCCGGCCCGGGCCGGTTTACTGAGCCCCCTAAATCTTACCACCTCTCCGCGCTACGCTTTACGCGGCCATCAACTCGCCTACCGCCCCAAGCCCAACTCTTACAGCGGCTGGGATCTGCCTCAGTGGGAACGCTACATCCGCGAGCTCGCTATTTTTGGGTGTAACGCGATCGAGCTGCTCCCGCCGCGCACCGACGACGATGCCGATAGCCCTCATTTTCCGCGGCCCCAATTGGACATGATGATCGGCATGTCCCGCATCGCCGCCTCCTACGGTCTGGATGTGTGGATCTGGTATCCCGCGATGGATGAAGATTACAGCAAGCCGGAGACCGTCGCCTTCGCGCTCAAAGAGTGGGCGGAAGTTTTCAGCGCTCTGCCCCGCATCGATGCCATTCTCGTCCCCGGTGGCGACCCCGGCCACACCCCGCCTCGCCTCATGTTTCCGTTGTTAGAAAAACAAACCGCCAGCCTTCGCCGGTTTCATCCCAAAGCCACCATGTGGCTCTCGCCGCAGGGTTTTAACCAGAGCGATATGGATTATTTCATTGGCTACCTCACCGAGCAAAAACCTGCCTGGCTCGCCGGTGCCGTTTTCGCGCCCTGGGTGCACATGGATCTGGCCGAATTCCGCCGACGCGTCCCCGCCTCCTACCCGATCCGCTACTACCCCGACATCACCCACACGCGCAGCTGCCAATACCCGATCGCCGATTGGGACCGCGCCTTTGTGCTCACCCAGACGCGCGAGCCCATCACCACCCGGCCGCACGACATGGCGAACATCATCCGCCTGCTCCAACCCCACACGATTGGCGCGGTCACCTACTCGGAAGGCTGCACCGATGATATTAATAAAACCGTGTGGTCCCGCCTGAGCTGGGATCCCGACGCCTCACTCCAAGAGGTTCTGCGCGACTACGGGCGCTACTTCATCAGCGAACGCCTCGCTGATGATTTCGCTCAAGGTATTTTTGCCTTGGAGCGCAACTGGAAAGGTCCACTCCTGCCTCACGAAGAGGTCTACACCACCCTCACTCAATTCCAAGCGATGGAACGCGCCGCCACCCCGCGCGATCTCCAAAATTGGCGCTTTCAGATGGCGCTCTACCGCGCGTATTTCGACGCCACCGTACGTGCCCGCTTGATCCATGAAACGGCGCTTGAGGCGAGCGCAATGGAAACACTCCGCACCGCCCCCACCCTCGGCGCCGCCCAAGCAATGAGCCGAGCCGAAGACATCCTCAACCAATCCATCACGCAACCTACCGCCCAGGCCTGGCGCACCCGCACCCAACAACTCGCCGAAGCGCTGTTTCAGAGCATCAAAATGAAACTCAGCGTCCCGCTCTACCGTGCGATAAGCCAAGGCCGCGGCGCCAGCTTGGACACCCTCGATTACCCCCTCAACAACCGCGCATGGCTCACCGCCCGCTTCGCCGCCATTCGCCAAATCGATCGCGAACCAACGCGCCTCGCCCAACTCCAGGAAATCACGACCTGGACCAATCCCGGCCCGGGCGGTTTCTACGACGACCTCGGTAACGCCTCCGCCTCACCCCACCTCGATCGCGGCCTTGGCCACGAACGCGACCCGGCCTTCCTGCGCACCCCTCTTGACGGTCATATCGCGGCCGGCGTCGGCGCGCCCCTGCCTCTGCGCACCTCGTGGGTCGATTTCGCCTGGGGTCTCAACGACAACAGCGTCACCCTCAATTACACCCAACTCGATCCCAGCGCCGAATACCGGGTGCGCGTCGTCTACCCTGACATCCGCTCGAAGGCCAAAATCCGCCTCGTCGCCAACGGCACGATCGAAGTCCACCCCTACATCACGCGCGCCAACCCCATCGCGCCGGTCGCCTTTGATGTCCCGCGCGCCGCCACCGCCTCTGGCAAACTCTCGTTGAACTGGACCCGAGAGCCCGGTCTTGGTGGTAACGGCAGCGGTTGCAGTATCAGCGAAGTCTGGCTCGAGAAAAAGACCGCCGCCCCAGCCGCCCGCTAAACTATTTTTCGCTTCGGGTGAGGCCGCCGCGCCTTACCCGAGGGGGGACCTTTCCCGGTGGCCCGAAGGACGCCCGCACGCCCAGTTTTGAATCCATCGGAATTGATACCAATCTCCTATAGCTTTTACTCTTTTAATTAAGGGAGAAGTAGTAGATAAAAAGGGCATGCCGCGACCCATTCCACCGCTCGGAGAAGACTTGGTAAAAGCAATCGAACAGGCTTGGGAGCAGCCGCAGGAGGACTGGAAGCGGCGGCGGCTGCTCGTGGTGCGGCTGATCGCCCAGCACGAGTTGACGACGGCGCAGATCGCTAAGGTGGCGGGAGTGAGCCGCAAGAGCGTGTTCAATTACCGGGACGCGGTGGAACGAGGAGGCGTGTCGGAGTTGCTCAAGCGCGAGTGGGCCGGAGGCCGGAAACCGGCCGTGCGCGGTGCGGTGGCCGATGAATTTATCCGACGGCTGGGCGCCGGGCAGTTCCGGCAGGTGCGCGATGCGCAGAGCTGGATCAAGAAGCGGACCCGCCGCACGCTCAGTGCGAGTGGAGCGCTCAAGGTATTACGCCGACTGGGTGGTAAACTGAAAACCCCGCGCAAATCGCACGCGAAGAAAGATCCGGCCAAGGCGGTCCGGTTTAAGGCGGAGTTACCCGCGAACCTGACGACGGTGGTCGGTCCCTCACCCGACCGGCCGGTGCGACTGCGGGTCCTCGATAAACACCGCTACGGTCTGCTCCCGGTGATCCGCCGGGTCTGGGGCCGACGCGGCGTGCGGGTGCACGCGCCCTACGCGACCAAATATCAATGGGGTTACCTGCATGAGGCGCTGGAGGTGGATGGCGAAAACCGGGTCGAACTGCTCTTCACTCCCGCCATCGACCGGGACATCCACGCTCTCTTCCTGCGCCAGATCGCCGACTCCGATCCCCAGGCGCTACACGTGGTCATCCAAGACCAAGCCGGCTTCCACTTGCCCATCGACGACGCGCGACTGCCGTCCAACCTGCGGCTCTTGCCGCTGCCGCCGTATTGCCCGGAGCTCAACCCGGTCGAGCGTTTCGGCGGCCTGCTCAAAGCCACCGTCGCCAACCGACTTTATCCCACGCTCCGACGCCTCGAAAATCACCTCACCGCCGCAGCCCGGCGCTGGTCGAGCCCGGCCGCAGTCTCGGCCCTCATCCATTCCTGGCTTTTCGATCAAGTAAACTCTGGCGCTCCAGCCTAAAGTGTATTAGCTAAGGGCGATTGGTATGAATTAGAGATTACCATGAAAATCCCGCATTGATTGCGGGAATTTCATGGTGATTTGCTGGGCGATGTTCACCCGCACGACCGACCTGGCCCTTGTTCGCACCGCGTTGCGCCGCAGCCGGGTTGTCGCGTTGCTGGGTCCGCGTCAGTACGGCAAGACGACGCTCGCCCGCGAATTCGTCTCGGCGGATTTTGCCGAACTACTTCGATCTCGAGGATTCCACCAGTCTGGCGCGTCTCGCGGAACCCGAGACTGTGCTTCCCCGGGACTGACGGACACGCGTTGGGCGTGTTATAGTTTTAGTTAGCTGAGGCCCTGAGATTCCTTCGCGAAGATCTCCGCCTAGGGCGCCAATTGCGCCGAGCGCCGGACAAACACATCGACGCGAGCCCGCGTTATCGGCGTGCGTGAACTGCCGGGCAGGACGGCGAAGCGTCGACAAACGCGAGATGCGCGGCGAGCACCGCCCGATCGAGGCGGCCGGCCGCATCGGTGGGCAGCCATTGGGCGGAGACCCTACTTTTTTGCCGCGGGTTGCTTCACTTGGTAGAAAAAGCCGTCCTCGGCGCCGATGAGGAGAGTCTGCGTCGTGGAGAAATACGTGGCCTTGGTCGCGTGACCGGCGAGGACGTGCGTGCTCACCGGGCCTTCATCGCGGAAAGCCCATTGGCCGGCGGTGTTTTTCCCGAGGTTGCGGAAGAAGTTTACGTTCGGCGCACTGTTCAACATGAGGTCCTGTTTTCCGTCACCGTCCCAATCCACAAAACAGAACGTACGCCGTCCACCGCGACCGAAGTCGCCATTGTTGAGACGGAGGAGGCCGGAGACTTTGTTCTGCGGGAGGCCATTGCTGTTGAACTCACTAGCGCCCTCGCTCCAGAATACGCGCTGCGCGGGCGAGAGCGCGAGCGAACCGTCGCCGGCGCCGGCGCGCTTGCGCTCGTAGAGGGCGAGGAAGCCGGCGGAGTCAGACATCACGAGGTCCATGAGTCCGTCGCCGTTCCAGTCGACCATCTGCGGGGTGGTGCGCCACTGAGAGATGAGTTCGCGGCCGACGGGTTTCCACCAGTTCCACGCGGGCGCGGGGTTCGGCGCACCTGCTGGGAGTGCGAGCTCGACGGGCTGGCTGGCCCCGAGGCGCGGTGCCGTGCGGGTACCGATATTTTTATACCAGACGACCTTGCCCCAGATGCCGTTGGTCATGATGTCAGGCAGGCCGTCGCCATCCCAGTCGGCGACGCTCAGGATCGAGTAACCCCACTTCGGCTCGGCGGGACCTTGAATGGAGCCATTGGGTCCAGCTTGCTCGCGGACGAGTTTGCCGCCCGCCGACAGATAGACCGGCGCAGCCCAGCGCGTGGGCGCGCCGCCGAGATTCTCAATGAATGCGATGTAGCCGGCGCTATTGCCGGAAATAAGATCTTCGTCGCCGTCGCCGTCCCAATCGACGGCGTAGGGCGTGGCGAGCGCGCCGAATTTTACGTCGGCGGCGAACTGCCGGAAATAGCGCGGCGCGAGAAACTGCGGCATGCCCCCGACCGTTTTGCCCGTGTGCTCGATGAACGCCACGCGGCCGTCTTCGTCGCCGACAATCAGGTCGAGATCGCCGTCACCGTCGAAATCGACCGCCGTGGGCGTGATCATGCACAGGTCCATCTTGAGCGGAAGGCCGGCGTGCATGAGCGCGCGGCCGGCGGCGTAAACGGGTTTCGTGCGCGAGCCGGTGTTTTCGAAAAACGTGAAGCCGTCGAGGAATTCGCCGGTGATCAGATCAAGGTCGCCGTCGCCATCGAAGTCGCCCCAGCACGGCGAGGGCATCCCGAACGGATCGACGTCTTTGCCGCCGGCCTGCAAGCGAAACGGCGCGGCGTAGACGGGCTTCTCCGTGGTGCCGGTGTTGCGAATCACATAGACGTAGCCACGCAGTTTGCCGCGGGTCCACTCGCCCTTGGCGTTGAACGCACCGTCGCCGCCGTTGAGCGCACCGAAATCGCCCCAGAAATCGATACCGACGGAAACGTCGAGCGCGCCATCGCCGTCGAAATCGACGAGCTGCCACTGGTTTTGGCGGATGTTGCCGGGCTCGGTCAGGATCTTCTCTGGCACCCCGAGTGGCTGGGGTTTGGTGAACTGCGAGTTCAGGAAGTCCGGATAGGTGTTGCCACGATAATCGTAGGCCGCGTCGGTTTTGACGCTCGCGGTCGCGGTGACGACGGGTTTGCCCGTGAGGTAAGAGATGCCGACCGAAGGCGCGGATTTGCCGATGAGGACGGCGGGCTTGAAAATCGGCAGCTTGAGCTGCGCATCGACCTGCCCGCTGTTTTCGAAAAACCAAGTGCCGTTGTAAGGTTTGTCCGTGCAGACGACGACTAGATCCATGAGTCCGTCGCGGTTGTAATCCATGGGCAACGGCCACGCCCAAAGACCGACCCCAAGGTCGGCGAGGAGGCCGGGGGTGTTGTGGGCGAGGCGAGGCAATACCTCTGACTCGGCGGCGCGGAGCGGAGCGGCCAAAGCCACTATCAAGGCAAGACAGGCGGAGAAAGAAAGGCGGTGCATAGTGGAGAAAGAAATAAGACCGAGCGCCAAATCCGAACGTAATGCCAATCTAAGTGAGAAAACCACCCTTTATGTCGAACTACTAGAAAGGGTGGATCTCTTCGGTGCGCTCTTTAGGAGCGGGTGGCCGGGCAGTTGCCGCACGCCACCCTGCTGCGGGAGAGCACTCAGAACGTCGCAGAAACGCTGAAGCGATAGGTGCGCGGCGCCTGGTCGCGCGTGATCAGGAACGGGTCGTTGGTCAGGTTGGTGACCATCAGGTCGAAGTTGTAATTCTTCCAACGGTAGCCCGCGCCGACATCGTAGCTTTTCTGGCCGTCGGGAATTTGGGACAGGCCGAACCCGGTGAGCTGGGTGAGGAGCGGGCCGATGGCGGTCACTCCGCCCTTCACTTCCCAGCCCTGCGCCTTGGGGTCGCGGAAACTATACTTGAGGAAAATATTCGCGTTCCAATCCGGAGCGAAACGCAAGGGGATGCGGCCGGGGTTAGACGCCGTCGTCCAGCCGAGCGCATTCTGCTGCCCGGTGAAGCCTTGGCTGGTGTTCAAATCAGTGTAATTGGCGATAATGGCCAGCCGGTCAGTGATGCTACCATAGGCGGTGATTTCGTAACCCTTCGATTGGGCGCCCGGGATCTCGGAAACGGTGCCAAAGGTCACGTTCTGTCCCTGGGAAACTCCGTTAGCCAGAACGTTGATCGTGCTGCCGACCCGGATCATTTCCCAATACGTAGCCGTGAACGACAACCGGCCTTGTAGCGCTTCGCCTTTGAAGCCGAATTCCTTGAGTTCGGTCAAAGGCGTGACTGAAAAGAACTCATCGCGCCGCGGGTCGCCGGGGAGCAGGCCGTTGTAACGGGCCACATTGGCCGGAGCGTCGTTCTGCACGCTTTTGACCGCGTAGATCGACAGTGCGGGCGTGATCTTGAAGGTGGCGCCGTAGCGATATGAGTTCAGCGTCACCTTGGCGGCGGCGGTGCGCAATCCGGTGATTCGGCTGCTGGTGCCGGTCGCGCTGCGGTCGGAGCGCAGACCACCGGTGAGCAGCAGTCGGTTTTTGAAAAAGCCCAAATCCTGCTGCACGTACTGACCGTAGGAGTAATTATTGTTCTGGGTCGAGGTCGCGAGGGGCAGGTTGGCGACGCGGCCACTGTAAAATGCGGCGCTATTTCCGGCCGCCTTGATCGCCGCCATGTTCAGGGTGTTAAACGGCGCGTTGGGCACACCGTTGTAAAATGCGTCCGCGGTAGCGCCGTCGTCGTAAGAATAACCGACCATGGTCATGCTCGTGAACACGTCGTTCCAGCTATACCGCGCGATCAGGTCACCCTGGTAGGTTTGACCCCGGCGCCAGCCGTTGCCGGCCTGCGACTGGGAATTGGCGATGATCCGGGTGTTGTCCTCGCCGGTGAAGTAGCGCTGGTCGTAACCGAAATAGCGGATGTTCGCGACCTGGCGGAAATCAAGCCACTTGGCGAACTGGTGGGTGAAGAAGAGCGTCGCGTTGGCGATTTTGTTTTTATCCTCACTACCGGGTCCCGCGATATTGAAATTGTAGGGCAGGCCGAGGGCGGTGATCGGGTCGGTGGCATTGTTGAAGATGCTGATCCGGCGGCGGGCTTTCTCTGGATAGATCGCAAAGCCGTGACCCTCTTCGCGCGAGGGCGTGTTGAGACTCAGCAACTCGGAAGTCAGCACGAGTTCCGTGCGGGGCGTGATCTGATACTTGAAGGAGGGGTAGAGAGCGTAGCTTCGCACCTCGTGAAACTTGATGTAGTCCTCGCCGTCCTGCACCGAACCGGCGACGCGCATCGCAAATTTGCTGTCTTTCGCACTCGCATAGTTACCATCGAACTCGAGCCGGTGCATCGCACTGTCGGCTTCGTCGAAATTGAAGGCGTATTTTAAGGACGAGGCGGTGGAGCCCAACTCCGGCTTCTTCAGCAGGTAGTTTAAGAGGCCGGTGCCGCCGGCCCGCCCCTGCACCGCCGAAGGGGGGCCCTTGACGACTTCGAGGCGCTCGTAGCCAACGAGGTCGCGCTTGTTATTACCCATCCGCACGCCGTCGACCGAAATGGAACCGGCGGTCTCGAACCCACGAAGACTAACGTTGTCTCCGTTACCAGCGTAGCGGTTACGGACAAAAACATTCGCGAGATATTTGAACGACTGGTCGAAGGTGGTCGCGCCGATGTCGCTCCAGAATTCCTTGGTCACAATGTCCACAGACTGGGGAATATCGATGATAGCCGTGTTGGTGCGCGTGGCGGTAGACGCTGAGGACACCTTGTAGCCCGCCGACTTTTCGGCGGTTACGGCAAACGGAGTCAACTTGACCGGATCCGACAAATCGGCGGCCGGAACGGTTTGGGCGGATAGGCCGGCGGCATAAGCGGCCGCAAAGAAGGATACGAGAGCGAGTCGAGATAGCACGATTGAGCGCATGGAGCGGAAGGGTTAAGGGCGATACCGGCGATACCGGCGAGGGTTTGGTTACAGTAACCACTAATGCAAAACGATTTTGCACTTCAAGGCTGTTTTAAACGAAAATGACCTACAAACTTCACCTTGCCTGCTTAGCCCGCGTGGTGGCCCGAAGACGCCCGCAGCGCCTCCACTAGCGGTACCGCCAGCGTGCGCCCGGGCTCGGCCCCACGCGCGAGTTGTTGTAACAACAGGGCACTCGCCTGCTCCGCCAACTCCCGATGCGACACGCCCACACACGAAAGCGGTGGATCAAAAAACGGCGCGATATCGTAGTCACCCACTCCCATCACCGCGATATCTCCTGGGATCGTTAGCCCACGCTCTTTAATCGCGCGGTAAGCCCCCAGCGCCAACGCATCCGATACCGCGTACAACCCATCGCATTTACCCCCGCGCTCAAGAAAAGCCTGCAACGCCTCATAACTCGCCGTCTCGGAGAGATTCTCCGCGACGATCTCCGCCGGAGCGCTCCCCGTCAGCTGAGTGGCACGCTGCATAAATGTATCCACCCGCGCGCGCGTGCTCTGCGTCAAGGGACTGCCGTGCAACACCGCCAAGCGCCGCCGCTTACTGCGAAAAAGAATCTCCGCCGGCCGGCCCCCCGTCGTCGCCTCTACGACCGAAGCATACCCAGGAATCGCCCGATTCACCAAAACGGATGGGTAGGGCAAGTGCACCCGCGTGAGAAACGCATCATCCGCCGCCGTGGTATTCATGATCAACGCCGCGTTAAAATGATCGCCCGTGAGCAAACCCGGCATGTCGCGCAGATGCCCCGCCGGAAACATCTCGATCAGCAACGAAAACGAATGATCACTCCCTGCCGCCACCGCTCGCTGCAACGCCGCGATGAAATGCTTCACGAGCGGTATCGGCGCCTCAAAACTAGTGATCAACGCCAACACGACCGTATTTTTACTCGACCCGCCGCTGCGTAACCGCCGCGCGCTGATGTTCGGCAAATAACCCAACTCCGCCGCCGCCGCGCGGATTTTTTCCACCGTCGCCGGAGAAATCCTGCGCTCGACGTGACGATTATTTAACACCGAGGAAACCGAGCCGATCGACACGCCCGCCGCATCGGCAATACCACGCACGGTCGCGCGCACCGGAGACTTGGATCGGGATTTAGGCATAAGAGAAAGCTCACACAGACACCTTGGACCCGATTATGCAAAAATGTTTTTGCAGAAAAATCCGAACCTGAAAACGAGCCTTTTTCTCCCTCACCAACCCACGCCGTAATTGAGCGCGAACTCGCGGCCGGCGCCGACGCGGGCCACTTGCGCGAGCAGGTCACGGTCGAGGGCGTTGCGCACACTCACGGTGATACCGTGGTTGTAGTTACCTATTTTCATGCGGTAGCTCAGGCTAAGACTCGCCAGCGTGTAGCTCGGGTACTGTTGATACGCGTGCGTGGCCGTCTCGTAACTCGCCACCGTGCTGCTCACGTGCGTGAGCGCCCCGCCCATACTCAGGCCCGCTTTCCTGCCTTCCGTGCCAAACGCGTAGCGCCCACTCAGGCTACCGGTGAGCCGCGGGAAACGCGTCAGCGCCCGGCCGATTTCCTCGGGCAGATCCGGCGAGCGCGTCGTGAGCGCCTGGTTGTACGTGAGCCGTCCGCTGAAGGAGCAGACTTCAGAAACTTTAAAACGGCCTTCCAGCGCGCCCCCCATAAAACGTTCCTCGCCCGCGGCAACGAGCTGAGGTTGGGTCTGATTGGCATCAAAAATCGGGTCGTCGTAACGGGGATTACGCCGCGAGATATTTTTGTTAAAATACGTGAAACCCATGCCGATGAGCGCGAGGCGGCGTTGGAAAAATAGCCCTTTGGCACCGAGTTCGTAGCCGAGCGTGGTCTCGTTACCTTGCACGCGACCGGTGCGTGCATCGACCCGCGATGAAGGCTCAAACGCCGTGCTTATGTTGGCGAACGTGAGGATGCGGCCGGGCACGAGGATGTAGTTGGCGCCGAGGTGGCTGGAGATTTCACCCGTCTGGTCGCGTACGTGCGGGAGCGCGGCGCCGACGCGGCGGTCGGTGACATCGATGGTGACAAAATCTTTGCGCACGCCGGCGGTCATCACGAGTCGACCTTTCATCAAGGCGGTGCGGTCGCTGAGGAAAATTCCTGAGTACGTGTTGAGCTCAGCGCGGTTGGTGATGAAGCGAGAATAACGCGCGGTCGAGTACGCGGGGCGGTCGTAGTTGGGCGCGGCGGGATCGAAGACGCGGATGTCGAGTGGTTGCGCGGCGCGGTCGGCCGTGGTCAAGGCGCGTTGCACGCGTTCGTAATCGGTCTGCGTGCTGTCGAGCGCGAGGGTGATTTTGTGGTCAGCGCGCCAGAAACGCAAACGCGTGGTCACATCGACTTGCCCCGTCCAGCCGCTGAAAGGTTGCTCGGTGTGTTGGGGTTCGCGCGTGCCGCCGATTTTTTTGGTATCCAGCAAGTACTGGCCCGAGGTCCACGAGTCTTGATCGAGACTGCGTTGCAGGGCCTGTACGCTCGCGCGCACACTCACGTTACGTGCGAGTTGGCCCTCGACCTGGATGACCATGCTAGCGGTGCGTTTGCGAAAACCCGCATTGGGGCCGTAGAGGTTGAAATAGGCGAGAGGCCGGTAGGGCTCGACAATTTTGGCAGAAGCCGTGGGCCGATATTCAAGGATGCCGGAGGAGGCGTTACTGGCGCGTTCGTCGTAGTCGAATTGGAGCATCGAACTCCACGCGCGATTAAATTTCCAGATGACGGCGGCATCATAAGCGCGGTGCCGGCTGTACGTGTAGGGCTCGGGGCCGCTTTTTTGATCCCACGCCAGCGCGACGCGATCCCAGGAGCGTTTCGGGACGAGTTGCCCGCTGTAATCTATGCTGGCGCTTTGAGTGGCGCGGCTCGTCATCGCAAAATCAAATCGTGAATACTTCCGACCGCGGGGCCGCGCGGTGAGCGTGTTTTGAATACCGCCGGGTGCAGCGCGGCCTACGACCGGAGTGAGCGGGCCCATGATCGATTCCGAACCGCTGGTGTTCAGGATCTCGGGCATGCCGATCTGGGTGAAACCGTTGCGCTGGCGCGGCGTGGGGAAGCCCTTCAAGTTGACGCGATTCACCCCCGCGGCCGCATCCATCGCGGGCACCGAATTAATCGCCGCTAGCTCCGTGCCGATGTCGTCGAGGAGGTTATCATCGACGGTCTCCGCCATGATCAGATCGTTGGAAAAGGGTGATTCCGAGCGCTCGGCCTCGGGTGCATCCATGCCGGTGGGATCCATCGTCTCATCAAACACATCACCGGATACCAGTAGGGCTCCGAGTTGGATCGGCTTATCGGCGGCGGGCGGACCCCCCGGTAAAGGCAGCGGAATCACCGCCCCTAATGGACGCAGCGTCTCGGTCGGCGCAGCCGGCTTCGCCGTCGCGGGTGGGACCGCCGCCGCCGGAGGCGTCTGCGCGCGCAACGAAAGCGCCGTCGCGCACGCCAGCAGGGCCAGGTAACGCCAAAAAACAGTATCGTCGGGATTGGACAAGAATCTCGATTGCGCGGAGAATTCGCGCCTATTTCAATCCCGAACCTCGGTGAACCCGTAACCTCCACCATGTCCGAAGAAAACCAACCCCGCAGCCTGACGCCTTATATCTGCGGCCTCATCCTCATCGGCGGACTCGCCGCCCTGCCGTTTGTGCTGCCGCCTGATGGCGTGGAGCGCGCCTCCATCGCGCAGTTCTTCGGCCGGCTCCATCCCGCCATCGTGCACCTGCCCATCGGGTTGCTCGTACTCGTCCCTTTGTTTGAAGTGCTGGGGCTGGTCTCGATTTGGTCGCATTTACAAAAATCTGCGGGCCTTGTCCTCGGCCTAGCCACCATCGGCGTACTCGTTGCCACCGTTGCCGGCTGGTTGCTCGCGTGGAGCGGGGGCTATCAAGGCGAGACGGTCATGAATCACCTTTGGGGTGGCATCGCCACGAGTGGCGCGTGCCTCATGTTGGTCGCGTTTCGCCAAGTTTATAAATCACGCGAGGGCCTAGTCCTGATCCGCCTCAGTTATATTCCGCTGCTATTTGCGACCGTCGGAGGGATGGCGTGGACGAGCCACCAAGGCAGCATCATCACGCACGGTGAGGACTACCTCACCAAGCACATGCCGGCCGGTCTGCGTAAATTTCTCGGCGTACCCCTCGCTCCGCCGCCCGCCGCCAAGACCACCGGCACCTCGCTCTTTGCCACCCAGATCGCACCGATTTTAGAGAAACACTGCGTCGCTTGCCACAAACCCTCCAAGCACAAGGGCAACCTCCGCATGGACACGTACGCGCTCCTCATGGAGGGCGGCGACAGCGGCCCGCCCGTCGTCGCCGGTTCACTCGAAAAGAGCGACCTGTACCGCCGCATCACCCTCCCAGCCGACGACGAAGAGTTCATGCCCACCGACGGCAAGCCCGCCCTCACCCCCGCCGAAATCAAGCTCATCGGCGACTGGATCACCGCGGGCGCGCAGCCGTAATTCACCGTCCGTCCTCTCCCCATGCCGCCCGCCGCCGCTCCCCTCCCCCGCATCCGACTTCTCGCCACCGGCGGCACCATCGCGGGCGCTCAGACCACGGGCCGAGGCTACCGTGCTGCCGCGCTTTCGATCCAAGCCCTCGTCGCCGCTGTCCCCCAACTTGCCACGCTCGCCCGCCTTGAGGTCGAGCAAGTCGCCAAACTTGGCAGCCAAGACATGAACGAAACGGTCTGGCGCAAACTCGCTGCCCGCGCGCAAGCCGCCCTCGACGAGCCCACGATCGACGGCGTCGTCATCACCCACGGCACGGATACGATGGAGGAAACCGGTTATTTTCTAAACCTCATCGTCCGGTCCACCAAACCGATCGTCTTGGTCGGCGCCATGCGCCCGGCCACGGCCATGAGCGCCGATGGCCCGATGAATTTGTTCAACGCGATCGCCGTCGCCGCCACCCCTGCAGCCTGTGGCCGGGGCGTCCT
>CAMDRP010000078.1 GCA_945906965.1 Opitutus sp. GAS368 | reverse complement strand
TACATTCGCGACGATGGCCGCGTGAATCCCGACAGTAAGCGCGGCACGGATTCCGGCGCGTTCAGCCGCACGTGCAACGCCGTCGAGACCCTTGGCCTCGCTTATTGGTTTACCCGTGATGAGCGCTACGCCCAAAAAGCCGCCACGCTCACGCGCACGTGGTTTCTGAATGTCGCTACGCGCATGAACCCCTCGCTGGAGTACGCCCAAGCCATTCCTGGCATAAATAACGGCCGCGGCATCGGCATTCTTGAAGCGCGCCATTTGAGCAATCTCGTCGATGGGCTCGCCCTCATCGCGGGCTCGCCGGCTTGGTCCGCCACGGACTCGACCGCGATGACAGGCTGGCTCACGACGTACTACGAATGGGTCACCACGAGCAAAAATGGGCGTGAAGAAGCGGCCGCTGAGAACAACCACGGTTCTTGGTACGATGTTCAGATCGTCGCGCTCGCTCTTAATCTCGGTCGCATCGCTGACGCCAAAAAAATCGTCGCTCAAGCCGCCATCAAACGCATCCAACGCCAGATCGAGCCCGACGGCCGCCAGCCGCTCGAACTCGCGCGCACCAAGTCACTCGATTACTCCTGTTTTAACCTCGAGGCGCTCGTTCGCCTCGCCCGCCTCGGCGAATCCGTCGACGTGAATCTCTGGAAATTCTCCACCGCCGACGGGCGCAACCTCCGCGCCGCACTCCGATTCGTGGCGCCCTACGCCGACCCCGAGAAAAAATGGCCGAAAGAAGACATCAAAGCCGCCGATCGCGCTCGAATCTTGCCGCTCCTCGTCGAGGCCTTGCGGCACGGGCCCGATGTCAGTTTTATTGCACCACTCGCTCAACACCTCGGCCCCACCGCCGCGGGGGAATATTGGCGTTTTGTTTGGGATGGAAAACTCTGATCATATTCTCGTCTTCTTAAAATGCCCCGCCTCCTTCGCGCTCGCGATAATCGCAACCTAGCTCTCGTCGAACCCGGCGTTGGGCGGCTCGCGCTGAGTTATTTTAATGTCCTCCGTCTGGCTACCGGTGAGACGCACACCTTAAACGTCCCGCGCTGCGAGTTGCTCACCGTGGTTCTATCCGGCGCGGCTGATATCGTCGTGGGCCACCAGGAATTCAAAAATATCGGGCGTCGCGTTGGCATCTGGGATGGACCAGCGGACTCAGTCTATTGTGGCACGGGCGCATCGGTCACGGTTCGCGCGCTGCGCGACGGCACGGAGATCGCCGTCGCTGGTGGCATCTGCGCGCAAGCCCACGCGCCGTTTCGCATCGCGCCCGAAGAGGTTGAAATGGTCGAGGTCGGTTCAGCGGCGACGCATTCCCGGAGACGCATTTATCACATCCTCGGGCAAAACGCCGCGGGTCGCGCGGGCAATCTGCTCGTCAGCGAACTCTACGCTGACGCCGGTTGCTGGTCCGGTTATCCGCCGCACAAACACGACACCGAGCGTCCGCCGGAAGAAACCGCGTTCGAAGAAATTTATCATTATCGCTTCCGGCCTGAGACGGGATTCGGCGCGCAGTTTTGTTACGAAGAACAAGCCAATCAACCGGCCGCGCCCGCGCCCCAAGTTGTGATGACGCGCCACGGTGATACGTTTTTAGTCGATCACGGTTATCATCCTACAGTGGCTTCGCCCGGACACGAAGGCTACATCTTCACTGTTCTCGTCGGCGCGCAGCAGCGTTCGCTGATCCAGTCTTTTGAGCCGCAACATCGCCACCTCATGGGAAAAATCCCGGGCATCGACGCCATGCGCAATAAATTCAAATGAACCCCACCCCCCACGCCCCGTTGAGTCCGCCCGAAAAAGAACGTCCGTGGCGTTGGGTCATCATTGCGCTGATTTTTCTGGGGACGGTGATCAACTATTTCGACCGGCTCGCGTTGCCTACGTTGGCTCCCGTGCTGCGCGCGGAGTTTAAACTCTCCAACGTCGACTACGCGTGGATCGCGAACGCGTTTCTCCTCGTTTACGCGCTCTCGATGTTTTTGTGGGGCGCGGTGTTTGATCGCATCGGCAATCGCTTCGGCTTCGCCCTCGCGGTGGTGATCTGGTCGGTCGCGCAGATCGGCACGGCGGCAGCGCGTGGCGTGGCGAGTCTCGCTTTCTTGCGCGGCGTGCTCGGGCTCGGGGAAGCGGGTAACTGGCCTGGGGCGACGCGCACGATCGCGGCGTGGTTTCCCGCGCGGCAACGGGCCTTGGGCATGGGCATCGCCAATATGGGCGCCTCGCTTGGGCCGGCCTTTGCGATCCCGTTGATTATTTGGATGAGCGACGATTTTGGCTGGCGGGCGGTGTTTGTGATTACAGGCGCGATGGGGTTCGTCTGGCTCGCGCTCTGGCTGCTGCTTTACCCGAAAACGGAATCGGCCGGCGGCCCCGCCGCCGCCGCGCTGGCGCCTGCACAACCGGTGGCGTGGGGCGTGTTGCTGCGCCGCCGTGAGGTTTGGGGCATCGTGACGGCGCGGTTTCTCGGCGATCCGATTTGGTGGCTCTACGTGAATTGGATGCCGCTCTATCTTGCGGATGCACGCGGCTTCGATCTCAAGCAACTTAAGGCCACGGGTTGGGTTCCTTACGTCGCGGCGGCACTCGGGGCGCTGGCGGGCGGCTGGTTTTCTGGATTTCTGCTGCGTCGCACGGGTGATGTGAACCGCGCGCGCAAGACGGCGATCATCATCGGCACCACGGCGATGTTGGCGGGTTTTGCGACGGCCTTCGCTTCGTCGGCGCCTGCGGCCATCGTATGTTTGAGTATCACGTTGTTCGGATTTCAATTTTGGGTCGGCAATGTGCAGACGCTTGCGAGTGATTATTTTCCGGTGGGTGCGGTGGGCTCGATCGCGGGATTTGCCGGCACGGCTGCTGGTTTGGGCGCGGTGATTTTTACTTTTTCCACCGGCTGGGTCGTGGACCATTTTTCCTATACGCCGATTTTGATCACCGCCGCGGTGTTGGCGCCGGCGGCAACGATTTCATTGTTTCTGATCGCTGGTCGCGTGCGCCGGATTGAAGTGAGCTAAGTTTTTCCCATGGCTAAAAATAATCCTCTCTTTGATCTCTCCGGGCGCACGGCGCTCGTCACCGGTTCTAGCCAGGGCATCGGGTTGGCGTTGGCGCGAGGCCTCGCCGAGGCCGGCGCGGCCGTGGTGCTGAACGGCCGCGATGCGGCGAAGCTCGATGCGGCGGCCGCGGGTTTGCGGGCAGCAGTGCCGGGTGCGCGCGTGACGACCGCGGCCTTTGACGTGACCAATTCGGTGGCGATCGAGACGGCGGTGGCGCGCATCGAGGCTGAGTTCGCGCCGATCGATGTGCTCTTTAACAACGCCGGGATTCATCGCCGCTCGCCGCTGGCGGAAATGTCCGAGGCGCAGTGGCGCGAGGTGCTCGACACGAATCTCACGAGCACTTTTCTCGTCGCGCGCGCGGTAGCGCCGCGGATGATCGCGCGCGGTGCCGGGAAGATCATCAACACCTGCTCGGTGATGAGCGAGGTGAGCAGGCCGACGATCGCCAACTACGCGGCGGCCAAGGGCGGCCTAAAAATGCTTACGCGCGCGATGGCGGTCGAGTGGGCGAAGCACGGTCTCCAGTGCAACGGGATCGGGCCGGGCTACATCGTCACCGAGCTGAACCGCGCGCTGGTCGAAAACGCGGAGTTTAACAAGTGGATCTGCGGCCGCACGCCGGCGGGGCGTTGGGGACAGCCGGAGGAGCTCGTCGGCGCTGCAGTGTTTCTTGCTTCGAAGGCCTCGAATTTCGTCAACGGTCAGATTCTTTACGTCGACGGCGGTCTTCTGGCCGCGATCTGAGTTCGGCCGCGGAAGCGGCTATTTGAACTGCAGCACGGCGTTCACGGGGTAGTGGTCGGACGGGTAGCGGCCGGCGCGCGACGTGCGGTCGATGGCGGCGGCGGTCGCGGTGAAATCGGCGGTGTGGAAGATGAAGTCGATGCGGGAGCCGACGGTGCCGCCCTTGAAGCCATTGAAGGAGAGTTCGTCGGGGCTTCGGGTCGGATAAACGGCGCGGAAGGAGTCGATCCAGCGAATCGCGGTCGGTGCGGTGGGGCGGGTGAGCACGGCGTAGGCGGGGTTGTCCTCGTCGATGTTGAGGTCGCCGGTGAGGATGGCGGGCAGGCCGGCGGCGATAAGCGGGAGCCGGGCGGAGATGAGGCGGCTCGCTTCCTGACGAGCGACGACGCCCTTGTGGTCGAAGTGGGTGTTGGCGAAGAGGAACTCGCGGCCGGTCGCGGTCTCGCGCAGGCGCACCCACGAGCAGATGCGGGTGATGGCGGCATCCCACGATTTGCTGCCGATCACCTCGGGAGTTTCAGAGAGCCAGAAATTGCCGTGGTCGAGGGCGGCGAAGCGGGATTTGCGGTAGGCGATGGGCGACCACTCGCCTTTGCGTTTGCCGTCGTCGCGGGCGACGCCGACGAAGGCGTAATCGGTGAGGCGGGCGGTGAGGGCGTCGTGTTGGACGGCGATCACCTCCTGGAACCCGACGAGATCAGGGCCGAAGGCGTTGACGGTATCAAAGAAAAGCTCGGTGCGCTGCGACCAAGCGTCGGCGCCGTCGGCTTTGTTGGCGTAGCGAATATTGAACGACATCACGCGAAGCGGTTCGGCGCCGAACGCGGCGGTCAAAAACAGGAATGGCAACAGGGAGCGCAGCAGCGATTTCATGGGGTGAAAGTGTGATGGGGCGCGGCCATGGGTGCGGCAAGGGCGGAGGTGTGACGTTCGTGTGAGCCTTGCGGTGGCGGTTGGTACTCGTTTCGCTGTGGAGACCCCTGATCGCAACGTTTCTGCTTTCGCCCATGAAAACTTCGCTTCGCTCTTTTGTCCGGTTGATCGGTTGTGCACTCCTTTTCTTCGGCGGGGGAGTAGTGGTTGCGGCATCGTCCGATGCGACGAAGCCACCGTTGTTTGCCGGGACCGGGGCGCACACGCGGGCGATTACGGGCGCGAAACCGGAGACGCAGCGTTACTTCGACCAAGGCGTGGCGTTCATCACGGGTTTTAACCACGACGAGGGTCTGCGCGCGATGGAGTATGCGGTGCAGCTCGATTCGGAGTGCGCGATGGCGTGGTGGGGTATGGCACTCGCGTGCAGCCCGCACATCAACAATACCGGGGTTTCGGCGGAGCGTGCGAAGCGCGCGCGCGAGGCGTTGGTCAACGCGGAGAAGTTTGCGGCCCCGTGCACGCCGGCTGAGCGGGCGCTAATCCGGGCGATGGGCACGAGGTTTTCCGAGGATGCGAAAGCCAAGCGCGGCCCGCTTGACGAAGCCTACGCCGACGCGATGCGCGAGGTGTGGAAGGCGCATCCAAACGATGCCGACATCTGCGCGTGGGCGGGCGACGCGCGGATGATGCTCCGGCCCTGGGATCTTTGGCGGAAAAACGGGGAGCCGCAGCCGGGCACCGAGGAGGTCGTGGCGGCGCTTGATGCGGCGCTTAGGCTCAACCCGCGCCACCCGCTCGCCAATCACCTCGCGGTGCATGCGCACGAAGCTTCGGCGCAACCCGAGCGCGGGGCCTCCGCCGCGAACATGCTGCGTGAGATCACGCCCGGACTCGGCCACATGGTGCACATGTCCTCCCACATCGACGTGCGCCGCGGTCGCTGGCAGGAAGCGATCGTCGCCAACACTCAAGCCATCGCCGCCAATCGCAAATACCGCGAAACCGCCGGGCGTCCGTTTAGCGGTTATCTCAATTACATGGGACATGATTATCACATGCTCACCTACGCGGCGATGATGAGCGGCCAAAGTGCGCTCGCCGCCCAGACCATGCGCGATCTGTTTGCCCAGATGCCGCCCGAGTGGAAACGCGAGTCCGATATCGGCGACGGTTATTTTGCGATGCATTTCGACGTGATGAAACGATTTGGCCAATGGGATAAAATTCTAGCTGAACCCGAACCCATCGCGCGCTACACGCACGCGCGGGCTTGGCGTTATCTCGCACGCGGTATCGCACGGGCAGCGCAAGGTGATCCCATGGGTGCGCGCGCCGAAGAGCGCGACTTTGCCGCGGCGCGGGCCCAGATTCCGGCCGGTGCGATGTACCGAAAAAATCCGTTGGCCGACATCATGGAAATCGCGGCGCGGTTGCTTGACGGCGAGATCTTGCTGCGCGAAGGCAAAATCGACGCCGCGCTCGCGGCGTTGCAAGCGGCCGTCGAGCGGGAAGACAAACTACGCTACGCCGAGCCTCCGGCTTGGGCGCAACCGGTGCGCCAAGCCCTCGGCGCCGCCTTGCTGCAACGCAATCGTCTCGTCGAGGCCGAACAGGTTTACCGCGAGGACCTCGCCCGCACCGCCGATAACGGCTGGTCACTCTTCGGCCTCGCGCAGTGCCTGCGTTTGCAGAAAAAAAACGCCGATGAAGCCGCCGCACTTGAGGCGCGTTTCAAACAGGTGTGGGCCCACGCCGATGTGACGCTCACGTCATCGTGTTTCTGCCAACCGGGCACGTAACAGTTCGTTCACCGCTCAAAGCTCGCGCTGTAAGCGATCAGGTTGCGGCCGCTGATTTTGAGGCGGATGTTTTTACCCTGGAGCGCGGCGAGATCGGGTTGGTTTTTCCAACGGATTTCACGACGCAGGCTATCGCCGGTGACCGGCACGCATTCGGCCGCGGTGTAGCCGAGATATTCGCCGCCGTAGCCGGGGCGTTTGATCGCAACGGTGACTTCGCCGGCGCAGACGAAATTTAAAAACAGGCGGCCACCCGGACACACCATTGGGAGCGTAGCGAAGGCGCCGTCGTGTTCGGTTTGTTGGCCGACGAGGCGATTTTTGCGAAAGGTCGCGTAAGCGAGCGCGGGGCGTTGCGCGGGGTTGCCTCCGGTGTCGGCGGCATCGTGACGATCGGCGGACGCGTAGTAGTAATAACGAAATTCGTCGCCGACGAGAATGGGTTCGGCGAGCCCGACGTAAGCGCCGCCGCTGTCGTAGCTGCCGGGCGGTCCGGGTTGAAGCAGATGTGGGCGGGACGGCATGCGCCGCCAGTTGAGGTTGTCGCCGCTTTCGATCAGTTCAACCCACGTCGTCTGTGTGGTGAGGTCGTAGAGATTGAGAAATCCGAGACTACGGCCGCAGAGCGTGAAGGCGGATTGGTTGTAAAAATGGGTGCCGGCGTGGTCGCCGTGGTCGGGCGTGAAAATCCACTGCGGTTCGCTCCACGTGCGGAAATCGGCGCTGTGCGCGAGCATGCGACTGCGGTGGTTGCCCTGACGGTCTTTGAGAAACGCGTAGTAGTGGCCGGTGCGGCGATCTTGCCAGAGCGAGGAGGCGTCTTGCGATGGTAGGACGGTGCCGGTGAACGTCCAGCGCAGGCCGTCGGGCGACACAAACAGCGCGCAACCGGTGAGGTCGGCATTTTGCGGGTCGAGGTGAAACATCATCAACTTGTAGCGCCGCTGCGGGTCGGGCTCGTGGAGGTCTTCGATGACGGAAGGCGAGTCGTTGTAGTAAGCGGCCCAAGTGAGGACGATATTGTTGCCGGGAAATTCGTTCTGAAAAAATTGATTCAAGGCGGGGCGCCGCCAGACGAGTCCGTCGTCCGATTCGGCGTAGCAGACAACGCAGTGGCTGCGGCCCTGCATGGAATTATCCACGAGCACGGCGCCGGCCTGCTCGCCGGGAAAATCGGTGCTGTAGAAAAATTTAAATTTTCCATCCACCTGCGAACGCAGGACGCTGCCCCAAGCCACTCCGCTTTTTTCCCAAGGCATCTCGGCTTTCAACACGGGATTTTGGGCGGGTTTTTTCAACGGCTCGAAACGGTCGTAGCAGTTTTTCTTTTCGGTGATGTTGCCCGGGCTGAAGAGTATCTCGCGGAGCACGCCCGTCGGAGTCGAGGCCAGCGCGGACGCGTCGCTTGCGGCGGTGAGCGATCCGCGCGCGAGGGGCAGGGTGGCGGTGAGGAGCGCGGTTTTTTGGAGAAAGGTACGACGGGTGGAAATCATGTCGGGGAAACGTAGAGTAGGTTGGGGCGGGACCAGCAGATGCGGGCGAGAAGTAAATCACCATGGATGCCGTTTTTGGGCTGCCACTCACCGACTGTGACCCACGATTCGTCGGGCGAAACGTGAAGTGGGTGAAAGTTGCCCATGATGGCGACGCGGTTGGGGTCGTTGACGCCATCGCCGACGAGCGGGAGGACGACGCGCTCGGTGGCACGGTTGAGGCGGAGCGTGACGGGATCGACTTGCGCCATCCAAAGCGGGGAGCGCCAGCGAAGGACGTTGAGGTTGCTCGGATCTTTGCGCGTGTAGACGAGCCAGAGCGCGTCGGAGTGGGTGAGCCAGTGCTGTTGCGTGGTGGACATCGCGAGCGGTTCGCCGTCGTTCCACGCCCAAGCTTGTTTGGGCGTCCACGTAAGACCGTCGGGACTGACGCAGACGTAGCCGCGTTCGTCCTCGGCGCGGATGGTGAGAAAATAGCGGCCGCCAAATGCGGTGATCGAAGGCTCGAGCAAGCCGCGGCCGCCGGTGGGGGCGATTTCGGTGCCGACGTGTTTCACCGTAAGCGTGTCGCCATCGAAGCCGCAGATCACGCTCGAGAGCGAGCGAGCTTGGGCTTTGGCGGCGCCGTGGCTGAAGGCGAGGAGGATGTCGCCGTTGGGCAACACGACGCGTTGGCCGCAGTTGTTGGTGTAGATGTAGGCGCCGCGCGAGTCGGCCCAGAGTAATTTGCGGCGCGGACCCCACTCACCATTACGCCACACGGCGTACACGGGCCAGCGTGGCGGTTGATTCGCGGAAAATTTAGGCCCGCGATAATTTACGCTGTGACCCAGCGCGAGGACCGTGCGGGTGGGTTGATGCCACTCGGGCACGACGTCGCATACGCCTTCTTCAAAACCATCAGCGAGGGGAATGCGGCCGAGCGGAGGCACGGGGGCGGGCTCGGTCCACGTGCGGCCGGCGTCGGCCGACATCATGTGTTGCAAAGGGCCAAACATATCCGAACCGGCGATTTCTTGTAGCGTCATGAACACCGCGGGTTGGTTTTTCCCGGGCACAAGACACGCGCGCGGATGAAACCACGTCGGGCCTTGGCCGTCACGGCCGCGGCGCAGCGTGATTTTTTCAACCGCCACAATTAAGTCCTTAGTCTCCGCTTTCGTCTTCGCAGGCAACGCGCGCAGGCGCGGACAAGCCAAGCTCGCGAAACCCGCGGCTAATGTAGCGGTGAAACTCCGGCGGGTAAAAAGGTGCGGGGGGCGAGACATAGTGGGCGACGAAGCAAGCAGACGATCCAGAAAACAAATCGCTGCGTTGAGCTGAAGCGCTGCGTTCCAGCGTGGCGAGCCCAGGCTGCGGCAAATTCCCAGAATCGAAGTCTCGACGCCCGCGGGCAAACCCGGGCAACGTCGAGCCACCCTCCCTCCCGTTATGCCCATGAAGAAAACCTTATTGTTTACGCTCGTGCTCCTCATCGGTTTTTCCGCTCGCGCGGCGACCCCACCGAATATCGTCCTCATTTTCTCCGACGATCACGCGTATCAAGCTATTAGCGCTTATGGCGATGCGCGCAAACTCATCGAGACGCCGAACATCGACCGTCTCGCCCGTCAAGGCATGCGCTTCGACCGTTGCCTCGTGACCAACTCCATCTGCGGCCCTTCGCGCGCTACGATTCTTACGGGAAAATATAATCACCTCAACGGATTCGTGAACAATACGAACACGCAATTCGACGGTTCACAGCCGACGTTCCCCCAGATTCTCCAAAAAGCCGGTTACCAGACGGCGATGATCGGCAAGTGGCACCTCAACTCTGATCCCACCGGCTTTGATTTTTGGCAGATCCTACCCGGCCAGGGCATTTATTATAATCCGCCGATGCTTCGCATGGGTAAAACCGTCGCGACGAAAGGCTACGTCACGGACATCGTCGGCGACCTCTCGCTCGAGTGGCTCAAAAATCGCGACAAAACCAAACCATTTCTGCTCATGAGTCAGCACAAGGCGCCACACCGCGAGTGGTCGCCGGCGTTGCGCCACCTCGATTTTGACGGTGACCGCGTGTATCCGGAACCTGCGACGTTATTCGATACGTACGCCGGTCGCGGCGCCGCTGAGCGTGACCAAGACATGACGATTGAAAAAACCTTCACCGATCTCGACGCAAAACTCGTTGCGCCACCCGGCCTCTCGCCCGAGCAACGCGCCGCGTGGGACGCCTATTACGAGCCGCGCAACGCGAAATTCCGCGCCGCCAAACTCACCGGCCCCGACCTCCTGCGCTGGCGTTATCAACGCTACCTCCACGACTACCTCGCGACCGTAAAAGCCCTGGATGAAAACGTCGGTCGCGTGCTCGATTACTTGGACAAAGAAGGTCTCGCGGAAAACACCGTCGTGATCTACGCGAGCGACCAAGGATTTTATCTCGGCGAACACGGTTGGTTCGACAAACGCTGGATCTTCGAAGAGTCTGTGCGCACGCCGTTGATCGTGCGTTGGCCCGGTGTCACCAAACCCGGTACCGCTACCGCCGCGCTCGTTTCCAATCTCGATTTTGCAGAGACTTTTATCGATGCCGCGGGTTTGCCCCAGCCCGCCGACATGCAAGGCCGCAGCCTCAAGCCGCTCCTCGCCGGCCAGACTCCCGCTGATTGGCGCACGGCGTTTTACTATCAATATTTCGAGTATCCCTCGCCCCATCGCGTGCGGCCGCACTACGGTGTGATCACCGACCGCTTCAAACTCGTACGCTTCGAAGGCTTCGGCGAAGACTATTGGGAACTCTTCGATCGCGCGCGCGACCCGAATGAAATGAAGAGCATTTACGGCGAGTCTTCGTACGCCGATATCACCGCGGAACTAAAGCAGCAACTCGCGCGCCTGCGTCGCGAATTGAAAGTACCCGAGGTCATTCCGACCTCGTGGTATGGCAATCCGCCGGGCACGGGAAAAGGCGCCAAACAAAAAGCGAAGGCGGCCGCCGCCGAGAAAAAACCTTAAACGAAAGCCCTGCGCATCGTTCACCGAAAATTCACCTCGCAGGGTTGGACTCGCGCGCTGGATTGTGAATTATTCTGCCCATGATACCCCGAATCTTACCCTTGCTAGCGGTTGTTGGTTTTACGGTCGCAGTCAGCGCGGCGGCGGCGCTGCCTGAGGCGAGCGTTGTGCGCACGGCTGATCGCGTGCGCGTGGAGCTCGGCGGAAAACTGTTTACCGAGTACGTGTATCAAGGCGGCCCGCGGCCTTATTTTTATCCCGTGCTCGCTGATGACGGGACGCGTTTGAACCGCGATTTTCCGATGAAAGCGGATACGCCCGGCGAAGAGCTCGATCATCCGCATCATCGCTCGCTGTGGTTCACGCACGGCGCGGTAAACGGCGTGGATTTTTGGACCGAGCGCAAGGACGCAGGCACGATCATCAACGAAACGGTCAAGGCGACCGCGGCCGGTAGCGTCGCGACCCTTGTCTCGACCAATCGCTGGGTCGCGGCCGACGGCGTGGTGCACTGCACGGATGAGACGACGGTACGATTGAGCGCGGTTGCGGCTGGGCGTCAGATCGACTACGAAGTCACGTTGAAAGCGCCGGCGGATCGCGCCGTGGTTTTGGGCGACACTAAGGAAGGTTCCATGGCTTTCCGCGTCGCGCAGTGGCTCACGCCGCCGCACTTGTTCAACAAAAAGAAAACCGACGGCAAAGGCTCGATCGTGAATGCCGAAGGCATCCGTGACGCGGCGACGTGGGGTAAGGCTTCCACGTGGGTCGATTACCACGCGCCGAAAGACGGTAAAATTTACGGCATCGCGATGTTCGATCACCCGAAAAATCCGCGTCACCCGACGTGGTGGCACGTGCGCGACTACGGTTTGTTCGCGGCGAATCCGTTTGGAAAACACGACTTCGAGCCCGCACACAAAGCCAACCCCAAGGCCGGTGATCTCACGATTCCGGCGGGCGGCCGCGTGACGTTTCGCTGGCGGTTTTATTTCCACGAAGGTGACGAAAAGACCGCGCGCGTCGCGGAGCAGTTTGCGGCGTACGCGGCGGAAAAGTAAGGTCAGCGAACCTTCGCTGTAACCCGCAGTTGACCCAAAGCGGCGGAGATTGGAACACTGCCCGCTTGTCCTCCGCCCAACGCATCAAGCAAGTCTACGAGCGCTTCCCTTATCCGGGAAATGATCTCGCGGCGTTGCTCCGGCGCGGCGGCTCGATGCCGGCGCTCAAGTGGATGCAAGGCATCGGTCGGCCCGGCCGCGGGGCCCCTCGGCGCGTGCTCGTCGCCGGCTGCGGCACGGGCGTGGAGGCGTTGGTGTTGCGGCGCCAATTGCCGAAGGCCGAAATCGTCGCGGTGGATTTCAGTCCGCGCTCGATCGCGGTGGCGCGGAAATTGGAACGCGTAGCGCAAGTCGGACGTGCGATCACTTTTACGGTCGCCGATCTCACGGATGCGAAGTTGGCGGAAAAAATCGGCGGCGATTTTGATCTGATCACCTGTCACGGCGTGTTGAGTTATATTCCTGAACCGGCGCGGGCGTTGCGGGCCCTGGTCACGTGTCTGGCGGCGGGCGGCGCGCTTTATCTGGGCGTTAATGGCGCGGGGCATCCGACGACGACGTTACGGCCGTGGCTGCAGAGCTTCGGGATCGACGTCAGCGAGATGAAAGAAGAGCGGCGATTGCGGACGTTGCTGCAGCTCTGGGATGCGCTCCACGATGATGATCTCGGCGAACTCTCGACGATGCCCACGAGTTATCTGGCGGGCGACGTGTGCGGCGCATTTTTTAACAATGGGTCGCTGGCTTATTGGCGGGCTTTAGTGCGTCGCAGCGGTTGGGCGGTGGCGGGTACGGCGATTTTGCCGCCGGCGCTGCGGCTCGTGATGGACGGCGGGCGGGAGCGACCGTTGTTTCCGGCGGAGCCGGGCGAGGTGGCGGCGCGACTCGATGCGGTACGACCGGCGGGGTTTCACCGGATGATGTTGCGCCGTGGGGAGCCGCGGGAAACCGCGCGGATTTGGACCGGACTTTACACCGTCAAGTACGGCGCGCGGACGGCGCAGTTTTTCAGTGCGACGCTGGGCGTGCGTTTTGAAGACGAACTCACGGCGCCGCAGATCGCGGCATTGAAATCATTGGCGACGAAAAAAGGCGCGCCGGAGGGCTGGCAGAAACTCTGGACGCGTAGCGACGCGGGGCGCCGGATGTTGTGGCGTTGGACCGGTCTTGGCGTGGTGTCGGCGCAGTTCTTAGGCAGATGAAAAACTCGGGCAGCCTTTGTTATTCGGCGCGCCGCTTTCGCTGCTAGCGTGACCGCGGTCTAGTTTGTCTGTGCAGGAGCAAATATTTGCCGTCACGCCTGATTGAAAGTGAGGAGCTAGGCCGGAGAGCAAATAAACAGAGCTTGTCGGATGGCGCTTTATCAGGATTTAGCCGGCGCTTGCCGATCAACACGCAATCTTCCAAGATCCCCCTCATGAGCACGGTCCAAGAAATCGAAAAAGCCATCCAAGGATTGCCAGAGAGCGATGTTCGCACTCTCACGCAATGGCTCGATGACTATGCCGAAAGTAAATGGGACAAGCGAATCGAAGCCGATGTGGCTCAAGGCAATCTCACGAGTTTGGCCGAAGAAGCTCGTGCTGCTCGTGTCACCGGCATGCGTCGCCGCTTTCCTTGAACTCTTTTTGCACCGAACGCTTTTGGGCTGGTTATGAAGCGTTGCCGGCGAGTGCCCGCTTAACGGCTGATAAAAACTACAGGTTGTGGCGCCAGAATCCTCAGCATCCCTCGTTGCGTTTTAAATCCGTGGGTGAGGGTTTTTGGTCGGTGCGGGTGGGGAAACATTATCGTGCCTTAGGCCATCGCGAAGGAGAAGAAATCACTTGGGTGTGGATTGGTTCACACGCCGACTATGATCATTTGCTGACGGTGCTCAAAAAGCAGACAAAAACCTGACGCGTCAGGTCCGCTCTCGACCGTCCAGATTGGCTGACTTCTTAAAGACTCCGCCTACGGAGCGGTGCGGGCTAACATCCATTTTACCCACCAAGGCCTTTGATCTAAATCAGGGTGAATTAGCCGAGGTTTTTAAGTTTCAGCACGCGGCGGGCATTTTCGAAAAGCAGTTTGCGCTCCGCTTTTTTAT
>CAMDRP010000077.1 GCA_945906965.1 Opitutus sp. GAS368 | reverse complement strand
CCGGCACTCAGTCTGGTAAACGTGGGCTTCGCCGGTGATCCCTGGGCACGATCCGTCGCTGTCGCAACTTGCGTTGCGCCTGCGGTGCTGGATTTTGCTTTTGGTTTCATTCGTCAAAGCCCGGGCTCTTTAGGCCCGGGATGGTTTACGGCGTCGGGTGTTTTTGAGCCGGGTGGAAGCGCGCGCGTTTTGAGGAGGGCGCCGGCTTGGGCGACGTCTGGCACTTCTAGGCAAATATGGTGCTTGGTGAGCAAGCCTTCGCGCGTTGGCGGTTTGTCGTAGAGCATGAACTCGACGTAGTCGGCCCCTTCGGGAACCTTGAGATTAACCCAACTGAGCAGTTTGCCGCCCCCGCCGCGCCAGATCTCGGTGAAGCCGAGGATGTCGCCGTAGAATTTTAGGGAAGCGTCGAGCTGGCCGACCATGACGCCGACGTGGCTCATGCGCGTGGCGATACGGGTCTCGGGTAGAAATTTACCCTGTTCTCGGCGTGTCCAGCCCTCGGGGAGATACTCGACGATTTCGACCGTATTGCCGTTGGGGTCTTTAATAAAATAGTTTTTATCACCGATGCGGCCGATGGCGGTTTTCGGCGGGACCGCGATGCCTTTGGACTGGAGGTAAACGCGCATCGCCTCGGCGTCGTCGGTCTCGATGGCGATGTGATAAAGTCGGTCGGCGGTAGGGGAAACTTCGGACGCGGAAAAAAGTTCTACGCTCTGAAGATCATTGATTTTGATCCAGACGAGGCTCTCTCCGGGCGTTTTGCGTGGGATGGAAAACGGCGACTGGAAACCGAGGTAGCCCTCGTAGAAAGCGCGAGCCTTGGCCATATCGGTGACGTAAAACGCCGCGTGCGCGATGCCCGTGATGCGTGGGCGGCGCGGAGAATCTGCGCCGATTAGCGGCAAGGCGAGAATACTGGCGAGGATGAGAATTCGGACTTTCATGGGCGGCGGGAGAGCGTGGGCAGCCACGTGGCAACGTCGCGGGCGTAGTCGCGCCACGTGCGAAATGTGCGAGCTTGGGCGGCGCCGGCGAGTGCAGCGAGTTCGGTCGGCGTCGTGAGCAAACGAGAAACAGCGGCCGCGAGTGCGGGCGCATCGACATGCTCGAGTGCGATGCAACCGCCGTCGCGGGCGGCTTCACCGAGCGCGCCGTGCGCGGAGCAAATGCAGGGTTTGCCCCGCACGAGACTTTCCCAAACCGGCAGGCCAAAACCTTCGATTAACGAAGGATAAACGGTGAACGCGCAGGTCGCGTAAGCTGCGGCGAGGGTCGCGTCGTTGACTGGGCCAACGTAGCTAAGCGGGCGCCCAGCGGCTTGGAGCGCATGGATGCGCGCTAGAGCGGTACGGCCGGTTTGCGGATGCGTGAGACCGATCAAATGAAGTTCGAAACGGGCGCCAGCGGACCAAAGCGTTTCGCATGCTTCGAGCAGCGCGAGGTGGTTTTTGCGGCCTTCGAGGGAGCCGACGCACAGAATGATGGGCAAGGCTGACGAAGGTGCGGTATGCGACGCGGTGATAGGCGAAGGTAGATCGATGCCGAGGGGAATAGTCACGACGACGGGGCGCGCGGCGGCCGGCACACCGAGCCAGTCCCAATAAGCGACGAGCGTGGCGCGGGAGTCTGCGGAATTGGCGGCGATGCCGTCGAAGGCGAGCAGTTCGCGCAAATAACCAGGGAAACGCGCGACGGTTTTCGTGGGCGTAAGCTCGGGAAATTTGAGCGCGATGGCATCGTGGAAGACGGCGGCGCGGGGCCCGCTCGTTGCGGCGAAAAGCGCCGGCAACGTCGCCGCTACGGCGGGCGTGAACAACTCGGGTACGAGTAAGCCGGAGTGGGGCGCGAGGGAGGAATCGTGCAGACTCGAGGCCACCGAGGAAAATAGGCGGTGGGAGTAGCCGCGGAGCCTCGCAGAGAGCGGCCAAGTGGTGCCACGTTTGAGGCTAAAGGAATCGGCGGCGAGGTTCTCGCGTTCCCAAGAATCGAGGGCGCGCCACCTGCGTTGGTGGGGATCGTACGTGATGGACCGAGCGGAGTCGCCGAGTTCACGCCAGAGCGAGCGGGCGACGCGTTGGATGCCGGTGCGGGCAGACGTGTGGCTCGTGTGCGAGAGATCGATTAGAAGCGGGGCGGACATGGGCGGCGCTAGGGATTGGGGACGCTCAGACGCGGATCATAAAGCGCAAATGCAAGGGCGCGAGCATTGGCGTTGGGACTTTCGCGGGTCGCCGGTGAGTCGGTGGAGAATTCGAGTCGCGTGTCACCGGGCTCAAGCCGGAGCGGAATGCTGAAGCGCGTGGTTTTTTCACCGACTTGGCCGCGCCAAAGTTCTCGCTCGGGCGAGCGCAGGATGACGGTGCGCGGCGCGAGACTACGCAGGCCGAAGTCGAGTTGGGCCTGGACGGGGGCATCGGCCCACGTGCGGAGGGCGAGTTGGGAACGCCCCGAGCTCCAGGACCAAACGTGCTTCCTAGCGTGTTCGGCACCAAACCAACCGGTGCCGATCTGGATCACGGTGGCGGCTCCGCCACTGCGTCCGGCGAATAGCTCATGGGTGTTGACGGGAAAATCGCGCAACACGAGAAAGCCGGCGCCGACTCCGAGATTGCCGAGAATGAGCCACGCGAAGGCAGCGCGAGTGCGGTGTGCGAGTAGGTTGAATGCGAGGCTCAGGGGTAGCAGCACGCGCGTGCAGGCTCCGGGGTAGCCTTCCCAGACGGCGGTGCCGATCATCGCCATCAAAGCCGTATAGGCCGCGCCGATACGCCACCAAGCGTCGTTAAATTGACACCAACGGGAAGCAATGAACACCGCTTGAACGGTGAGGCCCACGACGGCGAGAAACGTTGTCCAAGCGAGGAGTGCGTCGTCGAGATAGTACAGATCCACGAGCGTGGTTGCGATTTTTTCAGCGTAGCCGGCCAAGGGGAGCGTGAAATTGGCCCAGCCAGAATCCGCGGGTCCGAGTCGCCAACGGATGTACGCGAGCCAACCAAAAAGTGGGGCGACGACGAAGGCGCAAGTGCGTGCATTTTTAACCGAAATCCAAGGGCGCGTGATAAGACCGCTGGCCCCGAGCAACGCGGTCTCGCGCGCGAGCGCAGCGGAGGCGAGCCAAGCGATGGCAGTACGGGGGCGGGCGCGTTCGGCGGCGATCACCGCGAGTGAGAGCAAGGCCAGCATCGGCAAATCGGTGAGCGCGAGGCGCACGCTACTAAGGGCGCCGGCGGAAAAGAGCACACCGGCCCAAGCGAGCCAGCCGCGAACATCTGTGACCCCGAGTAGTCGCCAGAGCAGCGCAGCTACAAACAGCCAGGTTGCGACATTGAGAAAAGAGTAAACGTGGACGATGGCGGCGGGTTGACCGGCGGAAAAAACCCATGCGACGGCGGAGGGGAGAATGCGTCGGGCGCGATACGAAAAGTTATCCATCGCGCGCGGGAGTTCCGTTGAGCGCAAAGTGGGATCGTAGGCGATCTGCGCGTAATAAAGGCCATCGTAGCCGCCGGTGTCGCGGTGGACGTAGACAGGGTTGGCGCGGAAGGCGGAGATTTTTAAGTCGTCGTTAGGGGCGTCGAGTTGGATCAGCGCAGTGAGACCGTAGACGGGGTGCCAGAATTGGGCGACGAGTGTCAAAAAGAGCGCGACAGCCAAAACGGCGCTGCCGCGTAAGGTCCATCGGCGGGTGTTTGCGTTCATGGGGCGGTGGCGGGTCCGTTGTAGCGCCAGATGCTGCGCTGGGCGACGGTGGTGATTTTCCCCCAGCTTGCGGGTACACGTTGGGTGAGAACATGATTTTCTTCGGCCTCGGTGATGATCAGGTGCAGCGGGCGACCGGCCCGCGTGAGGTGCGCGGCGTGTTGGGTGAATTCGGCGGCGCTCATCTGGTCCCAGCGGAGGATGGGGAACGACGTGTAATAATAAAGCGCGCCGCTGTCGTTGTTGGTGAGCACGACGGTGTTGGCGGGGAGATGATCGTGCGACCATTGGCTCAACTCGGCGTAGGCTTGCTCGTAGGTTTTGCTAAGGAGCGTATGAAACTCGCGGGTCCAAAACATCGATAACCCGATGCCCCAAAACGCGAGTAGAGCAGATGCGATCCGCAAAGCGCGAGGGTGGGGTGCTAAAAAATAATCCAAAGTGAAAAGCGCGGACAGAATCAGTGCGGGCACCGCCGGTAGAATAAAGCGGAGGCACCACCACGTTTGGCCGGACACTTCATAATACGCGTAAAAAATAACGGGTATAAAAAACCATAGCGCGAGTGCGATCCGTGCACGAAGAGCGGCGCGCGTAAGGCCAAAGGTGATAACAGCAAAAAAAAGGCCGAGTGCGGGTAGCATCAACCCCAGCCATTTGCCGAAGTGCAGGATCGTCGGTCCGAAGTAAGCGTAGTCGAAGGCCTCGAAGATCGAGCCGTAGCCCATGCGCCACGGTGAGCCGAAAAGGTGGGCGTTAGTGGCAAGGAGAAGCAGCGCGCCGGGCAGTCCGCCCAATGCGGCGGCGATGAGCGGACGCCAACCGATGTTGAGTAAGACAGCGATGACGGGGAAAATCAGCGCGTTCGTCGGACGAACGAAGATCGCGATCGAAAAAGCGACGCCCGTGGTGATAGCCCAACGCTGCGAGCTTCTAGCGCGGTGTGCGGCGAAGATCGCGGCGAGCACCCACGTGGTGGCGAGGACGTCGCTCAGCGGTTGGATCGCGATGAAAATGGTGACGGGAAAAATGCCCAACATCACCGCTCCCGCAGCGGCGAGAGGCCATGCGATCATCCATGCGCGAGCGATGGCGTACATCAAGACGATCGCGGCTAAGGTGGCGCCGACGCCTACCAGTAGCGGTCCGATCGACCAACCGAACAGGGTGCTGGCGATAGCGAGGTGCGCGGGCAGGCCGAGCGGATAGGTCGGCACGAGCCGTTGGCGAGCCGGTTCCGCGATGAAGCCGAGCGGTTGAAATTGCGTGGCCGAGCTCGCGGTGAGTCCGGAATAATCCCGCATCGGCGCGGTGAGTTGGCCGCGCGCGAGCAATCGGGCGGCGTTGAGGTAGCCCGAGGAATCGGAGCCGCCGGCGACGGGCGTAAAATACGCGCCCAGAAAACCGCCGTAAACCAACAGCGCGAAGACGGCCAGCCACGCAAACCAGCGTGGGGCAGCGGAAGGGCTGGGGTTCGGATTTGACATGCCGGAAGGTGGTTTTGTGATGCGACAGATTGTTTACGAACCGGACAACCCTTAAGCGCGCGATGCAGCGCATCTCGCACGCATGAACAGGGCTCTGATGGCGGCCTGGCGCTGGCGCATTCGATTCGCATATCTGGTTTTAGTGCTGACGTTTTTGGGCTTGGTGGTGCGCTTCCATGTTCCCGGGACGGGCTTCACGAGCCTACTATCGATCGGGGCCAAGTCCGATGAGCGGGTGGTCCCGCGATTGCGAGCGGTGCCGCATTACGTGATCGAGGATTCGTGGGGCTACGACGGGACCTATTACGTACAACTCGCGTTGCATCCATGGCTCGATGAACCCGAGCAACTCAAGCAGTCCATTGATAACCCCTCCTACCGGGCACGGCGGATTTTACCGAGCTGGGTCGCTTGGGCGCTGGGTCTCGGGCGGGCGGAATGGATCGTGCACATTTTCGCACTATTAAATGTCGGCGTGTGGCTGGCGCTCGCATGGGTGTTGTTGCGCTGGCTGCCGCCGGACAATGCAGGGAATCTGCTGCGCTGGGCGGGCATTTTGTTTTCTCACGGCATGTGCATGAGCGTGCGTAATTCGCTCGCGGATGCGCCAGGTCTTTTGCTGGTGGCCCTGATGGTCGCGGCGCTTGAGCGAGGTCGCAAACCCAGTGCCATGGTCGCGCTCGGGGCGGCGCTTTTGACGAAAGAGACGAGCTTGCTTGCGGGCATGGCGTTGATCCCGCCACGCGGGAGCGGGCGTCGAGCGTGGGGGGTGGCGGTGAGTTGGGGTGCGCTGGCGATCTTACCTTTTGCCGCGTGGCTGGGTTATGTGCGCTGGCAGCTTGGCGCTAATCACGACGCCGGGCTGGGGAATTTTACGCTGCCCTTGGTTGGGTTGGGCGAGAAGCTTGCGAGCGTTGTGAGCGAATTACGCACGGAGCACATCGAACCTCCGTTCGTGGGCAGCTTGCTGGTGATGGTGGCCTTGGTGACGCAGGCGGCGTTTTTTTTACTGCACCGTGAGCCGGGAAAAATGTGGTGGCGCATCGGGGCGAGTTTCGCGGTGCTGATGCTCTTTATCGCGGAGCCCGTGTGGGAAGGTTATCCGGGCGCGGCGACGCGAGTGCTACTGCCGATGATGCTCGCCTTTAACCTGCTGGTGCCGCGTGGGCGCCGGTGGTTGGCGGTATTGGCGCTGGGCAACCTCTCGGCGATCGTCGGGGTCAACGAATTCAACGCGCCCCCGCATGAAAGTTTCGTGGTGAGCGGTGAACGTGCGGTGCGCACCCAGATAAAATGGGAGCGTGGGTCGGGTTGGTATGGGGCGGAAGGCGATGGCCGCCGGCAGTGGCGTTGGAGCAGTGGGCCAGGGCGCTTGCGACTCACGAATACCTCGAAAGAATCCGCGACGGTGCGGCTAAGCGGCGAAGTTGCAGCGTTGAAACCCACGCGCGTGACGATCCGCGCGGGTGATGCGGTGCTATGGAGCGGCCCGGTGGCGGTGAAACGCGAGGCGTTTGAGACGGCGCCGTTTTTGATTCCAGCCAACGGGGAGCAAGAAATTGAATTTAGTGCCGATGCTTCTGGCGTGCAGCATGTGAACGGCGATGAACGCGTGCTGGCGTTTGCGGTGTACGATGTGGACATCGCAGTTGCGCGCGTGGGTCCAGCTGCCAAAACTGAAGTCTCAAAATGAAGGCTTGGGATAATTTTCTGCGCAGATTTAAATTGGTGCGTCGGTTAGAAATTCGCGTTCACGAACTCGAAGGCGACAAAGTCGATCTGCGACGTGACGTGGCCGATTTAGAAAAGGCCAACGCGCGCCTTGTGGCCGAGGCGGCGGAGCGCGATTGGGTGTTTCCGCCCGGACATTTTTATTCGCCGCAGACTTCTCGTGCCGAGGTCGCGGAGGCCTTTGCGCGCGGCGGATTTGGTCCGCCCTTTCCGGGCGTCGATGTGAATGCAGCGGGTCAAATCGCGTTGTTGAAAACGCTGGCGGATTTTTATGCGGAGCAGCCGTTCCCTGAACAACCCGTGGTGGGGCGACGTTACCATTTGGATAATCCGTCCTATGGGCATTTCGACGGGATCATGTTGTATCTGATGCTGCGGCACACGGGCGCGCGGCGGGTGATCGAAGTGGGCTCGGGCTTCAGTTCCGCGGCGATGTTGGACTTGAATGAATTTACCTGGGGCGGACGAATGCAGCTTACGTTTATCGACCCCGACATGAGTCGCTTGCGGAAATTGTTAAAGCCCGACGATCAGGCGCGGGTGACGTTGATCGAGCAAAAAGTGCAGGACGTGCCAACGAGTGTGTTTGCCGCGTTGGAGCCGGGCGACGTGCTTTTTATTGATTCGTCGCACGTCAGTAAGCTCGGCAGCGATGTGAACCGGCTCTTCTTCGAGGTGTTGCCGGTGCTGAAGCCCGGTGTGTTTGTGCACATCCACGATGTGACGGGAAATTTGGATTATCCGCGTGATTGGTTTGAACAAGGGCGCGCTTGGAATGAGCAATATTTGTTGCGGGCGTTTTTGATGTATAACCGCGCTTGGTGCGTAGAGATGTTCACGAGTTGGATTTACAACGTGCAGAACGTGTTTTTGCGCGAGCGCATGCCTTTGTGTGCGGGTGGCGGCGGTGGCCAAATCTGGCTGCGAAAAACCGGCGAATAAACCGTTTCGGAAACGCCGCGCAGGAAACGTGGGTTTTAGTGAGAGGTCGACGGGAGCAGTCGGAAAGTTTCTCGCCTAGTTTTTGCCGATCCACTCCCAGCTGGCACGCAGAGCCCGCTGGAATTAGCGCTGTGTTATCAGGAAAGTTAACCCTCGGGTGACCATTGCCAAAAAGTGACGTGACGGACGGCGCCGATTTCTTGCCAACGTCCTGGTAGGCGCGGGGCGAGAGCCGGTTGGACTTCATGGGGAAAAAGCGCGGCCACGAGCGGGCGTTTTCCGGCGACCGCAGTGAGTTGGGCGAATTTTTCAGGATTTAAGCTATCCCATCGTACCAGCGAAAAATCAGTGTAATAGGTCAATGCGCCACTGGTTTGTTCGGTGAGGATGATCGCATCCGCTGGCAGATTTTCGCGCGCCCACGTGCTTGATTCCGAATATATGGATTCACCAAAGCCGATGAGGTGGGCGTTGAGACGATGGTGCCAAAATGCGGCGTGGATGAGGATAACTATAATGGCGGCGATGCCGCAACTGCGGGCGACAAGCGGACTCGGCATTAGCGGGCCCAAGTGACGAACCCATAGTTCACGCAGGACCCACAACCCTCCGATGATGATGGCGGGAAACGCCGGCAGGAGAAATCGCAGGTACCACCACCATTCATGGGTATGCCAGTAACCCGCGTAAAACGCCAGAAACGGCACCGTCCACGCAACCAAGACCCACGCAAAGCGCGTTCGACGTCCGACCCACGGTAGCACCAGCGCGAGGATGCCGACCGGCGTAAGCAATACCGGGAGCCATCGCGCATAATGTATGAGCGTGGCGGGCACGATCTTGAAGGAGAATTTTGACCCAAGATCGTCGCCATAACCGGAGGCGAATAAGTTGCCGTAAGCGGCCGAGTTATAAATCAACTGCACGAGCACGCCGGGAAATCCCCCGAGTCCCAGTAACAACCAACGTCGCCCATTCAGCCCGAGGCACACTGCGATCGGTAGTATGAGCATGAAGTTGGTGGGGCGAATTAACCCCCCGAGTGCCAAACAAGCGCCGGCGGCGAGGGCCCAGCGCTGACGCGTCCGGCTGCGCCAAGCGCACCCAATCGCTACGAGCGCGACCGTTGTGGCGGGAATGTCGCTCATGAGCTGAACGGACATAAACGTCGTGAGCGGACACGTCGCTAACAGCAGCGCCCCACCGGCCGCCCAGCCCGGCGTTAAACCGGCGGCGCGCCCGAGTGGAAACATCAACGCAACCGCGAGCAACGCGCTGACCATCATTACAAGCGGCGGCGCGAGTTCCCACCCGGCGATTTTCGCCGCGGCGAGGAGCACTAAGGGCAAGCCGATCGGATACGTCGGGGCCATGGTGGCGTCGGGCATTGGCCGAAAGCCGAGCGGGATGAAAGTGAACGAGTCGAATTGGACCGCGTCGATTCCCGGCGGAATGCGCTGGGGGGTGGCCGTCTGGCCCGCGGCGAGCAGACGCGCGTTATTGAGATAACCGGAGGAATCGGAGGCCCCGGCCAGAGCGCCGACGTGGCGAATTAAAAAAAATGCATACCCGACTAAACCAATCAAAAGGAGTGCACGCCACCAGACGACCGGGCGGGGCGGTAAAGTAGTTGAGGCGGCGGTCGGTGAATCCATTCTTGCGTTGAGTGCGGGTAGACTTTGGCGTCTGAACTCCTCGTGGCCAGTCTGATCCCATTTTACCAACGCAGCGCCTCTCGGGCTTTGCCTTTGGCCTATGCTGCCACCGTGGCCTTGTTCGTGTGGATCTGCGTGCAATTTTATGTGCCGGGCAAGGGCTTCACTTATCTGGTGATGTTTGGCGGGAATATGAGCGAGCGCTACATCCCAGCGCTCAAGGCGATCAACTACTACCAGGAGCCCGACTCGACCGGTTATGATGCCCAATATTACGCGCAGATCGCGATGCGGCCGTGGTTGAGTAATCGGGCGCTGGGGGCAGCCGTTGATTCTCTGCCGTATCGGGCGCGGCGGATTTTATTTTGTTGGACGGCTTATGGCCTCGCGGGCGGAGATCCAGCGTGGGCCCTGCACATTTACGCGGTGCAGAATATCGTGTGTTGGTTTTTGCTCGCGGCCGTTTTGCTGTACTGGTTTCCGCCGACCCTTTGGGGGAATTTCTTCCGTTGGTTTGGGGTCATGTTTTCTTTTGGACTTTGCTTCAGCGTGCGGGGATCGCTGGTCGATGGGCCGAGTCTCTTGTTGATTGCGGTGGGAATGATTTTGGCGGAGCGCGGGCGCTCCTGGTGGGCGGCGGGCGTGTTGGGGCTGGCGGGACTCGGCAAGGAAACTAACATCATCGCGGGAGCTACGTTTGCACCGGCGAATGCGCGCGATCGGCGCGGCTGGCTGCGCGCGATCGCGCAGGGCTTGATGGTAGTCGCGCCGCTGGTGGTTTGGATGGTGATTTTAAAACTATGGCTCGGTAATGGCGGCGATGCGGGCGCACGGAATTTTTCTCTGCCGTTAGTCGGTTATTTTAACAAATGGGTGGAGACGTGGGCGGTGTTTAAGACCGATGACGCGGGCTCCATCGGATTATGGAGCGCGATGATGTTGGTGGCGCTCACGGCGCAGTGTTTGTTTTTCGTGCTGCGGCCGCGCTGGAGCGAGGCCTGGTGGCGGGCGGGGATTGGCTACGCGGTGTTGTTGGTGGTGTTGGGCGATGCCGTCTGGGAAGGTTATCCGGGGGCGGCTTCGCGGGTACTGCTACCGATGACGCTCGCGTTTAACATCCTCGTGCCGCGAGGGCGGTCGTGGTGGCTGTTGCTGCTGCTGGGTAATCTCACGGTGTTTTTCTCAAGTGATACGCTCAAGCCTCCCGGGCGGGAGAGTTTCCGCCTCGAAGGACCGCGAGCTTTGCGCATGGTCGAGGCAACCGGCCGCACGGTCGAAGCGGTGTTCAGCGAACAGGAATGGTATCTGCCAGAGCGCTCCCGTTTCGATTACTGGCGTTGGAGTCGGGGCGCCTCCGAGGTGGTGCTCCGCAATCCTCATCCGTTTCCGATTCAGGCCGATATTGCCTTCGACTTAAAGAGCAGTGACGACCGCAACGTAATTGTGCGTGCCGCGGGCGCTGACGGAAATATCCTATGGAAGGGTGAGACCGTGCGTACTTTGCGCGGCGTGGTGCTCAACGGCGTGCGCTTGCCGCCGGGTGATACCGTGTGGCGATTCGACACCGATAAGGCGGCTCAATTCCCGAGTAATGGTGATCCGCGCAAGGTGACGTTTAGCCTGCGCAACTTAGAAATCCGCGTGGTCGGGAAGGCGCCTGAGCTCTCGCCGATCCCCGTCAAAAAGTAAACGCGCTCAGAAGCCGGCGATCGCTTCAAGCCGACGCCGGTAACGCGCGCCGATGACGGCGGGTGAGAATTTTTCGGTGATCGTCGTGCGCGCAGCTGCGCCGAGGCGGGCGCAGAGGGCGCGGTCGGCGAAGAGCGCGCGCATGTGCGCGGCGGCGTGCGCGATGTCAGGATCGGCCCAAGTCTGGCCTTTGGCGTACGGGCCGTGGTTCGAGGTGAGCGTGATCAACGGCGCGCGCACGGGGCAGCCGTTGTTGATATTAACGAATTCGGCGGTGGCCGACCAATCGGTGGAGATGACGGGTTTGCCGAGCGCCATGCATTCGGCGACGGCGAGCCCAAAGCCTTCGGAGCGGTGCAAAGAAACAAAGACCTCGCACGCGGCTTCAAGGGCGTAGATGTCGGCGCGCGAGAGCGTTTCGGTGATAAAGTGGATGCCGGGAATGCTGGCGGCGTCGGCTTGGAGGCGGGCGAAATCAGCTTCGTTGCCGGCGAGATTTTGGACTTTTACAACGAGATTGGCCGAGGCTGAGGGCAGGCCGGAGTCGCGGAAGGCGGCGAGGGCGGCGCGGGGGTTTTTGCGCTCGGCGTAGGAATTGAGATCGAAAAGCGCGAGAAACAAAAACGGCGTGGCGGGAAGACCGAGGCGCGCGCGCAGCGTGGCGGTGTCTTCGGTGGGCGCGGTGACGGTGATCGCGTGGGGAAACGTGAGGACGGGTAGCGGGGATTTTTCGGCGATGGCGGCGCGGGCGAAATCACTGGGGCACCAAATCTCGTCGTAGTAATCGAAGGAAGGCACCCAATCGTCGGGAAACTCGGGAAGTTCCCAGGCGAAATAAGCGATGTTGTATTTGCCGGCGCGGAAGTTTTTCCCGTGGTGATGATCGAGGTCGCGGGAAGCGGGCGGGTCGACGTGGATGATGTTAACGTCGTGCGGATTTTCCTCGGTGAGACGCGCGGTGTAAGTGAGATCGCCGAGGCGGTTTTTGCAGTTGAGCTTGAGCGGGACGAGCGCGGCGGGGATGCTGGCGGCATCGGCGGCGCGGACCATGCAGCGGGCGGATTCACCGAGGCCGAGCTCGGCGGTGAGGAAGCCGGCGATGTTGAGACCGAGGTGCGCGTGGCGGCGGGCAAACTCGGCGCGGAACGGCGCGTGGCGGCGCGAGAAATCGTAAATTACCTCAGCGGAATCGGCCGACGTGGCGCTGGTGGTGAGCAGGGTGAGGCGGAGGGCGCGATTTTTATTTTGGGCGCGGAAGCGTTGCAACGGGCCGAGGCCGGAGACGCGAGCGAGCCAGGCGAGGGTGTTGGTCAGCGTGGTGCCACCGAGGCGGAGCGTGAGAGTGAAACCTGCTGTGGGCGCAGAGGCGGGGAGAGGGACGGAGATTTCCCATGGACCGGGCGCGAAGTTGCTGAGTGAGCTCACGAGCGAGCCGTTGAGAAAAATCGAGAGAGTGGGGGAATTTTTTTCGAGGCCGTGGGCGGCGGGGTGCGGGCGGTAGTCGCCGCGAAGGGTGAGGCGGGTGATGCCGTCGAGCGGGGGGAGTCGGAGCTGCGCGGTTTCGCGAATCCAAGCGGAATCAGTCGCGTAGTCGTCGAAGAAAATGCCGGTGTAGTGCGTGAAGCGCCGGGCGAAGGCGCCGCCATAAGGGGGCGTGCGGGAAGCGGTGGGCATCAGGTGAAAACGGCGACAGCCGTTGTGACTAACAAAGCGAACGGACGGCGGTGTTGGCAAAGCTTTCTGCGGGTGGGTTCCTTTTTTGGACTAAAACGCGCCACCAAATTCAGGCAAGCAGCAGATCGGCGCTCACCGCGAACCGCGCCGAAAGCTTTTTAATGTGATCGACCGTGAGATTGCGGGTTCCCTTTAGGATACGGTAGGCGATAGAGCGATCTACTCCGATGATGTGCCCGAGATCGCCTCCGGTCAGGTCATTCTCGGCCAATAAGAATTTTACCGTTTCGATGCCTTTGACCGGCGTAGGTTCGGCCATGGTCTCGTGTTCGTAATCTTCGACCAGCTTGGCCATGAGTTCGAGGTAGTCCTCCTGATCGCGGTTAAGTTTGAAACCGACGAGCGCGTGGACGATTTCCACGGCATTATCGTAGGTGGTGGCGTCATGAATGGGACGTGGCACGTGCAGAGACACCAATCCTGAATAGGTTTTCGACAAACTGGAGAATTTAAGCGTCGTGATCGTTTTCAAGGAGATGTTTTCCAAGTGTTCTTGCTGTAAGCGGCATGAGTGAGGAACCGCATGGTAAACAATTCTTTCCGGTTGTAATGAATGGCGGTGATGAGGCGGAAATCGTTTGTGATGTTAAAAACGGTGACGGTGCGGTTGCTTTTGACTGTAACTTGGCTGGCGTGGGCAAAGGTCTGTCGCGTTTCGATGAAATTTTGCCAGCGGGCGGCTCTAGTCACCCGATACCAATGGTCGAGAGGTGCACGTGCTTTAGGATAGGTCTTCTTGGCCGCATCGAGAAATTTACGGGTAATGATGCGCATTAGACTATAAAAAAAGTGACCAAATAGGCCACTCGGTCAAGCAACTTAAGTTGACTTTGAATTCATATAGCTGAGTTCACCCCGATTTGACGGACACGAGTTGGGCCTCAAAAAAAATATCCGGATTTAGGATTTTGGAGAGCCGGAATGTCCGCAGAGCGGAGGCGCTACGAGAGATGTTCCTTTCTGCGGGGCTGGGGCTGCCGGTGTTTTTGCGTAATCGGAAAGCGGGGCTTGCGTGAGCTGCGTTCCACCGTTTTCTCAAGTCGGTTGTCTGTCTTGCCTGTCCGCGTTCTATTTTCACCCCAAATTTATGTCGAACCTAGTACAAAGGTGGCGCTGGCTTGGGTTGACGCTGGCGGCCGCTCTGGTTTGCGTGGCGCACTATGGCTGGTGGACCCCGCAGCGTTGGACGGTGCCGGCGGACTACGGCGGGGAATCTTTGGAAATGTTGGCGCGGATTCAGGCGGCGTCGGAAGGTGATTTGGCGCCGTTGCGGCCGCAGGTGATGTCGCGCTTGGG
>CAMDRP010000076.1 GCA_945906965.1 Opitutus sp. GAS368 | reverse complement strand
CTCCGCTCGATTTTCCGAGGGGAATGAGGCGACGCTGCATCTCGGGCATTGACGCCGATTTTACACAATCGTTTCCTCGCGGCCATGCATGCCAACAAACGAGTCGCGCTCGGCGTTAAATATAAACGCATCATTCTAAAACTTTCGGGCGAAGTCCTCCGTGGCGGTAAAGGCGGGGATCCCATCGACGCCGCCACTCTCGAAAAAACCTGCAGCCAGGTCAAAGAGATCGCCGACCTCGGCGTGGAAGTCTGCGTCGTCATCGGCGGGGGCAACATCTTCCGCGGCCTCCAAGGTTCCCAGCGCGGCGTCGACCGTACCACCGGCGATTACATGGGCATGCTCGCCACCGTCATCAACGCCCTCGCGCTCATGGATTGTCTCGAAAAAATGGGCGTCACCACCCGCGTCCAGAGCGCCATTCCGATGAACCAGATCGCCGAGCCGTTCATCCTGCGTCGCGCCATGCGCCACCTCGAAAAAGGCCGCGTCGTCATCTTCGCCGCCGGTACCGGCAATCCCTACTTCTCGACCGACACCACCGCCGCCCTCCGCGCCTCCGAGATGCACGCCGACATCATCATGAAGGCCACCAAGGTCGACGGCATCTACGACAAAGACCCAAAAAAATTCCCCGACGCCGTCAAATACGACGAAATCACGTTCATCGACGCGCTCAAACAGCGCCTCAACGTCATGGACTCCACCGCGTTTTCCCTTTGCCTGGATAACAACGTTCCGATCCTCGTGTTCGACCTCAACGACGAACACGCCATCCGCAAAGCCGCTCTCGGCGAAAAAATCGGTACCCTCGTAAAAAACTGATCCGCGCCGCCGCCCGTTTTCCACCTTTAAAAAATCCCACCATGTCCTCCCCGTTCCTCGCCGAAGCCCAAGCCAAGATGAAAAAAACCGTGGACCACACGCTCCACGAATTTAGCTCCATCCACACCGGCAAAGCCACGCCGCAGATGGTCGAGACCGTCATGGTCGAAGCCTACGGCACCATGACCCCGCTCAAACAATGCGCGGCCATCAGCACGCCCGACGCCCGCCTCATCCAAGTTCAACCTTGGGACACCAGTATCATCAAAGACATCATCCGCGGCATCCAAGAAGCCAACCTCGGCTTCAACCCGATCCCCGACGGCAAAGTCATCCGCATTCCGCTCCCCGACATGAGCAAGGAACGTCGCCTCGAATTCGTTAAAAACGCCAATCGTCTCGCCGAAGAAGGCCGCGTCCACGTGCGCAACGTCCGCCGCGATGTCATGGAATCGGTCAAAAAAGCCAAACTGCCCGAAGACGAAGCCAAGCGGGTCGAAAAAGACATCCAGGCCGCCACCGATGCCGCCATCAAAAGCATCGGCGAACACCTCGCGCACAAAGAAAAGGATCTGCTCACCGTCTGAGCCCGACCGGGCGGAGTTTACCCTGCGCCCTCATCCTCCCCGCCGCGGCCCGCCGCGCTTCCCGCGTTGAAAAAAGAATCCTCCGCCACCCCGAAACGCGTCGTCGTCAAACTCGGTACCGGCGTGCTCACGACGGGTATCGGTCAACTCGATACTGCCCGCATCGCCGATCTGGCCGCCCAACTCGCCGCCCTGCGCGCCGCGGGCACCGAGGTGATCGTCGTTTCTTCCGGCGCCGTTGGCCTCGGCATGGGCGCCCTCGCCCTGGCGAAAAAACCCAAAGACGTTTCCAAAAAACAGGCCTGCGCCGCCATCGGCCAATCCCGCCTTATGCAGGTCTGGCAAACCGCCTTTGCGCCCCACGCGCTCACCGTCGCCCAAGTTCTCCTCACCCACGACGATCTTCGCGTGCGCACGCGTTACCTCGGCGTCCGCGAAACGCTCCGCCAGATCATCGGCTACGGCGCGATTCCGATCATCAACGAGAACGACACCGTCAGCGCCGCCGAGATTAAGTTTGGCGACAACGACACGCTTTCCGCCCTCGTTGCGAGCCTCGTCGAGGCCGAGCACCTCATCATTCTTTCCACCGCACCCGGCCTCATCGACCTCAAAGGCACTGGCGAGATCGTCCCCGTCGTCGAAAAAATCACGCCCACCATCGAAGCCATGGCCGGCGGCACCACGAGCGAGACAGCCACCGGCGGCATGATTTCCAAAATCACCGCCGCCAAACTCGCCACCCGCGCCGGTTGCGGCGTCTTCATCGCCAGCGGCTCCGCGCCCGCCATCGTGGCGCGTCTCCTCGGCGGCACCGGCCCCGGCACGTTTTTCGTCCCCAGCGGCCTGCCCCTCGACGCCAAGAAACACTGGCTCGCCTATTTTCAACGCCCCGCCGGCACCGTGTTCGTCAACGCCCGCGCCGTCCCCGTGCTCCGCGAGCGCGGCAGCAGCCTCCTCGCCGTCGGCGTCACACACGCCCGCGGGGAATTCAGTGTCGGCGACATCGTCAACATCGCGGGCCCCGACGCCACCGTGCTCGCCCGCGGGAAAACCAGTTTCTCCAGCAAAGAAATCCCCGCCCTCGCCGGCCTCCAAGCCGTCGCCCTGCGCGCGCTTCACCCCTCGCGTAAGCGCCTCGAAGTCGTTCATCGTAACGACCTCGTGTTGCTATAAAAGGTTTCCGCTTTCCCCCGCCCAAGCGAACATCCCTGTTTACTCGGACACCTGTCCCAAATTTAATTTAATCATCCGCCTCCGCCCCATGAAAAAAATCCTCTTCGTGCTCGCCGCGCTCTTTCTCGCCGCTCTTGGCCAACCGCTCCGCGCCGCCGCGGCACCCGCCGCTAGCCCGGCGCCCGTGACTTGGGACACCGCTGCGGAAATCCTCGCGCGCATCAAAGCCCCGACGTTTCCCGCCCGCGATTTTCCGATCACCGCATACGGCGCCGTCACAGGCGGCACGACCGACGCCACCGCTGCCATCGCCCAAGCTATCACCGCCTGTCACGCCGCCGGCGGTGGCCGCGTCGTCGTTCCCGCAGGCGAATTTACCACCGGCGCCATTCATCTCAAAAGTAACGTCAACCTACACGTCGCCGCCGGCGCCACGCTGCGTTTCAACCCCGACCCCGCGCTTTACCCGATCGTGTTCACGCGCTGGGAAGGCGTCGAATGCATGAACTACTCGCCGCTCATCTACGCGTTTGAACAAGAAAATATCGCGGTCACCGGCAGCGGCACGCTCGATGGCGGCGCCACCCTCGACACGTGGTGGGCATGGAACGTGAAACGCGGCGCCACGCCGCCCAAGCAACGCGTCGCCCGCGATGCGCTCATCGCGATGGGCGAGCGTGATGTGCCCGTCGCCGAGCGCGTCTTCGGCGCCGGACATTTTTTACGGCCCAATTTTATTCAACCCTACCGTTGTAAAAACATCCTCATCGAGGGCGTCACGATCATCCGCTCGCCCATGTGGGAAGTTCACCCCGTACTTTCCACTAACGTCACCGTGCGCGGTCTCACGATCAATTCCCACGGCTCCAACAACGACGGATGTAATCCTGAATCGTGCCGCGACGTCCTCATCGAAAACTGCATCTTCGACACCGGCGACGATTGCATCGCGATCAAATCCGGCCGCAACCGCGACGGCCGCCGCGTCAACGTGCCCTCGGAAAACATCATCGTGCGCGGCTGCACCATGAAAGACGGCCACGGCGGCGTGGTCATCGGTAGCGAAATCGCCGGCGGCTGCCGCAACGTCTTCGTCGAAAATTGCACCATGGACAGCCCCAACCTCGACCGCGCGCTCCGCTTCAAGAGCAACGCCGTGCGCGGCGGCACCATCGAAAATATCTTCATGCGCAACGTCCAGATCGGCCGCGTCGCCGAAGCGATTGTCACGGTGGATTTCCTCTACGAAGAAGGCGCCAAGGGCACGTTCATGCCGACTGTGCGTCACGTCTCACTGGAAAACATCACCAGCAAATCCAGCCCGCGCGTCTTCTTCGTCGTCGGATTCCCCGGCGCGATCATCGACGACATCCGTATCGCTAACTCTACGTTCGCCGGTGTCACCGCCAGCGATATCATTCACCACGCCGGCCGGATTTTTCTGGAAAACGTCAGCGTCGAGCCCGCGCAAAAAACTCGCAGCCTAAACTCCGTCGCGGCACCAGCGGTCCCCGCCGCGCACTGAGTCACGGCGGCGAGAAATAGTTTCGTTAACTGGGCGGAGCGCGAAACTTTCGCTTTGCTCCCACCCGCCGAGCCGTGAGCCTAAGCGCGTCCATGGATTTCGAACTCGACGCTCCTTCAGGTCCGCCCGGCTTTCCGCCGATCGATTTCCGCGCGCTGCTCAACGACGAGCAGTTCGCTGCCGTCACCGCCCCGCCCGGCCCGATCCTCGTGCTCGCCGGCGCCGGCTCCGGCAAGACCCGCACGCTTACCTACCGCGTCGCCTACCTCATCTCCCAAGGCGTCCAGCCCTGGGAGATCTTGCTCCTCACGTTCACGAACAAAGCCGCCAAGGAAATGCTCCACCGCGTGCAAGAACTCACCGGACTCGAGCCCGGGCGTTTCTGGGGCGGCACATTTCACGGGATCGGCCACCGCGCGCTGCGCATGCACGGCGAGGCCATCGGCCTCCCGAAAAATTTCACCATCCTCGACGCCGACGAATCCGAGACGCTGCTCAAGCAAACGGTCGAAGCGGAGGATAAAATGTTTTTTAAGGATAAGACCAACCCACGCCCCGGCCCACTTTTCAGCGTCCTCTCCCTCGCCCGCAACACCCAGCTCTCACTCGCCGTAACCGTCTCGGATCAGTTTCCCCAGTACGCCGAGATCTCGCACCGTTTCCCCGCGTTTGCCGCCGCCTACGCCAAGAAAAAGCGCGAGCAAAACGTCGTCGATTACGACGATCTGCTCGAGCTCTGGCTGAAGCTCCTCACCGACGCCCCCGAGGTCGCCCAGCACTTCGTCAAGCGTTTCCGCCACGTCCTCGTCGACGAGTATCAAGACACCAACACGCTCCAGGCCCAGATCGTCGACAAACTCGCCGCCCACCATCGCGTGATGGCCGTCGGCGACGACGCCCAGTGCATCTACTCGTGGCGCGGCGCCGATTTTGAAAACATCATGACGTTCCCCGAGCGTCACCCCGGTACCGTCATCCACCGCATCGAGACCAACTACCGCTCGACGCCGCAAATCCTCGCTCTGGCCAACGGCGTGCTCGAGGCCCAACCCAAGGGCCGGCACTTCGAAAAAGAACTCCGCGCCCACCGTGCCAATTCCCAAAAGCCGTTCGTCGTTCAAGCCATGGACGACCGCGAGCAGGCCGATTTCATTCTCAAGCGCATCCGTTCCCTCGTCGACGACGACGGCGTCTCGCTCAACGAAATCGCGATCCTCTACCGTTCCCATTTTCTCGCGCTTGAGATTCAGCTCGCGCTTTCCCGCGCCGGCATGCCCTACCAGATCACCAGCGGCGTGAAGTTCTTCGAACGCCAGCACATCCGCGACCTCATTGCCCTCCTCCGCTTCGTCTACAACCCCGCCGACGAACAGGCCTGGCAACGCATTGCCATCCTCCTCCCCAAGATCGGCGAAAAGGGCGCGCAAAAAATCTACGCCGTCGCCCGCGAAAACGCCCAGCTTCTCCGCAAAAACTTTATCGACGTCCTCCCCACCGATGACGTCGTGAGCAAAGTAGCCAAAGATGCCCGCGACGATTGGCCGAATTTCTGCACCTCGCTCCAGCAGATCGCCGAGGCCATGCAGAACCGCAAACCCGCCGAGACGGTCGAGATCGCGATCGACAGTTGGTACGGCGATTACCTCAAAGGCGCCTACGCTGACTACGTGGATCGCCTCGAAGAATTAAAAGCCCTCATCGGCTTCGCCCAACGCTTCGACGAGACGCAGGATTTTCTCGCGCAGATCGTCTTGCTCAACGGCGAGACCAGCGAGCGTCGCGTCGAGCCCGAGACCGACGCCATCAAGCTCACCACCATTCACCAGGCCAAAGGCCTGGAATACGACGTCGTCTTCCTGATCGGCCTCGCTGACGGCCAGTTTCCCGGGCGCCGTGCCATCGAAAACGGCGACGTCGAGGAAGAGCGCCGCCTATTTTACGTCGCCGTTACTCGCGCCCGCAACGAGCTCTATCTAAGCTATCCGAAGATCGCCTCCCGCGCGGGTCCCGGCGGCATGATGCTCACGCCGAGTCGTTTCATCCTCGAACTCCCCACCGACCTCTACGAAGCGCTTCGCATCAAGCGCAACTACGGTTGGTGATACTTCCAAGCCGAGAGTGAGCAATTAGTCCCGATAGTGAAAGCGCACCTGCGCCACCCAAATCTGCTCGCCCACGACTTTGTAAACTAGGCGATGCTCGCTATCGATTCGACGCGACCAATAACCCTGAAAGGCGTGCCGCAAGCGCTCGGGCTTGCCGATTCCGCTGAACGGTTCGCGCATCACTTCTTTGATGAGCTGGTTGATTCGTAGAACCTACTTCTCGTTGGTCCCCTGCCAGTACAGGTATTCCTCCCATGCCTTAGTCGAAAAAAATAACTGAGTCGCGGCCATCGCCTCAGGGTTGCTTCAGTTTTCTGAGCTTACCCTGCCCGGATTCCAATTGCATGATCGAAGCCAAAAGTCGCCGCGCATTAGCCGGACTCCGCATCAAATACGCCGTTTCCTCCATCGCCTTGTAATCTTCCAGCGAGACCATAACCACCGCTTGATCGCGGTTGCGCGTGATAATCAACGGCTCCCGGTCGTCGCAAACCTTATCCATGGTCGAGGCGAGATTCTCGCGCGCTGCCGTATAGGTGATGGCGTTCATATGGACAGTATCCCGTCCGTCTATGATTGTCCGTCAACTCTGAGCTAGGACCGTATCCCGCCGAAGGCACCTGCGCTGGCCGGGGACACCTCTCCGGAGCCTTCCTGGTCGTCGCGCAGAGATAACCCTAACCGCGTATGCCCCACCGCTTGCAATCCCCTCGCCACGCACGCATCGTTTCAACATCAAAGCGTATTAGTAGTGAACCACTCTGCCCCCTCCTCCGCGCTCGCTCTCACCGGCCTCCACCACGTCACCGCCATCGCCGGTGATCCGCGGCGCAACGTCGCTTTCTACACCAGCGCGCTCGGCCTGCGCCTCATCAAGCGCACCGTCAATTTCGACGACCCGTCCACCTATCATCTTTACTACGGCGATAGCGTCGGCACGCCAGGCTCCGTGCTGACGTTTTTCCCCTGGGCCGGCATCCGTCGCGGCCGTCCCGGCACCGGCCAAGCCTATGCCACGGCGTTTTCCGTGCCCGCGGGCAGCCTGAATTTTTGGCGTACACGGCTCCTCGCCCACGGCGTCTCACCCGGCGAGGTCACGACGCGTTTCGGTGACGAAGTTATAGCATTCAACGATCCCGACGGCCTCGTCCTCGAACTCATCGCCAGCGCCGAGCCCGATGCTCGCGCCGCGCACCCCCACCCGGAAATTTCCGCCGCACATGGCATCCGTGGTTTTCATAGCGTCACGCTCGCTGTGCCCGATGCCGCGCCCACCGCCGCGCTCCTCACCCACGCGATGGGTTATCGCGCCACGGCCACCGCCGATCATCGTACTCGGTTCAGCGTCGCCGGCGGCGGACCCGGAACCTACGTCGATCTTCTCGTAGATCCGTCGCTCCCGCGCGGAACCTCCGGCGCGGGCACGGTTCACCATATCGCTTTCCGCACACCCGACGACACCACCCAAGCCCGCGCACTCACAGCCCTGCAGGCGCTCAATCTGGGCGTAAGTCCGGTGATGGACCGAAATTATTTTCACTCGATCTACTACCGCGAGCCCGCGGGCATCTTGTTCGAAATCGCGACCGACAACCCCGGCTTCACCATCGACGAACCACTCGCCACCCTCGGCACTGCGCTCAAACTCCCCGCCCAATACGAGAGTCAACGCGCCGCGATCGAAGCGCACCTGCCGCCACTCACGTAGTCCCGCGCATGGCCCTTTCTTACCACCACGTTTTCCAACCTGGCACAGATCCCACCGCCGCGCCCATGCTGTTGCTCCACGGTACGGGCGGCGATGAAAACGATCTGCTACCGCTCGCGCGCAAACTCGCTCCTGGCGCGGCCGTACTCAGTCCGCGCGGCGACGTCTCCGAACACGGCGCGCGCCGCTTTTTCGCCCGCCTCGCCGAGGGCGTCTTCGATCCCATCGAGGTCACGCGCCGCACGCACGCGCTCGCAGATTTCGTGCAGGCCGCCGCGGCGCATTACCGTTTCGACGCCACTCGCGTCACCGCGCTCGGCTTCTCCAACGGCGCCAACATCGCCGCCACCCTGCTTCAGCTTCGCCCTGCTACTCTCGGCGCGGCCCTGCTACTGCGTTCGATGGTCGTGCTCGATACGCCAGCCGCGCCCGGCTCGCTCACCGGCAAACGCGTGCTGATGCTCAACGGCAGCGCCGATCCCATCGTGCCGCTCGACCACCCGCCCCGCCTCGCTGCGCTCCTTCGCGCCGGTGGGGCCGAGGTCACGCAAACCTTCGTCCATGCCAGCCATGGACTCATCGCGTCGGATCTTACCGCCGCGACCGCTTGGCTCGCAGATTCGTCACTTTAAGCGAGCCGCAGGACCTGCATTAGGTGCGAGCAACCAAGCCCGCGTGACGTCCGTAAAATCCGTAAACGCGCCGTCGATACCCGCCGCCGTAAAAAGCGCCGTATGCAATGCCGCCGCCGAGGGGCAACGCTTCGGCAATTCATCTACGCGGATCGTGTACGCGTGCACCATAAGTCCGGCCGTGTGCGCGTCTTTCACTAAATTAGAAATTTTCGCTTCGCCCTTATCCGTCCACGTTACAATGCGTCCGAGCGAGGGCCCGATGCCGTCGGCGACTTTGGCTAACTCGCGCAATCCCGCCGGCGTACACATCGTAGTAAAATCTGTGCCGTCGGCGCCCTGCGCGCTCGCTTCAATTAACATTACAAGATGTCCCCGCCAGCCCAGCTCGCGCCGGATGCGTTTCACTTCCGCTTCTTCAAAGCACTGTAGAAAACACGCGTCGCTCTTCGTCGCGTAGCCATAGCGCGCGAGCAGCGGCAGCACGATTTTGCTGATATCGTGACCTTGGGCGCGGTGCCACTGCGGCTGCTTGATCTCGGGGTAAATTCCGACCGCGCGGCCCGTGCTGCGGTTAAGTCCTTGGATGAGTTGCAGCTCTTCCTCGAGCGTGGAAACGCGAAACTCCGCCAGCCCCGCCGGAAATCGCCCCGCAAATACGGGCGCGCCGGTCTTCGCATTGAAACGCTCGGTCACGCGCAACTGCTTCAGCTCCGCCAGCGTGAGATCGATCACATAAAAACGCCCGTCAGGCCGCTTCCGCTCCGGGAAACGCACCGCCACGTCCGTCACGGTATCGAGGTAAATATCGTGCAGCACGACAGGGACATCATCCTTCGTGAGCACCAGATCTTGCTCGATAAAATCTGCCCCAAGGGCGTGCGCGTACGCCTTCGCCGCGAGCGTGTGCTCCGGCAAATAACCGCTCGCGCCACGATGCGCGATAACGAGCGGCCGCGTTTCCGCCGCCACGCCCACCCCCGCCACCCATAAAAACAGCCCGAGAATATATTTAAGGTTCATCAAGAAAGTGTATCCGGCGCGGGCCGACGTCCGAGCGTCAGCGCGCTGAAAGCGATCGCGAGGATGCAGCACGCGATCATCGTTATAAACACGCCATTCCAGCCGAATTTTTCCGCGATCCAACCCACGCCCGCCCCCGAGGGCGCCGAGCCGAAAAAATAGCCGAAGAAACCGGTAAAACCCGCCGCCGTTCCCGCTGCTTTTTTTGGCACCAGATCCAGCGCGTGCAGCCCGATCATCATGATCGGTCCATAAATGAAAAACCCGATGGCGATCAACGACGCCACGTCGATCCAGTAAGGCCCGCGGCCGTTGAGGCCGTAGACCACGAGGCCGGCGAGCGTCAGCGCCATGAACAAAATCGTCGCAGGCGCACGTCGCGCCTTGAACCAGCGATCCGAAATCCAGCCGCACAAAATCGTACCGGGGATCCCAGCCAGCTCAAACGCCGTCCATGCCAGTCCCGATTCTTTGAAGTTAAAACCCTTCGCCGTCTGCAAATACGTGGGAATCCAATTCACCACGCCATAACGCACGAAATAGATGAACGCATTCGCGAGCGCGATGGCCCAGAGGAACTTGTTATTCAACACGTGGCGAAAAAAGATTTCCCGGAAACTGAGCGTTTGCTCATGCGCCGCCGAGTAGTCGGCGGGAAAATCATTTTTAAACGTCTCCACCGGCGGCAGTCCGCAGCTCTGCGGCGTGTCGCGCACAAGGAGCAAAATCAACCCCGCCACGGTAGCCGCGATCGCGGCGTTTACGTAAAACGTCGCGTGCCAGTCGCCGAAATACGCCACGCCCCACGCGGCGAACACCGCGATGAGCGCGCCGCCGATATTGTGCGCGACATTCCACGAGGCGACGACGCGCCCGCGCTCCGTCGTGCTCCACCAATGCACCATCGTCTTGCCGCACGGTGGCCAGCCCATGCCGTTGCACCAGCCATTCAGCGTCTGCAGCCCGACGATCAACGCGAGCGAGCCGTAAATTCCCGGGATGGTTCCGAAGGCAAACGTGACCGCGCTCGTGAGTAACAAGCCCAGCGCCATGAACCCGCGCGGGTTGCTACGATCCGACACGGCGCCCATGATAAATTTCGCCACCCCATACGCCGTGAGCAGACCCGTCATCGCCCAACCGAGCTGGACTTTGGAATACTCTGGGTGCGCCTTGAGAATGGCGGGCAGCGCGAGCGCGAAATTATTTCGCACGAGATAAAACGCCGCGTAGCCGACGAAAATCCCCGCAAATACCTGCCAGCGCAATCGGCGGTAAGTCGGATCGATGCGATCGGCCGGCAAAGGAGCGAGGGCCGGGGCGGATTTTAGAAAGGAAAACACAGGAGGGGCTCGAGGGGTTGACCACCAGAGAAACGCTCCACGCGATCCAAGGCAATCCGCGGCGCCAGCTCAAAGGGCGCCGCGGAAAGCGGGCCGTTAGAATTTGCGTGAAACCTCGAACGTGTATTGCCGGCCGCGCACGTTAGCGGTGCCGGATTGATAGCCGTATTGTTCATCGGCCTGACGGGGTTCACTATCGAGCACATTGTTGATGCCGCCGCGGACGGAGACGCGTTTGAGCCACGGCATGGTGCGCCCGGTGAAACGGTAGGAGATCCAAGCGTTGTGATTGTAGGTGGGATCGACGCGGAGGAGGTAACGGATGATGCCGTTGTCGTTGAATACGCGGATGTAACTGGGCGCGCCGAGGGCGCGATAAATCGCCTCGGTCGTGGCGGCGGAAGTGTCCACGAAGGAGCCGAAATACGTGGAGAACCAGCCGAGTGAGACGGGGCCACGACGCCAGGAGAGGGAGGCGTTGGCGCGCCATTTCACGCGGCCATTGCGATCGAGCTCATCAAAGAGCGGAGAGTTGGCATCGGCTTGGGAACGACGGAGAATGTAGTGCGTGGCTTCACCGTTAAACGTGAATTGGCCGAAGTTGGTCTTGGGCGAACGCCATTGGGCGCCGAACTCGTAGCCTTGGATGTCGCGGCCGCTGAGGTTGAGATAATCGTCGATAACGCTGACGAGTTCGCCGACGGCGGCGCGGCGAGCGTTGTTGTTGGTCTGCTGGGCGTTGAAGGCCGCGAAGGCCGCGCGGTCGGCGTCGGTGACAGGCTTGCGCACGATCTTGTTCGAGCCTTTGTAGGCGGCAGAGCCAGAGCCAAGATCAATTTGGTTGATGTTGGTGCCCTTGGTGAGTTCGGCCTGCGTCGCAAGCGCGAGCGTGATTTCATCACGATCAATCGCGGCTTGGCCGCCGACGTTTTCAATCACCTGGTTTTGGTTGAGGTGGAAATAATCGAACGAGAAGGAAAGGCCGCTGACTTTGGGCACATCGAGAACGAAGCCGGCGACCCAGGTTTTGGCTTCTTCGGGCTGGAGGTTTTGGTTGCCCTGGCGGTAGACGGTGCGTTGCGCGGTGCCATCGGAGAGCAAGCTGGTGACGTCGAAACGGTAACCGTCGTCGGCGCCAATCTGGCGGCGCAGCGGCGTGGTGTTGGTCTGCACGAGATTGGGCGCGCGGAAGGATTCGGCAGCGGAAGCGCGCATTTTGAGAAACGAAAACGGTTTCCACACGAGGCTGGCTTTCGGTTTGGTTGTCTGGCCGAAGATGGAAAAATGTTCGAAGCGGCCAGCGAGCGTGAGCTCGAGGGACTCGAGCAGCGGGCGGCGGTTTTCGCGGGTAACGAAGGGCAATGACGTCTCAACGTAAGCGGCGTAGATCGTCTGCGCGGCGCTGATCGGGACGTTGGAGCTGAGAGCGAGGAAGTCGTTGTCGCCCTCGCGCAGGTAGGGGAACTGGCTGCCGGAGCCGGGCGGATTGAGGCCGACGAAGCTCGCGCGTTTGTCGTCGTAGGTCTCGTAACGCACCTCGGTGCCGGTGGCGACGCCGATGGGGCCGCCGCGGAAAACGCGGCCAAAGCGGCCGTTAATTTTGGCGTCCCACATGAAAAGATTGGTGCGGCCGAAGCGGTCTTCGTCGCCGTAGATGCCGTCGTAAACGCTGGCGGGATTTTTGTAAGCTTGGTCGACGACGATCTGGTTGTTGACGATTTTAAAGGTGACGGGAAACGGATTAAAGGCGGTGGCGTCAGTGCGATTGAGCGCGCGGCGCAAGAGAGATTCGCGCACTTGGAAATGTTCGTATTCGTGGGACTGGGCACCGGAGGCCGTGACGGCCGATTCCCATTCCCAATCTTGGCCAAGTTTACCGCGCAGGCCGCCGAGCGCGCGCCAGGAATACGTGTAAACTTCGGTTTCGCGGGGCTTGAGGCCGTCGCTCGAATTCTGTCCGGGCGAGATGCCGGTCCAAAAGGAAACATCGGCCGGCGTGCCAACAAGGCGCGGCGTACCGTCGCTGTTGGGCGCACCGGTGGCGTTGTAGAAACGCACGCCGAAGGGATTCCAGGGATTGGCGGCGGGTAGATAGATGCCTTGGTCGTCGGTGTTTTTGAAGTTCACCGGCTCGCGGCCCGTACGGCTGTAGGCGCGGTAGAAGAGTAGATCGCCAAAGGCGGCGAGGCGGTCGTTGAACGTGTGATCGAGGAAAGTGGCAAATTGGACGCGGTCGGTCGCGGGCACGAGCATCTTCCACTGGTTCCAATTCGAGTAGGTGGCGTTCTCGGCGTTATCGATATTTTTGGATGGCGCAGTCTGTTTGAAAGAAACGCCGGTAGGGCTGGGCCAGAGGTAAAACATGCCATCGGTGGCCATCGTGGCGACGCCGGTCGAAGGCGTGGTGCTGGTGGTGATACCGGTGTTATTGGTGGGGCGCGAGCCGACGAAGGTAAGGTAATTGGGCTGGATGAAGCCGCGTTGCCACTGACCCCATTGGTTGACGCTGTTGGTGTTGGCGAAGTCGTTGTCGCGGGCGAAGGCGACGCCCGTGGCAGGATCGGTGAGCGGGATGCCGTTCCACGGGGCGGGGAGATTGCGACTGACGCGCAAATCGGCGTTTTTGGCCCAGACGCGATCGTGAGCGGCGAGAGCGTCGCGATGAAAATAATCGAGCGAAACCGAAAGGTGCGTCCGGCCAAAACGCATTCCCTCGAAGGCCGTAGCGTTGAACTCATTGGCGCCGCCGTGCTGCGTCATGGAGCCTTTCAAGGTGAGGCCACGGCCGACGTAGGTGCGGGAAACGAGGTTATTGATCACGCCCGCGGCGGCGTCGGCGCCGTAAATTGCGGAGGCGCCGTCGCGGAGAATTTCCACGCGTTCCACCATGGCGCGCGGGATAGTGTTGATATTGACCGCGAGCGAGGGGACGCCGTTTTCCGCCATCGAGATCGGGTGCGGGGCCATGCGTCGGCCGTTGAGCAGCGTGAGCGTGCTGCCGGAGCCGATACCGCGCAGATCGATCGAGGCGACGTCGCCGCGTGCGAGTTGCGGGCCGTTATTGATTTCCGTGATGGCGGAGGGTTCCGCCATGCCGAGGGTTTCAAAAAGTTCCGCCATCGTGGCCGCGCCGCGCGCGTCGAGATCGGCCGCGCTCAAGATCGTGACAGGGAGCGCCGTTTCCGCGTCGGAGCGCCGGATGTTGGAGCCGGTGACGGTGAAGGCCTCGAGTTTGACCGCTTCCTCGTCGGGGAGAATCGCGGGAGATTGGGATGCTGGAGCTTGGGCGAAAGCCTCAGCTGCGAAGACAAATAGGGCCGGGAGGAAGGCGAAGCGGAAATAATTCATGGATTAAAGGGCAAGCGATGGGGTGGGCTCAGACTGCCGTCGAGTACATCAATAACAAAAGGCCGCGGCCGTACGCAAATTTAACCCTACTGTCACAAAGCACCACGTGGGCTGCGCCGCGGTTACGTTAACTTCGCGTAGACGCGAAAATCTCTCGCTTGCCCGCATCGCCAGCCGCGCTC
>CAMDRP010000075.1 GCA_945906965.1 Opitutus sp. GAS368 | reverse complement strand
CGAGGAGCCGCAGAATTCCAAGCCGCTGTCGGCGTGGCGGACGCTGAACGACATATCGGTTTTCTTGGTGGCGACGCGGAGTTCGTGAAACAGGCGCGTGAGCAGCGGGTACGTGGCGTGGTTAAACACCATGAAGCCCGTGTCGATCGCGACGGAGCGGCCGGTGCCGGGCTCGGTGGCGTTGACGGTGTTGGTGTGGCCACCGATGTAGTCCGCCGATTCGAAGAGCGTGAGGTCGTAGTCGCGCTGCAGAAAATGGGCGCAGCCGAGGCCGGCGATGCCGGTGCCGATGATGGCGAGGCGAGGGTGGGACATGGGGGAAAGGCGGCGGTTGAAACGGAGCGGGGGGCGAGTTGCGGGCTCGAAGGTGGTGCAGGTGGGTCGGGCAGCGAGGGATGTGTTAGCGGCGCGAAGAACGCGTCTTTAATCTACGCTTGAGGCGGGTAAACGGATGGGGAAAACAAAAAAGCCCGAGGCGCAGGGCGCTTCGGGCGGGGAGGGAATCAAGCCGGGTTTTAAGCGGCCGGCGCCTGCGGCCCGGCGGACGGGGGCGTGGTCGGCGGCGGGGTGAGGCCGTGGGCTTCCTCGCTGAGGTCTTTGCGGATGGCGGGGTCGTCGGCTTTTTTCGGGAGGTTAGCCGAGGAGGCGGTCGCGGTGGCGACGGCCATCGCCGTGGCGACGGGCACGACGCGGCGCAGGGTGGCGTAGTCGTGCGAACTCTGCGCGGACGCAGCGCGGGCGGCCTCGGCGGCGGCTACGGAGGCGTGGTGATCGGCGTGTATGCCCTCATCGAGGATGGATTGAGGCACGGGCTTGAGGCCCCAGATGAGGCCAGTCCACGAGAGCATTTTTAGCCCGTAGTAAGTGGGATCGATCTCCCACCAATAGAAGCCGTTGCGCGTGCAGCTCTGGAAGCGGTGGTGGTTATTGTGCCAGCCTTCGCCGAGGGTGATCAGGGTGAGGATAAAGCTGTTGCGCGAATCATCGTCGGTCTTGAAGCGACGTTTACCCATGAGGTGAGCCATGGAGTTGATGCAGGCGGTGCCGTGAAAGAGGAACGTGGTGCTGATGAAGAATCCCCAGACGAGCATCTGCCCGCCGGTGGTGCCGAGGCCGGGTGCGAAGTGTTCGAGGGCAATGCCGGTGCCATAAAGCGAGAGCGCGAGCACCAGAGGGACAAAGAGGTCGAAGCGGTTGAGCCAGACCAGCTCGGGGAACTTCGCGAGGTCCTTGATCTTGGTGTAATCGGTCGGGAAATTCCGCCGCGAGGTGATCCAGCCGATGTGCGACCAGATGAAGCCGTGGACGTGCGGGGAGTGTGCGTCCTCGGGGTCGTCGGAATGCTGGTGGTGATGGCGATGATGGTAAGCCCACCAGAGCGAGCCGCGTTGGGTCGCTGTCGCCGCCCAGAGCGCGAGGAAAAACTGCCCGCCGCGCGAGGTGCTGTAGGTCTTATGCGAGAAATAGCGGTGATGGATGCCCGTGACGGCAAACATGCGGATGAAGTAAAGCGCTACCGCCGTCCACACGGCAACCGGACTCCAACCCACCCAAATCACCGCGAAACACGCGAGGTGCAGCACCACGAAGGGCATCACGCGCACGAAATCCACGCGGTCCGGCTCCGCCCGCATCTTATCGGCCCCGTCTGGGCAGTAATCGGAATCAATCCACTGCGTCAGGGCAGTGGTGGCGCGGCTGAGGAAGCCGGGGCGGAGGGCGGAGGTGGACGCGGACATAAAGATTTCCGACAAGCGAACGTACGGGTTACGCCTTCCGCAAGCCGAGTTTCGTGGAAGCTGCCTATTATTTTCGTCACGCCATTGTCGTTTTTGCGCCCGCGCTACACTATTTTGTGATGTCGCTCGGCGCTTCCGGCTTGTCGCCGCCTCAAACACCGTCGAAATGAGCTTCAGCTTCTTGCCTCTCCGACGGACTGCGTCAATCTGGGGCTCGTTCTTCTCGCCTCCCCTTCGTCCCACTTTTCTCCCCTCATTTAATCCTCCCCTTATCTTTTATAACATCATGGAAAACCTATCTGGCAGCACCGGCGGTAAATGCCCCTTCCCCCACCTCCACGGCACCACGCCCAAACCCACCGCCCCCATCGCCGCGCCCACTCACGCCGGCGTCCAGTCCAACCGCGACTGGTGGCCCAATCAGCTCAACCTGAAGATGCTCCACCAAAACTCCGCGCTCTCCGATCCCATGGGTGCGGACTTCGACTACGCTACCGAGTTTAAGCAGCTCGACCTCGCCGCCCTCAAAAAAGACCTCTACGCCCTCATGACCGACTCCCAAGAGTGGTGGCCGGCCGACTTCGGGCACTACGGCCCGTTCTTCATCCGCATGGCCTGGCACAGCGCCGGCACTTACCGCACCGCCGACGGCCGCGGCGGCGCCGGCGCCGGTCAACAACGCTTCGCCCCCCTCAACAGCTGGCCCGACAACACCAACCTCGACAAAGCCCGCCGCCTTCTCTGGCCCCTCAAACAAAAATACGGCCAGAAAATCTCCTGGGCCGATCTCATGATCCTCGCTGGCAACTGCGCCCTAGAATCCATGGGCTTTAAAACCTTCGGCTTCGGCGGCGGCCGCGCCGACGTCTGGGAACCCGAAGAAGACGTCTACTGGGGCGCCGAATCCACCTGGCTCGGCGACAAACGCTACACCGGCGACCGCGAACTCGAAGCCCCCCTCGCCGCCGTCCAAATGGGCCTCATCTACGTCAACCCCGAAGGCCCCAACGGCCAGCCCGACCCGCTCGGCTCCGCCCGCGACATCCGCGAAACCTTCGCCCGCATGGCCATGAACGACGAAGAAACCGTCGCCCTCATCGCCGGCGGCCACACCTTCGGCAAGACCCACGGCGCCGCCCCCGCCTCCCACGTCGGCCGCGAACCCGAAGCCGCCGGCCTCGCCGAACAAGGCCTCGGCTGGGCCAACTCCTACGGCACCGGCAAAGGCGCCCATACCATCACCAGCGGTCTCGAAGTCACCTGGACCACCACGCCCACTCAATGGAGCAATAACTACTTCGAAAACCTCTTCCGCTACGAATGGGAGCTCACTAAGAGCCCCGCCGGCGCCCACCAATGGGTCGCCAAAGACGCCGCCCCCACCGTTCCCGACGCCTACGACGCCACCAAGAAACATCGCCCCACGATGCTCACCAGCGACATCGCCCTCCGCGCCGATCCCGCCTATGAGAAAATCTCCCGCCGCTTCCTCGCGCACCCCGAGCAATTCGCCGATGCCTTTGCCCGCGCCTGGTTCAAGCTCACCCACCGCGACATGGGCCCCAAGTGCCTCTACCTCGGCACCGAAGTCCCCGCCGAAAACCTCCTCTGGCAAGACCCCGTTCCCGCCGCCACCCATTCGCTCGTCGAGGCCGCCGATATCACCGCCCTGAAGGCCAAGATCCTCGCCTCCGGCCTCGCCGTCTCTGAACTCGTCTCCACCGCCTGGGCCTCGGCCTCCACCTTCCGCCGCTCCGACAAACGCGGCGGCGCCAACGGCGCGCGCATCCGCCTCGCCCCTCAGAAAGACTGGGAAGCCAACCAACCCGCCCGCCTCGCCAAGGTCCTCAAAGCCCTCGAAGCCATCCAACACGCCTTCAACACCGCCCCCCAGACCAGCGGTAAGAAAGTCTCCCTCGCCGACTTGATCGTCCTCGCCGGCGCCGCCGCCATCGAACACGCCGCCCACCAAGCCGGCCACCCGATCACCGTCCCGTTCGCGCCCGGCCGCACCGACGCCACCGCCGAGCAGACCGATGTCGCCTCCGTCGCCGTCCTTGAGCCGCAAGCCGACGGTTTCCGTAACTACACGAAGACCCGCTACACGCTCCCCGCCGAGCAACTCCTCGTCGACAAAGCCCAACTCCTCGGCCTCACCGCCCCCGAGATGACCGTGCTTATCGGCGGCCTGCGCGTGCTCAACGCCAACCACGGCAAATCCCAACACGGCGTCTTCACCACCCGCCCCGAGACGCTCACCAACGACTTCTTCGTCCACCTGCTCGACATGGGCCACGTCGTCAAACCTACCTCGCCCCTCGAAGAACAGTTTGAACTCCGCGACCGCGCCACCGGCGATGTCAAGTGGACGGCGACGCGCGTGGACCTCCTCTTGGGCTCCAATTCGCAACTTCGTGCGTTGGCTGAAGTCTACGCCCAAAGCGACGCCGGCCCCAAGTTTGTCCGCGACTTCGTTGCCGCCTGGAACAAAGTCATGAACGCTGACCGCTTCGACCTCAACTAAGTCCACCCCGTCGAGCCCCCGCCGACCACATCTCTCCGGCGCCCCCCCCCGCATCATCTCGCGGCGGGGCGCCTTTTTTTGCCCTCTACCCATTCCCCCCACCCAAAATTTTGGCGGAGTTGAAGTTCCGTATAAATGGGCGAAAAAACGTGAAATTAGGCTTAAAATCGCTATTTTTCGCTTAATTTTGGTCAAAAATGGGTCAAAATATCAATTATCCGGTCGACGCAACCAGCCAAGATCGTAGGCCAACGAAAAACGGAGTGATCGTATTTCACCGCAACGAAAAGCGTACCCAACCGGCAGCGCGCGTTAATACTTCAATAAAGTGCTCGCCCCTAATTTTGGGTGAATCCCAGTCGCTTTTAGCTGGCGCCATGTAAGCGAGATGTGTCGTCAAGCGCGCTCTGCAACACCGCTTCGATAGCCGTGCGATTTGCCCCAACTTCATCGGCATTTCACCGCAGCTTTTTTCCTACTCATGCGCTCCCCTTAAAAGCCTGCGGGATACACCTTCCGCCTCTTCGGTAAATACGTTCCGGCTACCTTTGAGTTCGCCGGCCACCCGTACTCCGCCGTCTGATGCTCCTGGAATTATGGCTTTAGGTTAACTTGGTCTTTTTGGACCTTGGCGGAGACTATACGGTGGGTGTTTCCGAGGTGTTTTACAAAACTCGCTTTGCTCGTTCTGTGAAGGGTAGACACTTTACTCCTTAATATTCTACGTAACAAAATTCGGTAGCCCTATTTTGTCGGCATTTTCCAAAATTTCCGCGCAGGTTATGTGCGCGGTTCGACGCATAGTTTTTCAGGTTACCTCGGTATTACGGACACGAGTTGAGTTTAAAGAAAGTACTTAGCGCGAGGGCCGACACGACCAGCTGGCCAGGTCTCGCTACTCAAGGAGCAGCTCGGCTAGAGACGAAGCTGCCGGCGCGGGTGAAGCGGTGGTTCACCGATCGGCGTTGGTCTGGGGTGAGCGGTGGGAGCACGGGAAGCATATCGGCTTTGGCGGTGATGAGTTGCGTGCGGCAGAGCGCGCGGAACGTATCCCAGCGTTCAGCCAAAAACAGCTCGGCGGCGGCGCGGCGGTCTGAGCGCGAGGCGATATCGGCGGGCAAAGTGATCGGGGCGGAACGGGCCGTTTGCCGAAGTAAGCTGCGCCATTCAGTTAGTAGACGATCGACATCGCCGCGCCCTGCAAATTCTTGGGCATCGACGACCTGGCGGGTGGATTCGTGGGTTGTGACGATGGCGGATACGACCTCGCTCGCGCCGAAGCCGTAGCCGGGCGGGAGCCCTTCGTGGAGGTAACCCTCGATGGTGGTGCGGCGGTAGGTGCGCTCGCAGAGGGCGGCGAGGCGGCCGAGGCGGCGGGGGTGGGTGCCGGCGAAGCGGTCGGCGGCGAAGAGATTGGCGCAATCGAACAGGAGAGCGTCGAGCGGATAGCGGCGGTCTTCGAGGGCGGCGGCGAGGGCGAGACCCTCGGGGCCGAGGTAGCAGGCGACGATGGCGCCGCGGGCGGTGAGTTGGAGGTCGCGGTCGAGCACTCCCACGCGTTGCCATTGCCAGAGTGGGGTGGGTTGGACGGAGAGAGCGAAGCAGGCCGGGCGGTGCGTGCAAGTGTGGCAGGCAAGAAAAGGGTCGCGTTCGCGGCGAACGAGGCGGGCGCGGCCGGTATCGGTGCGGTGGTGGCAAGGGAGCGCGGTCGCGGGCGGGAGGCCGGCGGTGGTTTCGGCGCCAAAGGCGACGGGCGTATCGGTGAAGAACCGGGTGGCGCTAGCCGCGGCGAGGGCGGAGGTGGGTGCGCCGGGATAAAGCTGGCGCAGGAAGAACGCCCACGGGAGCGGTGCGGCGCGTTTAAGTCGTAGCGGTGCGGCGCGGCGCAAGCGCGGGGTGGAGCTGGAGACGAGCACGAAGCCGTACTCATCGAGGCCGCGGCGGCCGGCCCGTCCAACCATCTGAAGCAAGTCGTGGGGCGGGATCTCGTGCTCGATGGGGCCGAGGTTAAAATGTGACGCGGTGATGAGGACGGAGCGCAGTGAGAAATTGATGCCCGCGCTTAGGCCCAGGGTGGCGAAGACGGCGCGGAGTTGGCCGGCTTTGGCGAGCGGCTCGATGAGACCAGCGCGTTGGGCGTAGGCGAGGCCGCTGTGGTGGTAGGCGACGCGTTGGCGGAGGAGTTTAGTGAGGGTGGGTCCAGCGAGTTGTTCTTGCTCAGGGGTAAGGGAAAGCGGCTCGGCGAGCGGAACCTCGCGGGCGAACTGACGGGCGAGGCGTTCGGCGTCATGGCGGTGCGGGGCAAAGATCAGCACCGGACCCAGGCCCTCGCGTAGGGCGCCAGCGATGCGGCGCGACCAAAAACCCTCGATCGTGCGCGGGAGGCCAGCAATGAGATCGTCGACTTCCACTTCTTCGAGCGGGACGGGGCGCTCGCGGTGGCTGACGACTTCGACCTGGCGGCCTAGGCGATGAAGCCACGCGGCGACGTCCTGGGGGTTGGCGACGGCGCCGGAAAGGAGCAGGAGTTGGAGCTCGGGCGGCGCGGAGAGCAGAGCACCCTCATAGTGGTTGCCGCGGGCGGTATCGGCGAGCCAGTGGTATTCGTCGATGACGAGGAGGTGAAAGGGGGCGAGGTCGTTGGGGCGCGTAGGGTGGGCGGGGGCGATCTGGCTGTGGACGGCCTCGAGGGTGGCGACGACGAGCGGGGCGGTGGGGTCGATGGTGATGTCGCCGGTGATGATACCCACGCGCCAACCGCGGGCACGCCATTCGGCGTATTTGTCGTTGGCGAGGGCGCGGGTGGGGACGGTGAAGAGCGCGCGGCGAGCGAAATTTGTCTGCTCGGCCCAGCGCTCGAAGACGTAGGTTTTGCCGGCGCCGGTGGGAGCGTCGATGACGACGTCGCGGCCAGCCTCAAGGGCACGGATCGCCTCGGCCTGCCAACGGTCGGGCAGGACTAGTTTTTGAAGGCCGGCGAAAGCGTCGGTCAGCACAAGATCGAACGTGCGCGGGCGCGGAGGCGCGTCAAACCGTGGCCGGGATTTCTCTCGGAAATTTTTGCGCAGCGAACTGCGGCCGATAAAGCGAAGGAACATCGCCGCGGTGTCGCACACCCATTACCGCGGACGCGAGGGGCAGTCTTTTTATAACTTTATGCCGGTGATGGCGGGTTTGCCCTAGCCAAACGGCCTTTTGCTCCGCATGTTCTTCCTTCCGTCTCCGACACCAACACCAATCGATGATAGCTGCCATGATCGTTATTTCACTTTTAATTGCCCTCGTGGCCACAGAGCCCGACGCGTCCGAAAGGGACAAGGCACCGGAGCCAGCCCCACCGCGCCCAAAGAAAGTGAAGTAAGCGCGGACAGGCAGCGGTTACGGTTTTCTAAAAATGACAAAGGCGCGCCGACTTGCGCGGGCGCGCCCTTGGTTGGTTTTCTCGTTTAACTTAACGTCGGCTCAGTTCGAGGCGAGGCGGGGGCTGGCCGCCGCGGCATCGACGATGTGCAACGGGAGGACAACTTTCGTCGCCACCGGCACGCCACCTTTGACCGCGGGTTTGAACTCCCACTGTTTGACTGCGTCCAGGACGGCACCGCTCAGCATGATGTCCACGGGGGACATCACTTTGAAGGCGGAGGTTTTGCCCTGGGCGTCCACCACGAATTCGACTTCGACGGTGGAACCGATATGTTCGGCGCGGACGGATGGCGAAACCACCACGACCGGCACCGGCACGCCGGCATCTTTACGGCACGTTTCGAGATAGGTCGTTTCGAGACTCTTCGCCTGGAGGGCGGGAGCGAGGAGAGCGACCAAGCTTAACAGAACGGCGACTTTGTTTATGTGTTTCATGACTTTTTTCTATTTATAAACTCCGCCCACACAGGGCGCGGAGAGGTTGGTTTCTAGGCATCTGGCTTTAGTGGCATCCGGGACGTCGCCCGCGCGGTGAAGCGCAGGCCGCGAGCCGAAGGTCTGACCGAGACTGGCGTGAGCCGATCGCGGCCAAAGTTTCCGTTTTGGGGCGGGACCAGACCGGGCGAGGCGCAACCGTCGCAAGCGCGCCATACCCGTAAAGTGATTGAGCTGTAACAGCGTCTTCCGCCGGGCACGCAGGCACCGGCCGGGGAAATTCAAAGAACGTAAAGGGGTTCTTCGAAAGCAAAGTAAGGTGTTGGCCTCCGTCTTAGTTTAGCAAGTGCCGTGCCCGCGCGTCGCGATAATGTAACGCCGCCAAATCTCAGTCCGCCGAGATTGCCAGCGCAGGCGCGGGGCCTTTGGCTTGCGGGATGAACCGCCGTGATTTCTTGGTTAACTCGTCGTTGTTAGTTTCCGCCGGCCTCGTGGCCCGCGCGCAGTCTGTCGCTCCTACTTCCGCTCCCTCCGCCCCGCCCGCACCCAAGGCGCCACCCGCTCCCGCGGTGACCGAGTTTCGCCTGCTGCGGCGCGACGTCGGGATCTTCACCGGCCGCGGCGGCACCATCGGTTGGCTCGCCAACAAAGACGCGCTCGTCGCCGTTGACACCCAATTCGCGGACACGGCGGCGTTGTTTCTCGCGGGCTTACCTGGCCGCGGCGACCGCAAGCTCGACGTCGTGATCAACACGCACCACCACGGCGATCACACCGGTGGTAACGCCATCATGAAGCCCGCGACCCACTCGATCGTCGCGCACGCGAACGTTCCCAAGCTCCAATTCAACGCCGCCGAGAAAGCCGGCACGCTCACTAAACAAGTCTACGCCGACACGACGTTCCCCAGCGTGTGGCGCCGCGAAGTCGGCGGCGAGATCGTGACCGCGCAGTATCATGGCCCCGCTCACACCAGCGGCGATGTGATCGTGACCTTCGAGAAGGCCAACGTCGTGCACATGGGTGACCTCTTGTTTAACCGCATCTATCCCGTCGTGGACCGTCCGTCGGGCGCGAGTTTCCGCCACTGGATCACCTTGCTCGAGGAAGCCGCGAAAACATATCCGGCCGACGCGATCTACGTCTTCGGCCACGGCAGCGCGAAATACGGGGTGACCGGCCAACGCGGCGACCTCCTCGTGTTCCGCGACTACATCGCCGCGCTCCTCGCGCACGTCGAAAAACAAATCGCCGCCGGCGAGCCGAAAACCAAAATCGCGGCGCTGGAAAACCTCCCTGGCTTCTCGGATTTCCATCTGCCCTTACCCAACCGCCTCAGCGGCAACCTCGGCGCGGCTTATGACGAATTGACGGAGAAAAAATCCTGAGGTCGCGGTGCTGAATTCGCCGCGGCGCGTTTCCGTTTGCAGGCACGAGCCGCGCGCGCCTAACTCCGCTTAACTCCGTCACCATTCATGAACTTCGCCACCTTCCTTAAGACCTTCGTTTTTCTCGTGCTGCTATTCGTCATGCTCTACGTCGGCATGAATAACACGCACGAGATTAATTTTTATTTCCCGATCGCAGGTACGACGGCGAAAAAGCCGATCCATGAAGCGGCGTCGCTGATTTTCTTCGGCATCTTCGCCATCGGCGTGCTCGCCGGCACGATGTTGCACGGCGGTGACAAGGGCGGCGCCAAAAAGAGCTCCTCCAGCGGCAAGGATAAGTAAACGCTCGTTCGTCTGCTCGCTTTACGCGGTCCTAGGTCTCGCCTCAGTTAAGATCGGTCGGGTCTTTGTTTCTGTTTGCTCGCTACCGCAGCGTTGATCGCGGCGCGCGGCCGCGGCAAAAGACCGTCGTTGAGGGATCACCAAAACGTAGATTGTCATCCCGCTCTCGAAGTCATGTAATTGAACTTCACATACCGTTTTCTTGCGTCTGCGACCTGACCTTATTGTCGCCGCGCCGGACTGTGAGCATTACCGTTTCTCTCTACCACCATGCACATCGTTGTTTTTGTTCTCACCCCTCGCTTCACGCTGCGGTCCATTTCGTTGGCCTGTTTATTTTTGTGCGGCGCTCTCCTCCCCGGCTTGCTGGGGCAGTCGACGACGACGGGCCGCGTCGTCGGGCGCATTTTCAATCCCTCCACTGGCGAGTACGTGCGTAACGCCGAGATCCGCGTGCAGGGCACGCAGAGCACGGTCTACTCCGAGGAGGGTGGCGTTTACCAAATCGATAACGTGCCGGCGGGTAGCGCCACGCTCCAGGTGGCATTTTCTGGCTACGAAACCGTCAGCGCCGCGGTGACGGTGGCGGCCGGCGCGGCGGTCACGCGCGATTTCGAATTGGTGAGTACGCTGGTCAAACCGGCGGGCAAGGACGAGATCGTGCAGATCAGTAAGTTCGTCGTCACCACCGAGCGCGAGGGCAACGCCAAGGCCATCATGGAACAGCGGCGCAACATGAACATCTCGACCTCCGTCGCTGCCGACAGCTTCGGCGACGGCAGCGAGGGCAACGTCGGTGAGTTCCTGAAATTTCTGCCGGGCGTAGATGTGGAATACGTCGACGGCGTCAGCCGCGGTCCGCGCATCGGCGGTCTCGATCAGTCCTACGTCGGGGTCACGATGGACGGAGCGAGCATCGCGAGTGCCGACGCGTTTGTTTCTTACGGAGCCACCCTCAACGGCTCGACCGGTGGTCAGTCGCGCTCCGTGGGCTTTGAGCAGATGTCCATCACCGCCATTGAGTCCGTCGAGATCAACCGCACCTCCAGCGCCGACATGGACGCGAGCTCGCCCGCCGGTACGATCAACATGAAGACGCGCCGCGCCTTCGACCGCAAAGGCCGCCGCCTCGACTGGCAGGTCAGCATGAGCGCCAACTCCGGCACGATGACCACGCAGAAGGGTTACGGTCTCGACGATGTGCCCCGCTACGTCATCCGACCCAATTACCAACTCGATTACTCCGATGTATTCATGAACCAGCGCCTCGGCATCCGACTCGGTCTGAGCAAGTCCAGTGTGCTCGCGCAGCAACAATACGTCACGCACACCTACAACCGCACGCCGACGACCTCCGATCCGCGCCCCGTGGTGCTCACGGGCATCACCTTTGCCGACGGCCCGAAATTGACCGATCGCTCGTCCATCACGCTTACCAGTGATTTCAAAGCCACCCCGCGCCTCGTGCTCTCGTTCACGGGCATGTTCAACGCCTTCGAGAATTCTGGCCACACCTACAATCTTGCCTGGACCGCCTCCGCCAACGGCGGTGCGGCTGCCACGGGTCGTCAAAACGTCCTAGGCGATGGCATCAAGGAAATCCGTACCAACGGCCTCGCGACGAACACCTCACGCGGCCTCACCCTCGGCGGCGGCAGCGCGATCAAGCTCACCAATACGACCACGCTCACGCCGAAATTTGAATATAAGCTCAACGGCCTCACCGTGGACGGCGTCTTCAATTACTCCCGCTCGAAAAACGACTACGAGACTTCCAGTCGCGGCACGATCCGCGTTGAGACGGCCAATATCAACAACGCCGATTTCCGCGCCACGCGCTCCGATCCGCTCTCGGCTGAGTGGACCCTCGTGCAGACCGGCGGGGCCGATTGGTCCAACCTCTCGAGCTTCACCAATCCCCGCACCAACGAAGAAGGCCGCTTCGTCGTCACCGAAATCTACACCGGCGAAACCAACGCCAAATACATCCTGCCCTGGGCGCTGCCCACCTCCATCAAGTTTGGCGGCAAATGGGCCGAAGAGCGCCGTCTTTCCGATAACACGGTGCCCTACCTCGTCTACAGCTACAACGGCCCTGGCGGCGGTCCCACCGGTAGTTTCGCTAACTTTGCCTCGCCGCGGAAATTCAACACCGACTTTGGCCAGATCAACGCCCTCAACGTCGCCAACGTGCCCACGCTCGTCGACCGCAGCGCTCTCTCCGTGGTTTTCCGTGAACACCCCGAATATTTCGTGAACTCCGCCACGGTTGAAAACTACTACACGGGCACGATCGCGAATCACCGCGATTTTCTCCAGACCGTCTCGGCCGCCTACGGCATGGCCAACACCAAGCTCGGCAAACTCCAACTCCAAGGCGGCATCCGCTGGGAACGCACGGAGACGACTTCAAAGGAGTTCGACCCGTTCACCGCCGCCGAGGTGCAGGCTGCGGGTTATCCCATTTCCACCACCACGCGCCGGGCGACGACCATCGCTGGCATGAACTACCAGTTCCTCTCCCGCCCGCGCACCACGCGTGACGGCGACTACGACAACTTCTTCCCGAGCGCCTCGCTGAAGTATTCTTTCCTCCCTAACCTACAGGGCCAGTTTGGCTACGCGCACGCCATCTCCCGCCCCCCGATCGATGCGCTGGCCGGCGTATGGAACGTCAACGATATCGCTCTCCTGATCACTGCGCCCAATCCCAATCTCAAGCCCGAGCGCTCGGATAACTACGTCGCCCGGCTCGCGTATTACCTTGAACCCGTTGGTAGCTTCACGGTGCTCGTGCAACAAACGGAAATCACCGACCAACGCGTCACCGTGCGCGGTAAAGCGTCCGATTTCGGCTTCGAAAACGATCCCGAATACGCCGCCTACGATTTCCAATCGCTGGACAACAATAACTCGCTCTACCGCTACCGCAGTCTCGAATTGAGCTACAACCAGCAGCTCTCGTTTCTGCCCAAGGTGCTCCGCTCCGCTAATCTCAACCTCAGCTATACACGCAACTACGCCAACCAGTATTTCCCCGGCATCTCCCCGCACAAAGTCGCGGGCTCGCTCTCGTGGAGCATTAGCCGTCTGAGCTTCCGCGGTGGTGCCGTGTGGCAAGATGACACGCCCTTTACGACGGTTTTTGGCCGTTATCAAAGGCACAACCTCAAGGTTGATTTCGGTGGCGCCTACCGCTTCTCCGACAACCTAAGTTTCTTCTTCCAAGGCCGCAATGTGTTCAACGATCCCAACCTGCTCTACGAAGGCGACCCCATCCGCGGCCAACCCGGGTTACTCTACCGCTACGGCAACTACGGCGTGAGTTGGATCTTCGGCGTGAAGGGCAAATTCTGAGCCAACTCGCGCTGGCTGAAAGCAGTTCGCGATCTGGGCTCTAGCTTGTTTTGAGCTAACATTTTGCGGCGCCGGCGCCTAGATTTATTGCAGCGTGAGCCCGCGTAAATTGTCGCGAGCTTTCGCTTCGGCGCAGCGATGTGGCTTGCTTCGTTTTACGGCCGCGCGCTTGGTTTAGCTTTTACGATGAATCACCCCATTCATGCGTCTTCGCCGGATTGGCGTGTTTCGTTCTCCATTCGCTGGCTTTTGCTGGCGGCGGCGCTCGTGCCGTTGGCGTTCATCGGGTGGATCTCAATTGTGACTTATCGGGATGCGCCTTTTTGGGATGAATTTTCGACTACGTTGAGTTTTTTGGTGCAGCTGCATGACAGCCGCTCTTGGCGCGAGGTGATCGGACTTTTTGTGGCGGCGGACGGGCAGCATTGCATGGTCACGAGCCGAGCAATTTTCGCCGCGATTTATCTACTCACGGGCAAAATCAATTTCATCACCTTAGCTGCCATCGGGAATGTGGCGATCGTGCTGGGCGTAGCGATCTTGGCTTGGCAGCCGCGCGAAGTGAACCTGCGGCTCCTGTATCTGGCGTTTTTAAGTCTGTTGATTTTCCAGCTGCAGCATTTTGAAAACCAGCTGCTGTCCTATGCGGCCATCGATCATTATCTGGTCATACCGCTGGCGGCGGGCAGCTTGGTGTTGTGGCAGCGCGGCACCCACTGGGCGGCGGTGGGGGCGGTGGTTTTGGGCCTCGCGGCCGTCTTTACGGCGGCACAGGGGCTGGCGGTTTTTCTGGCGGGGTTTAGTCTGTTGGGGTGGCAACGGCGTTGGCGCATGGCTTGGCTTTGGGCTGGTCTTGCGCTCGGGGTGGCTGGATTTTTTGTGCAAACGGTGGACCTCGGTTCGACGAGCGGCTTTCGACTCACCAGCTTGGCGGCAGCCGCGGCGGCATTGCGGTATTGGCTCACCTTGCTGGGCTCGGTGCCCGGCTTGGAGCATGGGGTGTTATCGCCTGGGTTCGGGCTCCTGGGCTTGGCGTCACTGGTTTTCCTTTTTTACCACGGCGCGACGCAGCGTGAACCGGTACTGGGGGCGTTTTTAATTTTTGTGCTCGGGGCCACGGCCTTGATCGCTTACGGGCGATTCACGCTGGCGCCACCGCAGATCGCGCCACGTTATTTTATCCAGAGTGCGATATTCTGGGCGACGCTGGGCGTTTTGATCATCGAAATGAAAGTCGCGCCGGCGCGTTTTTGG